>CAYMQH010000001.1:0-149675 GCA_964392525.1 uncultured Aestuariivirga sp.
TTCTCCTTACTCGCCGTATACCAGCCGGTCCTGTCGGGCGCGGAGTTCCGCGATCGCCCCGATGTCGATACCCGGCGAATGGGCAACGGGGATGACGATATCCGTCCTCTTTTCAGTCGAGCCCACAAGGCCGATGCGGACCGGCTTGCCGCTGTCGGCACAGGCCTGAAAATCGCGGGCGAGCCCGATTGGGGAAGTGTTGATCGGCATCATCGTCTCCTGCGTCATCGAGTTTGTCAGGCGGCTTTCCGGGCGGGTGACGATTCCGGCAACCGCCGTGTGAATTCAGTTTGGCAGTGGACGGTTTCAGTGTTTCTTCGCTCCGCGGTCCATCCGAGCGTGGAGGCCGCAATGTCAGCAACTTCTTCCACGACGTTGACGGAAAGTCGGCCTTCCATGGCAATCGAGGTCCGGCGGAACAGTATGTCGGCAAGGCGCTGGACATTTTCTTCAGCAGCCAGGTAACCGATTTCGCGCACCGAATAGTCCTCCAGTGTGAGAAGGGTGCTGTCAGGTTCTGCCGCGATGAAGCGCGCGATATCTTCCGCCCGCGTGCCATAGCGGGTCAGCAGCGTTTCAGTGCGGCTGGGGGACAATCCGTAGGCGCTGGACAGGCGGACGGCCCAGGCGTTGAGCATGTCGGGACCAACGGGATAATGCTTGCCGCCGCCAATCGGCAGATCTTCGGTCTGGACCCGGCGGGGCTTGCCGAGATGCGCAAGAACATGATCGGCAGCCTCAGCCGAGAAGGCGCGGAACGTGGTCCATTTGCCGCCGATGAGCGACAGGACGGGAACATTCCTTTGCGGCAGGGTGTCCTTGGCGATGGCGTGGTCGCGGCTTACGGCACCGATGTCGAGGCCCTCGCTGCGCGGCAACGGGCGGATACCGGAATAGGTGAGAAGCACCTGATCGGCTGTGATGCGGATACCGGGAAAGATTTCGGAAATACTGGCCAGAAGATAATCCAGTTCGTCCGGTTTGCAGGTGGCGTTATCCGGGTCGCTGACGGGAATGTCGGTTGATCCGATCAGCACATTTCCGAAGAAAGGATAGGCAAGGTTGATCCGCCCATCGGCCATGCTGAAGTAAATCATCCGGCCCTTCAGGGCATCGTGAAGTTGCGCATTGCGGACAACCAGATGTGAGCCCCTGGAACCTCCCATGTGGTGTGTGGCGATGCCGAGCCCGGCATTGACATGATCAATCCAGGCACCCGCCGCATTGATGATGACATCCGCCGTCACGGAGGCGGTTTCGCCAGAGAACTGGCAGGTGACAGCGAGGCCGCCCGGGGTGGGGGCAGCGCTGGCGCGCGCATAGGTACGAAGTGCTGAGCCCGGATTGGCAGCCAGGCCATCGATGACCAACTCAAGACCCAGCCGTTCGGCGTGGGTAACGCGGCCCTCAGAATACAGGCCTGCTGCGATGATCTTCGGGTTGAAGTCCGGATAGGCCTCACGCAGCCGTGAGCTGGTGAGGAAACGGTGATCCGGCAGAACGCTGATCTTGCGGTTATAGACGTCGTAGATGCGGAGCCCAGCTTCGCAGATGATCGCGCCACGGTTCAGCAGCTTCGTCCTGAAACCAAGGAAGCGCAGCAAGGACGGAAACATGCCGCCAAACCATGAGGAGACCGGCAGCACGGTTTCAAGCGGCTTCACGTAATGGGGGGCGTTGCGCAGCAGGCGGTTGCGCTCCATCGCCGATTCCCGCACGAGCCGGAATGCGCCGGTCTCAAGATATTTGATTCCGCCGTGGATGAGGCGCGAGGGAGCAGCACTTGCACCTTCACAGATATCGCCACGGTCGATCAACAGGCAATCGACGCCCTGCAGCGAGAGATCACGGAAGGTGCCGCAGCCATTGATCCCCGCACCGATGATGAGCACCGGATAATGGGGCTTCAGGGGTCCGCGTGTCTGGGTTGGGGTCATCATTTCAGCCACGCTCAGATGATGGCCACTTTGATGGCGGACCCTTGTTCGGCAACCTGAAGGGCGGTCTCGATTTCAGCAAGACCGAAGCGGTGGGTGATGAACGGGTCAAGCCTCAGATTGCCAGCGGCAATGAGTTTCAAGGCGTTGTCGAATTGAAGCCGGGTCAGGCCGAAAGCGCCTGTCACCGTCAGTTCACCGTAATGGATGGCATTCACATCAAGACCGGCAAGGGCCTCGCGGGGAAACCCGGCGAAAAGGCTCACCCGGCCGCGCTTGCGCACGATGCTGATCGCATCATTGGCAAGGGACGGCACGCCCACCGCACAGATCGCAACATCGGCTCCGAGTCCGGCGGTTTGGCCGCGTACGGTAGCCGACAGATCGTCCACTGCAGGATCGACCGCCAAGTCGGCGCCCGCCGCAAGGGCGGCTTCGCGGCGGATGGCGTTGGGCTCGCTGATGATGATGCAGCGCGCGCCCGAATGCCGCGCAAGCTTCACGTGGATAAGGCCGATGGGACCCGCGCCAAGAATAACGATACTGTCGCCCATTCTGACACCGGCGAGATCCTGTCCATTCATGACGCAGGCAAGAGGTTCCGCGAGAGCTGCGGCTTCAAAGCTGAGGTCGTCCGGGAGAGTGAAGACATTACCGGCCAGAACACCGCATGCCGGGATCCGCACATAGTCGGCGAAGGCGCCATCGATTTCATAGCCGAATGCGGCCAAATTGCTGCAGAGGTTTTCCGCACCGCGCAAACAATAGGGACAATGGCCGCAGGCAATTTGCGGGCAGACACCGACTCTCTGTCCGGCGGTGAACGCACGATGGCCACCCGTATCCACGATCTCGCCAGAGAATTCATGTCCGAGGATCGAGGGATAGCGGACCCCGGCGGTCTTCTTCCCACGCAGGATCCGGATGTCCGTTCCGCAGATCGTCGCTGCCCTGACTTTCAACAGCATGTCGCCCGGCTGAAGAACCGGATCGGCGACGGTCATGAAGCTGACCTGGTTGACGGTCTTCAGAACACCAGCCCTCACGGCGTAACTTCCTGATACAGACGAACATCGATGTTTGCCGACCAAAATTGAACATTTCTCCTCGTTGGTGTCAATATGTTCGAACACCGTGTCGAAACATTCGGGCGGCATTGCCCTAAGTCGTTGTTTTCTGCGGCCATCCTGAAATCATTGGCAATGTCATCGCCAATCCCCACGAAACAGGATGAAACCGAGGCAGCTGAGAGCATCGTTCAGCGGGCAAGTTTCAGTATATTTGTCTGGACGAAGTTGAACATTCGATATACTGAATTAAAAAATGTCCGGCTGGGGATTCGGTGATGGCCGCTAAGGACTTCGACTACACATCGATGGGATTTATCACCTTTGATTGTCTGGGCTGGCCCTTTACCGCCGTGCCGCCGGGTGGCGGCTGTTACCTGATTGACGAGATCACACTTGCGGTTTCGGGGGCTGCCGGGGTTGCAGCCATTGCTGCGGCCAAGATGGGCCTCCGAACCCAGGCAGTCGGCGGGCTTGGCGAAGATCTGATGGGTGACTGGGTTCTGCAGCGCCTGCGTGATTTCAACGTTGATGTGGGATTGATGCAGCGCAAGCCTGCATGGAAGACATCCTCTTCGATCGTCACCACACGGGCCGATGGTTCACGCCCCGCGCTTCACATGAAGGGCGCCACGGGCAGTTTCACCGTGACCCCTGCCGAGTTCGCGCGTGTCACCGATGCCAAGGTCTTCCACCTGGGCGGTGTTGGCCTTATGGACGCCATGGACGGCGAAGCAAACGCCAGCCTGATGCGCCACGCAAAGGCCAATGGCTGCATCACGACCGTTGATATCTTCGCTGGCTCGGCCGAAGACCTGCCAGATGTTTCCGCTGTTCTTCCCTATACGGATTATTTCATGCCCTCGATCGAAGAGGCGCGGGCTCTCTCAGGCCTTGAGGATCCGACCGACTGCACCAGGTTCTTCCACGACCTCGGCGTGGCCTGCTGCGTCTTCACGCTCGGCGGCGATGGCGCCTATTATAGCCATGCAGACGGAACGCGCTTTCGCATTCCAGCCTTCGATATTGACGTAAAATGTACCTGCGGCTGCGGCGATGCTTTCGACGCGGGCTACGCCGTAGCACTGGTGAAGAACTTTGATCCAGAGACGGCGGTGCGCTTCGCGCAGGCGACCTCCGCCCTCAACGCGACGGGGCTTGGCTCGCAGGCCGGAGTCCAGTCATTCGAACACACGCTGAACTTCATGAAGACGGCCCGGACAAAGAGTTGACGCCAGCGCGCCGCTCTGGCGCAGACCCACCCCCGGCTGCAGTCATAACCGCATCCCTGAAGAGATACTTGGCTCCAGCGCCGGCAAGAGTGGAGGCTTTCTAGATGCAAAACGCGGCTTTACGCTGGCGGAAGCCATTTGGCTGCTGCTACACTTGTGCGGTAAACAGCGTAGGATAGACAAGGCAGGGTGGCGTGGAGCGTGTGAACCAACCCGACGTGAGCGATGACCTCAAGACGAAGGTGGCATGGCTCTATTACATGGAAGGAATGACCCAGGACGAGATTTCGAAAACACTGGGCCTCAGCCGTTCGCGGGTACTCCGGATCCTTGCCAGTTCGCGCCAGAGCGGCATGGTGCAGATCAGGGTCACCACCAAGCTCAGCTATTGCGTTTCACTGGAGCGGGCTCTCGAAACCAGATACGGGCTTGAGCGCGCCATCGTCATCCCCAAGCCTCAGGATGCAAGCGTCACACAGGATATCATCGGATCCGTACTTGGCGGCTATTTGAGCGAAAACATTCCAGAGAAGGCAACGATCGGCCTTGGCTGGGGCAAGACGCTCAGCGCCAGCCTGCCAGGTATCGAATACCGCGACCAAACCGGCATCAGTGTTCTGTCGATGCTGGGTGGCCTCACGCGGGTGAGTGGCGCCAATCCGTCCGAGTTTGCGTGGCGCCTTGCTGACCGGCTGAATGCGGAATGCTACCTGATGGCAGCACCGGTTTTCGCACCAGACGCCCGCACACGGGAAGCGCTGCTGTCGCATCCCGGCATTCAGGAAATTTTCCGCCGTGCGTCCCGCCTCGACCTCGCGATCCTGAGCGTGGGCGATCTTTCGCCCTTCTCCACCGTTTCGGAGTATTTCCTTCTTGAGCGGGATGAGCTCTCGGCCCTGCAGGCAGCCGGTGCGGTGGGCGATGTGCTCTGCCGCTTCATCGATGCGGACGGCAACATCATCAACCACCCGGTGAATGAACGTGTGGTGGCCGTCGACCCACGCGATCTGCGCGGCGCGCGTAAGCTGGTTCTGGCATCAGGTGGCTGGCAGAAATATGAAGTAATCCGGGGCGCCATGCGGCTGCTCAAGCCGCATGTGCTCATCACCGATGAATTGGTCGGGGAACGGCTGGTCAATGAGGGCAGCGCTGCAACGCCGCCGCGTTAAGGCCGCAGCACGTCACCAACAGCGCCGGTGGCCTCAAGCAACGCGCCTGGCGAATTCCGGGCAGCCAGAGGGCGTTGGGCCGCAGCCGGCTTATTGAGGCCCCGTGTCCAGGTCGAAAATGCTCCAGCGCGGCATCGGCGTCCAGCGCGGGTAAATGCATGGATTGCCCTTGCAGCTGAATTGACGGGGATGCCTGGCGTGCCAGCGTGTGGCCTCCGCTTCAATGACATCGCGCTGCGGACTGTTGAGCTGATTCCAGTGCTGATCACGCAGCTTGCCGGCAAGCGGGTGCCCCCCGGCGCGGGCCAGATCGAACCAGAACAGGGCCTTGCCCGGGTTCTGCGGTGTGCCGCGCCCGCGGCCGTAGAAGCGGCCGGTCATGTACTGGCCATCAATCAGGCCCGCTTCGGCGGCGCGTTTGTACCATGAGAGAGCGAGCGCCAGGTTCTGGGGCAGGCCCAGCCCATCGTCATACATCACGGCGACATTGAACTGCGCGATGGGATTGCCCCGCTGCGCCAGGGGCTGCAGGATCGCGGCCGCTTCAGCATATTGACCATGGCGGTAGGCCTTCTGCGCCTGCTTGAGGTCATCGGCCCATGCAGCTTGCATGCCGAAAAGAAGCAAGACGAAGGCTATGACCGGTCGCATTCCGTTACCCTGAGAATCGATGATCGCAAGAATAGCCTGATTTTGCATCGGACGCGAATAGGCGGTCAGGATCGCCCGTCCACAGGCCCAGCTTCACCGCTGCCCCAGCAGCGTTCCGGTTGCGAAGGCCTGCTCGAGCTGCTCCTCCGTCATCAGGCCTTCGGCCAGCACGACGTCGCGGATGCTGCGGCGTGATTGCAGCGCCAGTTTTGCCACACGGCTGGCCTGCGCGTAGCCGATGTAGGGGTTCAGCGCCGTGACGGTGACAAGCGAACCTTCGAGAAGCTCGGCGCAGCGCTCCCGGTCAGCCTCGATGCCAATGATGCATTTCTCGCGCAGCACCGTCATGCCTCGGATCAGCATGCGCATGGACTGCAGGATATTGAGCACCAGCACTGGTTCCATGGCATTGAGCTGCAACTGGCCGGATTCGGCGGCCAGTGTCACCGTCAGGTCGTTGCCGATCACCTGATAGGCAATCTGGTTGACGACCTCCGGAATGACGGGATTGACCTTGCCCGGCATGATGGAGGATCCTGCCTGCACCGCCGGCAGCCGGATTTCACCGAGGCCCGCGCGGGGACCGGAGTTGAGCAGGCGCAGATCGTTACAGATCTTGGAAAGCTTGACTGCAATGCGCTTCAGCACGCTCGAAAAGGTTATGAAGGCGCCGAGATCGGATGTCGCTTCGATCAGGTCTGCCGCAGGTACCAGCGGAACATCCGAAACTTCTGCCAGATTGCGGATCACCCGTTCAGAATAGCCCTCCGGCGTGTTGATGCCGGTGCCGATCGCGGTTCCGCCGAGATTGACCTCGCGCAGCAGCTTGGCGAACTCCCGCAGGCGTTCGATGTCTTCACCAACCGTCACCGCGAAGGCGCGGAATTCCGAACCAAGCCGCATCGGCACCGCATCCATCAACTGGGTGCGGCCCACCTTGATGATGTCGTCGAACTCCACCGCCTTTTTCAGCAGTGCATCCTTCAGCAGTTGCTGGCTCTCGATCAGTTCCGGGCAGGCGCGCAGCATGGTGAGTCGCACCGCCGTGGGATAGACATCATTGGTCGACTGCGACAGATTCACATGGTCATTGGGGTTCACCACGGCGTAATCGCCGCGCGGCCGCCCAAGCAGCTTTAGGGCAAGATTGGCGATCACCTCGTTGGCATTCATGTTCGTCGAGGTGCCAGCGCCGCCCTGCAGCATGTCGACGACGAAATCCTTGTGGCCATCACCCGCAATGAGAAGGTCGCAGGCAGATATGATGGTCGTGGCGATATCCGGCTTCAGGATGCCGAAATCGCGGTTGGCCATCGCCGCCGCCTTCTTCACCATGGCAAGCGATTCGATGAGTTCAGGGAAATGCGAGAGCTTGATTCCCGTTATCGGGAAATTCTCCACCGCGCGCGCGGTGTGTATGCCGTAATCGGCATCCGCGGGGATTTCCATTTCACCGATAGAGTCCTTCTCGATTCTCACGCGAGGCATTGCGAATCTCCCCTTGGAATGGATTCAATCTAGCGCGCATTCAGGCCACTTGGAATCACCCGGTTGCCTGGCTGGTTGGAATTGCGGGCGCGGTTTCTTGGTCTATACTGAAAAAGTTTGATGTCGCTGCGGTAACGGAAACGCCCGAATGATGCACCTGCCGCTCAAGGCGGATGGCAGACAATCCGAAACAGCACTTCTGGTCCAGCGCGGCGTCGCGCGCCTGCTGCGGGCTTCGGGCTTTGCCGTCCTGCCGGAATTCACGCTCGCCTCCGGCCGGAGGGCAGACATCATCGGCCTGAATGGCAGCGGGGAAATCTGGATCATCGAAATCAAATCATCGCCCGGGGATTTCCGGTCGGACGGCAAATGGCCGGAATACCGGGATTATTGCGATCGGCTGTACTTCGCCATTCCCACCAGCATGGCACCGGACATGATGCCTGGAGACGTGGGCCTCATCGTCGCCGATAACTGGGGTGCCGACATCCTGCGCCATCCGGAGCCCGAAACCCTGCACGCCGCGCGCCGCAAAGCCGTGACATTGGCCTTTGCCCGTGCCGCGGCTCTGAGGCTGCATGGGTTGCATGACCCGCTGGCCGGAACCTGAGCTTACTTGGGCGCGCGCTTGGCCAGAATGCGCTGCAGCGTGCGGCGGTGCATGTTGAGGCGGCGGGCCGTTTCCGATACGTTGCGGTTGCAGAGTTCGTAAACCCGCTGGATATGTTCCCAGCGGACCCGGTCAGCCGACATCGGATTGTCGGGAAGCGCTGCGCGGCTTTCATTGTCGCCAATGAGCGCGCCGTAAACGGCGTCAGCATCGGCAGGTTTCGCCAGATAGTCGATGGCACCAAGTTTGACCGCTGTGACGGCGGTGGCAATATTGCCGTATCCCGTCAGCACCACGGCCCGCGCTTCCGCCCGGGCCTGGTGCAGGACCTCGATCACATCAAGGCCACTGCCGTCAGCAAGGCGCAGGTCAACCACCGCAAACAAAGGTGCAGCGCGTTTGACGTGGGCCACACCCTCCGCCACCGACTCCGCCGTCAGCACCTCAAAGCCGCGGGTTTCCATGGCACGGGCAAGCCGCGTGAGGAATGGCTTGTCGTCATCAACGAGCAGCAGCGTCTTCTCGCCGGGAGGTAGGGACTGGGTCATTGCGGCCTGGCTGGAGGTTTCACGATCATCATGCGGTGTGTAGACGCTTGGGAAGACTGGTTCAATGTATACGGGTCTCATCAGCCACGGGATCAGCGCCGTCCGAGGTCAATGACGCCGCGGGGCCATGCCACATGCACCACCGCGCCATGTTCCGGCGCTGGGCGGTTCGCCAGCGACACGACAGCACCGGAGCGTTCCAGCAGGGTCTTGGCGATGAAGAAACCGAGGCCCATGCCGCCGTGCTGACTGCCTTCTTCCAGGTCTTCGCCATAGCCCGGGCGCGTCGTCACGAAGGGATCCCCAAGCCGGTCGAACACATTTTCGTGAAAGCCCGGCCCGTCGTCCCTGACCGTGATCGAGACCTGGCTGGCCGACCATCGCGCATCGATTTCCACCCGGCTTTCGGCGAAATCCACTGCGTTTTCCAAAATGTTTCCAAGGCCGTATGTCACGGCCGGATTGCGCCGGAACACCGGCTCGGTTTCATGCGCCTTGTCATCAATATCGGCTGAACTCATCACCGCGATCACCGCATCGGACCCGCGCAGGGGGGCGATCAGATCCTCGATCATCGCGCGGATGCTGGTGCGCTGATACATCTCGTCAGTCTGCGCCTCGCGGTTGGACAGGCGCGCGAGAATCTCGCGGCAGCGCGCCGTCTGGCTGATGAGGAGGTCGATATCCTCCGTGTGGGGACCTTGCTCCGGCAGTTCCCGCTTCAACTCCTTCGATACGAGAGCGATGGTGGCAAGCGGTGTGCCGAGTTCGTGGGCGGCGGCGGCAGCAAGCCCATCGAGGGCCGAAAGCCTCTGTTCGCGCGCCAGCACCATTTCGGTCGCCTGCAGCGCCACCGACATCTGCCGCGCCTCATCCGAGATTCGCCGCGCATAGATGGCCGAAAACACCACGCCACAGATGATGGCAGCCCACATGCCCGCGATGTAAGCGTCGGGAAGCTGAAGAACATCTCCCGGCACCCAAGGCAGCGGATAATGGTGGAAGGCAAGAAAAGTGGCGCACACGAAGGCCATGAAGCCAAGCCACAGCGTCCAGCGGATCGACAGGGAGGTGGCGGAAATCGTGACCGGCACGAGAAAGAGGAATGAGAATGGATTCTGCAGGCCGCCAGTGAGAAACAGCAACACGCCCAGTTGCAGCACATCATAGACCAGCAGCAGACCGGCATGGGTCTCATGCAGCCTCACGCTCTTGCGCCAGCGGATGGTGAGGAAGATATTGAGCCATGCACTGAGTGCGATGACCGCGAGGCAGAGGCCGAGCGGCAGCGGAAAGCCCAGGGCGAAATGCACGCCCAGCACGGCACCGGCCTGGCCGACGATGGCAAGCCAGCGCAGGCGCACCAGGGTCCGCAACCGCAGCATGCCGAGTTCGGCCTCACCGGTGAAAAGATCAGAATAGCTGGCGAGATGCTGAGGCATGTGGTCCGATGAGGCGGGGCGGCGACGTTGAGTTCCGTGCAATCTAGTCCTATGTGAAGCCCGAAAGGAAGAAAAAGCCTGATGCCACGCCGTTCTGTCATCGTTTTCGCCGCTCTGGTTCTCCTCATCGCCGCCGGGATCGGGGGCTATGCGTGGATGAACCGGCACCAGAACCAGCCACAAGGTGCTGGCGTGGCGCTGGTTGGCGGCCCCTTTACCCTCACCGATCAGGATGGCAGGCGCGTCACCGAGAAGGATTTTCTCGGGAAATACATGCTGGCGTTCTTCGGCTATACTTACTGCCCGGACGTCTGCCCCACCGAACTTCAGGTGATGATGGCGGCACTTGATTCGCTTGGGCCGGAGGCCGCCAAGGTGCAGCCGGTGTTCTTTTCAGTCGACCCCGTGCGCGATACGCCGGAGGTTCTGAAATCCTATGTCGGCAATTTCGGGCCGAACCTGATCGGCCTGACCGGCACGCCGGAGGAGGTGGCCGCGGCTGCCAAGGCCTATCGTGTCTATTACGCAAAGGCAGGAAATTCATCCTCGGCCACCGATTACCTCGTCGATCATTCGAGCATCATCTATCTGATGGGGCCTGACGGCGCCTTCGTGACGCACATGCCCTACACGACTGACTCTTCGAAGCTTGCGGCACAACTCAAGAAAGGCATCTCCGCGTCCCCCTAAAGTTGGGGTTACTGACGTGTTGCCCCGGCCGGTACAACTTGCTAGCGTTAACTGTTAACGCGGGGTGTGGGTTGTGCTTTACCATCTCTACGAAATGAACCACGCGGCGCTCGCGCCGTGGCGTGCCGTTGCAGATGCAGGCATCTCATTCTGGCGAAGCCCCGCCAACCCGTTCGCCGGCACACAATTGGGCCGTTCGGTCGCGGCCTCGTTTGAACTTTTCGAGCGCACCACCCGCCGCTACGGCAAGCCGGAGTTTGGCATAAGCGACACGATTATCAACGACGACATCGTGGCGATCGATGAAACCGTTGTCCTGACCAAGCCGTTCTGCAAGCTGCTGAACTTCCGGAAGGCGTGGTCTCCGAAGACGGCGCAGCACAAGCTTCTTATCGTGGCACCGATGTCCGGCCACTATGCCACGCTGCTGCGCGGCACGGTGGAAAGCATGCTTCCCCATTATGACACCTACATCACGGATTGGATCGACGCGCGATCAGTGCCGGCCTTTGAAGGCGGTTTCGACCTCGATGACTATGTCGACTACGTGACGGAGATGCTGCAGTTCCTGGGGCCGGATACGAGCGTGATGGCGGTGTGCCAGCCTTCCGTTCCCGTGATGGCGGCAGTTTCGCTGATGAACGCGGCCAATGATCCATGCGCGCCCAGGACCATGATCCTCATGGGCGGTCCGATCGACACGCGCCGCAACCCAACGGCGGTGAACCGTCTGGCGCAGGAAAAGGGCGTGGACTGGTTCCGCAACAATGTCATCATGAAAGTGCCGCCGCCGCATGCCGGCATGATGCGCGACGTCTATCCGGGCTTTCTGCAACTCGGCGGATTCATGACAATGAACCTCGACCGCCACCTCGATGCTCACCGGGAACTGTTCTGGCACCTGGTTGAGGGCGATGGCGACTCTGCCGAAAAGCATCGCGAATTCTACGATGAGTATATGTCGGTTATGGATCTGACAGCGGAGTTCTATCTCGAGACGGTGGAGAAAGTATTCATCACCCATGACCTGCCCAAGGGAACGCTGACGCATCGTAATGTCCTGGTTGATCCCTCCAAGGTGACCAGAACGGCGCTGATGACTATCGAGGGCGAACGTGACGACATCTCGGGCGTTGGCCAGACCGAGGCAGCCCAGGATCTCTGTTCGAACCTGCCCAAGGAGAAGAAACTCCACCACCTACAGCCGGGTGTGGGACATTATGGCGTGTTCAACGGCTCGCGGTTCCGTAAGGAAATCGTACCGCGAATCGTCGAGTTCGTGAATAAGAACGCCAATGATCGGACTGCTCAGAAGCCTTCAGCGAACGGTCGCGGCAAAACCGCTTGAACCTTCCCGCCTGGTGATCGGCGGCGAGGTGCTTGATGTCGTGTTCCGCCGCCACGCACAGGCGCGCCGCCTGGTACTGCGGCTCAATCCCAGCGGCACGGGCGTCATCGTTACGGTTCCCAAGGGCGTTTCGCGCGGCAAGGCCCTGGATTTCACGGAACGCTCGCTCGGCTGGATCGAGGAACGCATCAGGAGCCGCGGCGGGCTCATCCGGCTCGAACATGGACATGTCATTTCGATACGCGGGGTGAGCCACGAGATCCGGCATATTGACAGCCGCCGTGGCGTGGTGCGCCTCGATGCCGGGCCGGGTCTCATCCATGTGCCGGGCGATCCTGCCCATGTTTCACGGCGCCTGCTTGATTTCCTCAAGGCTGAGGCGCGGCAGGATCTGACAAAAGCCTCGCGGCACTACGCGGCGCTGATGGGCGTGAGTTTCAGCCGGATCGTCATCCGCGATCAGAAAAGCCGCTGGGGTTCGTGCTCATCAGCGGGAGAGCTTTCCTATTCCTGGCGCCTTATCCTGACACCTGACTATGTGCTCGACTATGTCGCGGCACATGAGGTGGCGCACCTCCGCCACCTTGACCACAGCGCCCGCTTCTGGCGGCTGGTGCTGACGCACTGTCCAAATGCGGCCCGGGCGAGGAACTGGCTGCGCCAGCACGGCCAGGAGGTTCACCGCGTCGTTGTCTGACAGGGGATCAGCGTTGTTCCTTGGCGCGCAGCATGCGCTCATAGGGCGTGAGCGCGCTTGTCCTGCCCTTCTGCTGGCCGCCGCTGCCACTGTTTTGCCTGGCACTGTTCGATGATCCGCCGAACAGCCTTTCGAAAAATCCACCTCGTGGCACTTGCTGGGAGGGCGGTGCCGCAGCTTCCTCCGCAGCACCCTGATCATATTCAATTTCGGATATAATTGCAGGTTCCTGATAGGCGACTGTTGACTCGCCCGGAAGCGGGCGTGGCGTCAGCCCACGGTGTGCAGGTTCCATGACACTGCGCCAGATATCCGCCGGGATGAGCCCGCCGGTGACTTTTTTGGTGGGTGAATTGTCATCATTGCCGACCCATACACCAGTGATCAGTTCACTGGTGTAGGCGATGAACCACGCGTCGCGGTAATCCTGGCTGGTGCCGGTCTTGCCCGCAATGTCGAAGTCCGGAAATGCCGCGCGGTTGCCGGTGCCGTCGGTCACCACCAACCGCATCATGCGGTTCATGTTGTAGAGATCGTGATCGGAGATAGCTTTGGGGAAACCGGACCCATTGCGTTCATAGACCACGGTTCCATCACGCGTACGCACACGGGTGACGACGTAGGGCGAGACGGGGTAACCGCCATTCGAGAATGGCACGAACGCCGACGTGAGTTCCAGCAGCGTGACCTCGGACGTTCCCAAGGCAATGGAAGCGTCTTTTCCGAGCGGTGAGGTTATGCCAAGCCGATGTGCGACGGCCCCCACAGCCTCAGGCCCCAGATCCATGACGAGTTTTGCGGCCACCGTGTTGAGCGAGAGGGCAAGCGCGGTTTCGAGCGACACAGGGCCCAGATATTTCCTGCGGTAGTTCTCCGGCCGCCAATTGCCAACGCGCACGGGTTCATCAGTTTGAATGGTCTGCGGCGTGTAACCCTGCTCCAAGGCGGCAAGGAACACAAAAGGCTTGAAGGCCGATCCCGGCTGGCGCTTGGCCTTCGTGGCGCGGTTGAACTGGCTCTTCCTGTAGGACTTTCCGCCAACCATCGCCAGCACCGCGCCGGATCCATCCATCATCACCACTGCGCCTTCGGAGACCTGCAGCTTCGCGCCGTCCTTTGCCAGGGCCTGGGTCAGGGCCAGTTCGGATTGCGCCTGAAGGACGGGGGCGATCGTTGTTTCAACCACCAGCGATTGATCATAATCCTTCACGAAGTCCGGAAGCTGCTCCTTCACCCAGTCGATGACGAAATTCCGGAGGGAACGATACCCCTGCAGCCTCACTTCCGCCGGCTGACCAGCGGTCAACGCGGCGTCCTCTTGCGTGATGAAGCCGGCGTCCACCATGGCGTCAATGACAAGACCGGCACGTTCGGCTGCTGCCTCTGGATTGGAAATCGGATTGGCGGCGCTGGGGGCCTTGACCACGCCAGCAAGCGTGGCGGCTTCAGCGAGCGTCAGATCGGTGGCCGATTTCTGATAATAGACTTGCGCAGCTTTCTCGATGCCCGTGGCACCTGCGCCGAAATAGACCCTGTTCAGATAGAGCTGGAGAATTTCATCCTTGGTGAATTTCGTTTCGAGCCACACCGCCAGAACGGCCTCCTGGAGCTTGCGCTCGATGGTACGTTCCGGCGTCAGGAAGAGATTCTTTGCCAATTGCTGTGTCAGCGTCGAGCCGCCCTGCACCAAGCGCCCGGAGCGATAATTGATATAGAGGGCGCGCATCACGCCGATCGGGTCCACCCCGTAATGACTACGGAAGCGCCGGTCTTCGATGGCAAGGAACGCGTTCGGCACATAATCGGGCAATTCGCCGAGGCGAACGTCATCGCCGTTGAAAGAACCTTGCTCGGCGATGGTCGAACCATCTGATGCGATGATGAGAATGCCAGGCTCCTGCTCCGGAATCCGGAGAAGGCCTTGCCGGTCGAGCGAAAGCCAGACATAGCCGAACACGGCCGCCAGCCCAAGCACACCGAACAGCGCAAGGCTGAAGAGGAAGCTGAAGAGATGGCCGGAAAAGCTACGGCGGCCGCGCGCGCGCCGGTTTTCGTGGGCCGATGGGCCTGCCTTGCGGCCCTTGCTCCCTGCAAACAGCACGGGCTCCACCCGCTGCTGTCCTCGGCTCGGCTTTTTCGAACGGCCCATGCTCTCCGGCTCTCCCGGACGGAAGCCTTAGCAGGATCACGTTTACTCGGTGTAAACTACCGGCTTCCGCCACATCCGGAGTTTTCTGCCCCAAACATGGTGCAAAGATGGCCCACAGGGCAACAATTACATCATGGCTCCGACATGCCATGGCACATATTCATTATCGCCATAGCCAAGATCTTCCGACTTCGTATGCTGGCCGGAGGCAACCTTCAACATGAGTTCGAAGATCTGCTGTCCCTTCTCCTGAATCGAGACCCCGTCCAGAATGTCACCGCAGTTGATGTCCATGTCGTCGATCATGCGGTGGTAGATATCGGAATTGGTGGCGAGCTTGATCGACGGCACCGGCTTGCAGCCATAGGCAGAGCCGCGGCCCGTGGTGAAGCAGAGGAGATTGGCGCCACCCGCCACTTGCCCGGTGGCAGCAACGGGATCATAGCCCGGCGTATCCATGAAGACGAAGCCCTTGCCGGTCACCGGTTCAGCATAGCGGTAGACGTGGCGAAGGGTGGTCGACCCGCCCTTGGCGGCAGCGCCAAGCGACTTCTCGAGAATGGTCGTGAGGCCGCCCAGCTTGTTTCCGGGAGAGGGATTGTTGTTCATCTCCATATTGTTGCGGCGGGTGTAGTCTTCCCACCACTTGATGATGTCGACCAGCTTTTCGCCCACCTCCCGGTTTGCGGCGCGGCGCGTCAGCAGATGTTCCGCGCCATAGATTTCCGGTGTTTCTGAAAGTATGCCCGTGCCGCCATGCTTCACCAGAATATCGACGGCCGCACCCAGCGCCGGATTGGCGGTGATGCCGGAGTAACCATCCGATCCGCCACATTGCAGCGCCACGATAAGATCAGAGGCATGGCAAGTCTCGCGCTTCACATCGTTCACATGCGGTAGCATCTCTCGAATTGCCGCAACACCCGCCGCCACGGTCTTGCGGGTGCCGCCCGTTTCCTGAATCGTCATGGTACGGAAAAGTTCGTTCTCCGTAACACCATAGGCTTCCTTGAAGCGCGGGATCTGGAAGCCTTCGCAGCCGAGCCCCACCATAAGGACACCGCCCATGTTCGGGTTCGTCGCATAGCCCCAGGCCGTTCGCTTCAGGATGTCGAAAATCGCGCCGCGGTAATCGATCACGCAGCCATTGTCCATCTTGAGCGCCACGATCCCGTCGATGTTGGGATAGTCATCCAACATGCCGGAACGCTTCACTTCCTCAGCGATGAAGCCCGCTACCGTGGCGGAGCAGTTCACGGATGTGAGTACACCGATATAGTTGCGGGTACCGACCTTGCCATTAGCCCGGCGAATACCCTGGAAAGTGGCCTGCTGTGCCAGGGGCAAGATGTCCTCGGGCTTTGCGTCCTGGGCAAAGGCATAGTCCCGGGCGAAATCATGCATGCCAGTGTTGTGTTCGTGAACCCAGCCGCCCTTCGGTATATCCCGCGTGGCAAAACCGATGATCTGTCCGAACTTGCGTACGGCGTCTCCGGAATGGATGGCGCTGGCGGCCATCTTGTGGCCTTTGCCGATCCGGTCCAGCGCAGTGATACCCTCAGGCGCGGCCGCACCCTTGTCGACCGTGTCGATGGCCACAAGGACGTTGTCCTCCGCTGCGAGGCGGAGCATGCGGGGTGATGAGGGTACGGCTGCAACCATGACAAAACTCTCTCGGATGGAAGACCAGGGCTTGGCCCCGGCCCGGAAGTTCACTAACATGTTAGCATGCCAACTTCTGCCGTCACCTATGATTTTCTCGGCATTGGCCACCCCCTGCCCAAGGGCGGGGCCACGGCCCGGGTTCACGCGGCGCTTCGCGAGGCCATCGTCCAGCTCGACCTGAAGCCCGGCGCGCTTCTCGACAAGCAGGCTATCGCCGAACGCCTCGGCGTATCCCGCTTCCCGGTGGGCGAGGCCATGAACCGGCTGGCGGCAGAGGGATTGGTGGACATCATTCCCCAGAGCGGTTCCCGGGTAGCGCTCATCCGGATTTCGGACGCCCGCGACACCATGTTCCTGCGCCGGGCGCTGGAAGCGGACACGGTGAGGAGCATCGCCCGGAACATCCCCTCCACACTTGTCGAGCAGCTCAACACGAACCTCCGCTATCAGCGGGCGGCCATCGAGGCGCAGGACCTCAAGGGCTTTCATGATTTCGACCTGACCTTCCATGCCGCCCTGCAGGATCACCTCGGCTTCAAAAGGGTACGCGGCGCGGTGGAAACCGCAAGGCTTGCGCTGGACCGGATCCGCCGGCTTCTCAACACCCGCCGCCGCCTTGACGTAACGCTGGCCGAACATCAGGCGATCGTCACCGCGCTCGCGGAGCGGGATGGCGAGGCTGCGGCCCGGGCCATGCATCAACACCTTGATGCGGTGATGGCGGAGCTTGAATCCTTCGCACAGGCCACGCCCGAATTGTTTTCCGATCTCAACACGGTGGGAGCAAAAGAAAAATGAAGAAGCGCAATTTCACGGCGCGCTCGGGAGAAACCATCGGCTTCACCGAACTGGGCTTTGGCGCCGCACCGGTGAGTGGCCTTTACCGGCACGTTGATCCCGATGAGGCCCAGAAGACCCTGGAAGCCGCCTGGGATGCGGGTATCCGCTACTATGACACAGCACCGCTCTATGGGCTTGGCCTTTCGGAAACCCGTCTCAACCGCTTTCTCTATGGCCGGAAGCGCAAAGACTATGTGCTCTCGACCAAGGTCGGCCGGCTTCTGGAGGTCTGTGAGCCGAAGAACCGGACTGGCATCGGCAAGTTCTTTGGCACGCCATCCCGCAGGGAACGCTACGACTACAGCTATGATGGCTTCATGCGCTCGATCGACTTCTCGCTGGAGCGTCTTGGCGTCGACTCGATCGACATCATCTTCATCCATGATGTGGACATCTTCACCCATAAATCTGCCGCGGTGCGCGACGCGCATGTGAAAACCATCCTGAAGAGTGGTTACAAGGCACTCGAAAGACTGCGCTCCGAAAAAGTCATCAAGGCATTCGGGGCGGGTGTGAATGAATGGGAAGTCTGCGAAACATTGGCCAAGGCAGGCGACTTCGACATCTTCCTCCTCGCGGGCCGCTATACGCTTCTTGAGCAGGAGGCCCTCGCCTCCTTCCTGCCGCTGTGCGAGGAGCGCGGCATCGGCATCGTGCTGGGCGGACCCTATAATTCCGGAATTCTGGCCACCGGCGCGAAGCCGGGCGCCTGGTACAATTACGACCGCGCGCCACGACACATTCTCGAACGCGTGGCGCGGATCGAGGCCATCTGCAAGCACCACAAGGTGAAGCTGGCGCAAGCCGCCTTGCGCTTCCCGCTTCATCATCCCCAGGTCCTCACCGTCATTCCCGGCGGCGCAACTGCGAAGGAGGTCGCGCTGAACGCGGCAACGATGAGCGTGAAACTGCCGAAAGCGCTGTGGAAGGACCTCAAGGCGGAGGGACTGCTGCGCGTTGATGCACCGGTGCCGGCATGAAGACGGCCATACTCGGTTCCGGCCTCATCGGCCGGTCATGGGCCATGGTCTTCGCACGCGGCGGCCATGATGTCACGCTGTGGGATCAGGACCCCGCCCAGGTGGAGGCGGCGCTGGCGCATATCCGGCGTACCGTTCCCGAAATGGCGGAGGCAGGTTTGCTCGAGGATCCGGACAGCGCCCTCGCCTGCATCCGCGGCGCGGACCGGCTGG
The DNA here is from genome assembly GCA_964392525.1 of uncultured Aestuariivirga sp. GTDB lineage: Bacteria > Pseudomonadota > Alphaproteobacteria > Rhizobiales > Aestuariivirgaceae > Aestuariivirga. The sequence continues at coordinate 18,727 of CAYMQH010000001.1, forward strand.
AGACGGCGGTGGACGGTGCCGGCTTCGTCCAGGAAAACATCACCGAGCGCCCCGACCCCAAACAACGGCTATTCGCCGAAGTCGAACGTCTTGTGCCCAGCGATGCGATCCTGTCGAGTTCGACATCGGCGATCATGCCATCAATTATCTTCAGCCCACTGAGGACCCGCAGCCGCTGCCTCGTTGCCCATCCGCTTAACCCGCCCCATCTTGCGCCCATCGTGGAGATTTGCGGAGCGGACTTCACATCGCAAGACATGATCGTTCGCACGCGCGACTTCATGGCGGGCTGCGGCATGTCCCCCATCACCGTGAAGCGCGAGATCGAGGGATTCATCCTCAACCGGCTTCAGCTGGCCCTGCTCAACGAAGCATTCCGCCTTATCGGCGGGGATTATGTCACCGCGGAAGACCTCGACAAGACACTGAAGGACGGGCTGGCGCTGCGATGGAGCTTCATGGGCCCGATCGAGACCATAGACCTCAATGCGCCAGGCGGCGTGGCCGATTACCTTGAGCGTTACGGCCCCACGATACGCCGGGTGGGCGAGAGTCAGTCCGGTGCCGGGCCATGGCCCGCCTCAATCGGGGAAACGCTGCAGAGTGGGCGACGCATGCACGTTCCCTTGGACAAGCTCGCGGATGCTACGCAATGGCGGGACCGGCGCATGATGGCGCTTGCCGCCCATAAGCTGGCCGAGGAGATGAAAAAGCCGCGTTAAGCGGATCAGCGCTGGCCTATGCCGCCATCAGTTCTGGCGGCGGGGTTTTTGCGCCGGTCATGAAGGCCACGGCATCCGACATGGTGAAGTCCTTCGGGCTTATGGTGCAGAGGCGCTTGCCGAGGCGATGCACATGAATTCGGTCGGCAACCTCGAACACATGCGGCATGTTGTGTGAGATCAGAACGATGGGTAATCCGCGGCGCTTCACGTCGAGGATCAGTTCCAACACGCGGCGCGATTCCTTCACCCCGAGAGCGGCTGTCGGCTCGTCCATGATGACGACCTTGGAGCCAAAGGCCGCTGCGCGCGCCACGGCTACGCCCTGGCGCTGGCCGCCAGACAGCGTTTCCACCGCCTGGCCGATATTCTGGATGGTCATCAGGCCAAGCTCATTTAGCTTGTCGCGCGCCATCTTTTCCATGGCCTTATGGTCAAGCTTCTTGAACAGCGATCCAAGGATGCCGGGCCGGCGCAACTCGCGGCCCATGAACATGTTGTCAGCAATCGACAAGGCAGGCGAGAGCGCAAGATTCTGATACACCGTCTCGATGCCAGCGTTGCGCGCCTCGAGCGGCGACTTGAAATGTACAACCCGTCCGTCGAGACGGATTTCGCCTTCGTCGGGGGTGACGGCGCCGCACAGGGCCTTGATCAGGGTGGACTTGCCCGCGCCATTGTCGCCGATCACCGCGAGGATCTCACCAGGATAGAGATCGAAGTCGGCATGGTCCAGCGCTGTTACCCGGCCATAGCGCTTGACGAGATTCCGAGCCGTGAGGATGGGTTCGCTCTTGGCGGCTGCTGCGGGGTCTGGTGCGTTGGACATGATCGCCACCTTTTCTGCCATCACGGTCTGATTACGATGATGCCTTGCGGATCCACTGGTCGATTGCCACGGCGGCAATGATCAGGATGCCGACGGTGAAATCCTGCCACAGCACATCCACCTTGGAGAGCGAGAGACCGAAACGGAAGACACCAACGATGATCGCCCCGAGGACCGATCCGATGATGGTGCCGCGCCCGCCAAACAGCGAGGTGCCGCCGATCACCACGGCTGTGATCGAATCCAGATTGGCCGTTTCGCCCGCCAGGGGCGTGACCGTGCCGCCGACGCGGCCAATGAGTACCAGGCCACCGAACGCCGCGATCACCCCGGCCACGGCATAGACCGAGCGCAGGACACGGTCGGTCTGCACGCCCGAAAGCATGGCGCCATTGATGTCGTCTCCGACGGCATATACATGACGCCCCCATGCTGTGTGCCGCAGTACATAGGACATGAGCCAGGCGAGCAGCAGGAAGGCGATTGTGCCGTAGAGTATCTGGAATCCCGCTATGGAAATGACCTTGCCGAAGAAGATCAGAAGCGGTGCAGAGGCCTCGGTGTCGACGTTGCGGATGGATTCCGAGCCCGAATACCAAAGTTTGAGGGCCTGAAAGATATAGAGCGTTCCAAGCGTGACGATGAAGGGCGGCAAACGCAGCCGTGTCACGAGGAAGCCGTTGAAATACCCCATGACGCCGCCGGCGAAAAGTCCAAGGGCGATGGCTGCTGGCTCCGGGACCCCGAGCTGGACGGCCGTCTTGCCCATGATGATGGTGGACAGGACCATGATCGCACCGATCGAGAGGTCGATACCGGCGGTGAGGATGATGATGGTCTGGGCAATGGCCACGATGCCGATCGGCGTGACCTGCTTCATGATGGTGGACAGGTTGCCCGGCTTGAAGATCAGGCCATCGGTGGTGATGCCGAACAGCAGCACCGACAGGATCAGCACGAAGATAGGGACGGCGACGGGATAGACTTGAAGGAACAGGCGAAGCTTCTGCAGCGGCGATATCTGTTCGTCTTGGAAGGATGCAACGGATGTATCGGCCTGGCTGAGCGAGGATTCGAAGTCAGAGATGGATTTGGTGGGCTGACTTTTTTCGCTCATGTTCCGACCCCGGTTTTGCGCCTGTGCGGTTGGCTTTTCCGCTTTTTCTTGTCAGCCGCGAGGGGCGGAAATCTGCGCCCCTCGCGGTGTTCATGTCAAAGGGAAATCAACCCCAGCAGAGCTTCAGGCCTTCTTCCGAAGTGACGGAGGGAAGTCCATCAACCGGCTTGTCGGTGATGAGCTGCACACCGGTGTTGAAGAAGTCGAGGCCCTCGGAGTTCTTGGGCTTGGTGCCGTCCTTGGCGAAAGCCGCGACAGCTTCGACGCCGAGCGAGGCCATCAGCAGCGGGAACTGCATGGAGGTGGCGCCGATAACGCCGTCCTTCACAGCCTGCACGCCGGGGCAGCCGCCGTCGACCGAGACGATGAGCGCCTGCTTTTCCTTGCCCGCAGCCTTCATCGCCTGATAGGCGCCTTCAGCAGCCGGCTCGTTGATCGTATAGATCAGGTTCATGTCGGGGTTCTTGGCCAGCAGGTTTTCGGTGGCCTTCAGGCCGCCTTCCGGATTGGCGTTCGAGGTTTCGTGGCCGATCACGCGCGTGTCGGTTTCGGAGCCAAGCACCTTGGGGTTCGGCACTTCGATGCCGAAGCCGGTCAGGAAGCCCGTGTCGCGCAGAACGTCAACCGAGATGTTGTCCTTGTTGATGTTCAGCATGCCGATCTTGGCATCCTTGGCGGCGTCACCCATCTGGGCCTTGGCCCACTTGCCGATCAGAACGCCAGCTTCGAAGTTGTCCGTTGCGAAGGTCGAGTCGGCGGCTTCCGCGTCACCGATCGGGGTGTCGAGGGCAATCACCAGCACGCCGCCCTGGCGGGCCGTCTTCAGCGCCGGAATGACGGAGTCGTTCGACGCCGTGATCAGGATGCCCTTGGCGCCCGAGGCGACGCAGTTTTCGATGGCTTCGATCTGCGGGCCGGCGTCGCCGTCGACCTTGCCGGCGAATGCCTGGAATTCGACGCCGAGTTCCTTGGCCTTGGCTTCAGCGCCTTCCTTCATCTTCACGAAGAACGGGTTGGTGTTGTTCTTGGTGATCAGGCAGACGCCGCCGGCCGCGAAAGCGGGCGAGGCGGAAAACACAGCAGCGGCAGCAGCGCCGAGCAGAGCAACTTTGAGTTTATTCTTCACGTGAATCCTCCCGGTTAACTTTAGGTCCCTTCGGGACCGCATAGGAATTTCAGTCACTTTCAGGCGCATGGCAGCTTGGGCTGGCCAGGACCATCGTTGGATCACAACTCAAAAAACCGCAGCTGTCAATAAGTAAACCGGCGTGATTTATTGATTGACACCCCCCGTTCACTGCTGGAATTCTCCGCCGGGGCTGCATGAAAAGGATGAAGGGATGGCGATGGAGTGGGCCAGCGGCGGCACGAGGGGCGAAAAGGGCCCCGGACTGTCGCGCGGCACCACGCAGGTTGGCGTCAGACTTTACAACGAGCGGCTCATCCTGTCCCTCATCCGGCTGCATGGGCAACTGCCCAAGGCCGAAATGGCCCGTCTGACCGGCCTTTCGGCCCAGACCGTCTCCGTGATCGTCCGCCAACTCGAGGCCGATGGGCTTCTGAAACGCAAGACCCCCCAGCGCGGCAAGGTCGGACAACCGTTGGTACCCTTCGAACTCGATCCGGAGGGCGCTTTTTCGATCGGCCTCAAGGTTGGGCGCCGTTCGGGCGACCTGATGCTGCTCGATCTCTCCGGCAAGGTCAGGCAGGTCATCCACCAGCCCTATGCATTTCCCGCCCCAGCGGAGCTGCTCGCCTTCGTCACGTCAGGCGTGGAGGAGATCACGGCCAGCATGAGCGAGCGCCAGCGCGAGCGGATCAGCGGGCTCGGGATCGCGGCGCCCTTTGAATTATGGAACTGGGGCGAGGATGTGGGCGCACCCGCTGACGTGATGATGGCGTGGCGGGAATATGAGCTCCAGGCCGAGATCGCAAGGTTGCTGCCCTGGCCTATTCATTTCTGCAACGATGCGTCTGCAGCCTGCGCCGCCGAACTCCTGTTTGGCCGCGGGCGCGAGCTTCAGGATTTCGCCTATTTCTACCTCGGTTATTTCATTGGCGGCGGCATCGTGCTGAACGGCAGCCTGTATCTGGGACGGAATGGAAATGCCGGGGCCTTCGCATCCCTGCCCGTGACCTCCGCACATGGCAGGACGGACCAACTCGTTCACTCGACCGCCTTGGCTGCGCTGGAGCGGGAGATCATGCGGGAAGGCGGCAACCCTGAACTGCTGTGGCGCGACCCGGCAGCGTGGCATGGCGCCGGCAAGGCGCTCGACCGCTGGATGGAGCGCGCCGCACTTGAAGTTGCCACGGCCGCCACCGGTGTGATGGCCGTCCTGGACTGTGCGGCCATCGTCATCGATGGTGCGGTTCCGGTTGCCGTCCGTGCCAGGTTCGTCAAGGCGGTACGGGCGGCGCTGTCGCGGATCGATCGCCAGGGCATCGCCGCATGTCCGGTCGTCGAGGGTACGATCGGGGCAGATGCCCGGGCGCTGGGCGCTGCCAGCCTGCCGCTGTTCGACAATTTCATCATCAACCGGAATGTGCTGTTCAAGGAAACCATCTGATGCTCAAGGGAATCGATCCGCTGCTGAGCCCCGACTTGCTCCGCGTGCTGCGGGCCATGGGACATGGCGACGAGATTGCCATTGTCGATGGCAATTACCCGGCCGAGGAACATGGCAAACGCGTCGTCAGGCTCGACGGGCATGGCGCGCCGCGCATTCTTGACGCCATCCTCTCGGTGATGCCGATCGATGACATGGTGCCCGAAGCGGTGTGGCGGCCTGCCGCCTATCTCGACCCCAAGCGGATGGAACCAGTGTTCGAGGACTTCACCGCCGTGCTGCTGAAGCACGATCCAAAGCAGAGGATCGTCCCTCTGACGGGTGATGCATTTTACAACAAGGTCAAGGCCTGCTTCGCGATTGTCGCGTCGAGCGAGCCGCGGCTGTATGGCAACATCATCATCAAGAAGGGCGTGATCTACCCCGCATGATGGTTCAGCGGTTGCTGAACGCCGGCTTTCGCTTCTCGATGAAGGCCTTCATGCCTTCCTTCTGGTCCTCGGTCGAGAACATCGACAGGAACAGTCGGCGCTCGAAGCGGGCGCCTTCGGTGAGTGAAACCTCCTGTGCGCGGTTCACCGTCTCCTTTGCCATCATCACGATGGGTTGCGAATAGGATGCAACCCTTGCGGCAGCCACCATTGCTTCATCAAGAAGCTTTTCGGGCGCAACCACACGCGCCACGAGACCGGAACGCTCCGCTTCCGCCGCATCCATCATGCGGCCTGTCAGGATGAGGTCCATCGCCTTGGCCTTGCCGATGAAGCGCGGAAGCCGCTGCGTACCGCCCGCCCCCGGCATGATGCCGAGGGTGATTTCGGGCAGGGCAAATTTCGCCGTCTCGGAGGCAATGATGACGTCACACATCATGGCAAGTTCCAGCCCGCCGCCGAGGCAAAAACCGGAGACGGCGGCGATCACTGGCTTGCGTGTTTCCGAAATCCTCGTCCAGCCATCGAGGAACCTGCCGAGATAGGACTCGATAAAGGTCTTTTCAGCCATCTCCTTCACATCGGCGCCGGCTGCAAAGGCTTTTTCGCTGCCAGTGATGACCGTGCAGCCAATGGCGGGATCGGCTTCGAAGCCACTCAGGGCCTCATTCAATTCCGCGATCAACGCCTCGTTCAGCGCGTTGAGGGCCTGCGGGCGATTGAGCGTGACAAGACCAACCTTGCCCTTGGTTTCGACGATAATGTTCTGATAGCTCATGTGAACCGTCCTAGCGCTGGCATTTCCGGCAATAAAAGGTGGATCGGCCCGCTTGCACAAGCCTTTCGATGGGAGAACCGCATTTGGTACAGGGCTCCCCCTCCCGATCATAGACGAGGAAACGCTGCTGGAAGGCACCCGATGCGCCATCAGTGTGTGCGAAATCCTGCAAGGTGGAACCGCCCGCCGCGATAGCCTCGCCCAGCACCTCCCGGATATGGCGCACGAGTTCCGGAAGCCGCGGGTCGTTGCCCTTCCGGCGGATCAGCGTACGGGCCTTGCGCCGCGGTGACAGCCCAGCCCGGAACAGGGCTTCGCAGACGTAGATGTTGCCGAGGCCAGCAATGATATGCTGGTCCAGGAGGGCCGATTTCAGCGGCGCGGCCTTGCCGCGAAAACGCTCCGCCAGATAGGCCTCGCTGAAACCATTACCAAGCGGTTCCACCCCGATTCCACGCAACAACTTGTGATCCACTTTCTCCGTTTCGCGGAACAGATCCATGATGCCGAACCGGCGGGGATCGGTATAGATCACGCGAGTGCCGTCATCGAGGGTCATGATCACATGGTCATGGGGGCCGTCGCCCGTCTCGCCCGAAGCGGTTTCGAAATAGAATTCGCCGAGATTGCGCGCCCCATGGGGCGCAAAGACGGTGAAGCGCCCCGTCATGCCGAGATGAACCAACAGGATATCGCCCGAATCGAGGTCAGCCAGAATGTATTTCGCCCGCCGCCAGAGGGCGGTGACGGTGCGGCCGGACAGCCTGTCGGCAAAACCTGGCGGAAAGGGAAAACGAAGACCATCCCGCCTCAAGGCAACGCTTTCGATGCGCCGGCCTTCGAGCACGGGCTTCAAGCCCCGCATGACGGTTTCGACTTCCGGAAGTTCTGGCATGCTCCGTCTTAGACCTGCTGTGGCAGGGAATGGCAAGCCTGATCCGAACCTCTTTTCAGGCCAGTGTTTTGCGGGCATAAGCGGCGCGATTTTCGAGCCACGGGGGTTCCTCATGTCCAACTTCGTTCCGCGCGTGTTTTCCGGCATGCAGCCGACCGGCAATCTGCATCTCGGCAATTACCTCGGCGCCATGCTGAACTGGATTCACATGCAGGATACGCATGAGTGCATCTATTGCGTGGTCGACATGCACGCCATCACAGTATGGCAGGACCCCGCGGAACTGAGGAAGGCGATCGTGGACGTAACGGCCGCCTATCTCGCCTGCGGGCTCGATCCGAAGAAGAGCATCATCTTCAACCAGTCGCAGGTCGCGGAACATGCCGAACTTGCCTGGATCCTCGGTTGCGTCGCCCGCATCGGCTGGCTGAACCGCATGACACAGTTCAAGGAAAAGGCCGGCAAGGACAAGGAAGCGGCATCGGTCGGCCTCTATACCTATCCGGTGCTGATGGCTGCAGACATCATCGGCTATCACGCCACGCATGTTCCGGTGGGCGAAGACCAGAAACAGCACCTTGAACTGGCGCGCGACATCGCCAACAAATTCAACATCGATTATGCCGACGCCATCAAGGCGGCGGGCTTCGCGGATGGCGTATTCTTCGTACCGCCCGAGCCTTACATCACCGGCCCCGCAACCCGCGTGATGAGCCTGCGGGACGGCACCAAGAAGATGTCGAAGTCGGACCCGTCCGACCTCTCCCGGCTGAACCTGACCGATGATGCCGACACGATCGCCAAGAAGATACGCAAGGCCAAGACAGACCCGGAACCGCTGCCGAGCGAGGCAGAGGGCCTGAAGGGCCGGCCGGAGGCCGACAACCTCACCGGCATTTATGCCGCGCTCTCGGGAGAGAGCGTGGAAAAGGTGCTGGCGCAATATGGCGGCGGGCAATTCTCGGTGTTCAAGAACGCCTTGGCGGATCTTGCAGTGGCGAAGCTCGGGCCTGTCGGCGACGAGACGAAGCGCCTGCAGGGCGACCCCGCCTATGTGGAGGGCGTGCTGAAAGACGGTTCCGCCCGGGCCCGCACCATCGCCGCGCCCATCGTGCGGAAGGCCCGTGAAATCGTGGGTTTCATCGTCTCCTGAAATCCACCTCACGGGATGGGTTGGAATAGTTTGAAATGATTCTAAACTGGGCTATATATCCCGATCAGAGGAATCGGACATGTTCATCCAGACAGAAGCCACGCCCAACCCTGCCACCCTGAAGTTCCTGCCGGGCAAGCCCGTGCTGCCCGGCGCCACGCGGGACTATCGCGATGTCGAAGCGGCTGCGGAATCCCCGCTTGCCCAGAAGCTCTTCACCGTGAATGGCGTTTCCGGCGTGTTCCTCGGCCAGGACTTCATCACTGTCACCAAGGCAAATGCCGAATGGCAGCATCTGAAGCCGTCGATTCTGGGCCTCATCATGGATCATTACCTGTCGGGTGCGCCCATCCTGCTCGGTGAGACGCCCAAATCGGATAATGATGCCGAAGAATTCTTCAGCGAGGGCGATGCCGAGATCGTCACCACCATCAAGCAGTTGCTCGACACGCGGGTCCGCCCGGCGGTGGCGCAGGACGGCGGCGACATCACCTTCCATGGCTTCCGCGAAGGCGTTGTGTATCTGAACATGAAGGGTTCCTGCGCGGGCTGCCCTTCATCGACCGCCACGCTGAAGCACGGCATCGAAAACCTGCTCCGCCACTTCGTGCCGGAAGTCAGCGAAGTGCGCGCCGTTTGACGCGCGCCTTGGAAGCGGCCTATCACGCCGCTTCATGAAGATCCTGAGCCTCGATACGGCGATGGCGGCCTGCTCGGCGGCCGTCATCGACACCGAAAGCCGCAAGCCAATGGCGGAGGCCTATGCCCCAATGGAGCGCGGCCATGCCGAAGCCCTGCCGCCGATGGTGGCCGAGGTCATGGCAGCCTCTGGGCTTTCCTTTCAGGATATCGACCGGATCGCCGTCACCACTGGCCCCGGCACGTTCACTGGCGTTCGGATCGGCTTGGCCTTCGCGCGGGGCTTGGGCATGGCGCTTGATATTCCGGTGATTGGCATCGACAGCCTCTCCGCCATCGCGGTCAATGAATTGGCACCTGTACCTCTTCTCGTCGTTTCCGACGCGCGCAATGGGGAGGTCTATGCTGCATTGTTCGATGCGGATCGCACGCTTCTCTCCGGTCCTGAAATCTCCACTGTGGCTGCCACCACCGCGAACCTTCCTCCCGCAACACTGATCCTCGGCACCGCCTCCGCCGCCGTGATTGCGGCAGCTGGAACACCCGCACTTTCCGCCGCAAATGCCAATGTACTTCCCGTTGCGTCGCGCTTCGGCCAACTGGCGGCCACCGCCCTGCCCGGCCCCATGCCAGCACCACTCTATCTCCGTTCACCCGACGCCAAACCGCAGACATCGCCGCTACGAAAATTCACCGGCCTTCATTTTCAGGAGGCCACATCATTCGCCGCTCCACTGCTCGCCGACCTTCATCAGCAAAGCTTTCCGGACGGCTGGAACCCGCGCGCTTTCGAAGACCTTCTCAACATGCCGGGCGCTGCCGCCGAGATCGCCATGGAGCTTGATGAGCCGGTTGCCTTCATCCTCACGCGCTCAGCGGCGGATGAAGCCGAAATCATCACAATCGGCACACGGCCGCAATCGCAGCGGCGCGGTGCTGCCCGGCAGTTGCTGGCGCATCATGTAAAGCTGCTCGCTGCAAACGGCGTACGGCAGGTTTTTCTGGAGGTGGCGGCCTCCAACATGGCTGCCCAGGCACTCTATCAAAGCCTTGGATTTGCAGAAGCCGGGCGACGTAAAGCCTACTACCAGCGCAGCGCAGGCACGGAAGACGCCATCATCATGCGGCGGGACATCGGCCCGTGAAGAAACTCAGGTCATGGGTGATCCTTGCAGCCTTTGCAGGCCTCACCTTGCCGCTGATGCCGTTGCAATACCTCTTCGTCCGGTTCTGGCCACGCATGGCCCGCCATTTTCCGAGGCATTACCATCGGCTCGTCTGCCGCATTGTGGGCATTAGGGTGAGGATCGTTGGCAAGCCACCGGAAGCGGGGCCGCTGCTGATTGTCAGCAATCATGTCAGCTGGCTTGATATCGTCGTGCTCAGTGCTGTGGTGCCTGTCTCCTTCGTGGCAAAACGGGATGTGAATGGCTGGCCCTTCTTTGGAAGCCTCGCGCGGCTCCAACGTACCGTTTTCGTAGACCGGACACGCCGCCATGCCACCGGTCTCGTCCGTGATGAAATGCGCGCCCGGCTCCTGGCGGGTGACCTGCTCGTGCTGTTTCCCGAAGGCACCTCGAGCGATGGACGCCGCGTTCTGCCCTTCAAGAGTTCGTTCTTCGCAGCGGCAGACATCGAAGGCGTCCTGGTTCAACCGGTGACGCTCGCCTATGTCGGCCAGTGGAACCTGCCGATGAGCCGAAGGCGCCTGCCCTCCTTTGCCTGGTATGGCGACATGGACCTGGTGCCACATCTCCTGGGTGCCCTGGAGGCGGGACCGCTCGAAGTGACGGTGGTCTGCCACCCTGTACTCTCGCTCGGGGGCGAGTTGAGCCGCAAGGCCCTTGCCCTACATGCTGAGGAGCAGGTCCGCCGGGGTCTGAGCGCGGCGCTTCACCGCAAGGCGGAAATGGTCTAGAGGGCTGTCCCCATGGAAAACGCCCCGAAAAAGGTCTTCGTCAAGACCTATGGCTGCCAGATGAACGTCTATGACAGCGAGCGCATGCGGGATGTGCTCGCACCCTTGGGCTATGCCGAAACGCCGACCCCAGAGGAGGCAGACCTTGTCATTCTCAACACCTGCCACATTCGCGAGAAGGCAGCGGAAAAGGTCTATTCAGAGCTCGGCAAGATCCGGAAGATGAAGCAATCGAGGGCGGAGCAGGGCGGCGAGATGCTGATCGCGGTCGCCGGGTGCGTGGCGCAGGCCGAAGGCGAGGAAATCGTGCGCCGGGCCCCCACGGTGGATCTGGTCTTCGGACCCCAGACCTACCATCGCCTGCCGGAACTTCTGGCGCGCAAGCGGGCCGGCGAGACGTCCGTCGTTGAAACCGAGTTCCCGGCCGAGGACAAGTTCGAGGGGCTCGACACGCAATCGCTGCCGAAGCGGGGTGTCGCGGCTTTCCTCACCGTGCAGGAAGGCTGCGACAAGTTCTGCACCTTCTGCGTCGTGCCCTATACGCGTGGTGCCGAATTCTCACGGCCACTGCCTCAGATTCTCAGTGAAGCCCGGAAGCTGGCGGCTCAGGGTGTGAAAGAACTGACGCTGCTGGGGCAGAACGTCAACGCCTACCATGGCGGCGACCATTTGGGCCTGGCCGGCCTTGTCGCGGAACTGTCACGCATCGTTGGTATCGAAAGGTTGCGATACACCACGAGCCATCCGCGCGACATGACGGAAGACCTGATCGCCGCCCACGCCGAGAACCCCAAGCTGATGCCCTATCTGCATCTGCCAGTGCAGTCGGGAAGCGATGCGGTGCTGAAGGCCATGAACCGCGGCCACACGGCGGAACATTATCTCCGGCTGGTGGAGAAAATCCGCAAGGCGCGGCCGGACATTGCCATGTCAGGCGATTTCATTGTCGGATTTCCGGGCGAGACCGAACGTGATTTCGAGTCGACACTCGATCTGGTTCGGAGGGTCAATTATGCCAGTGCCTTCTCTTTCAAATACTCTCCCCGGCCCGGTACCCCCGCAGCTAACCACGACAGCCAGATTTCGGAAGCCGAGAAATCAGCGCGGCTGCAGGCACTTCAGGCGCTGATCCACGCCCAGCAAACGGCGTTCAATGCCGCCATGGTGGGCAGGACCGTACCCGTTCTGCTCGAAAAGCCGGGCCGAGACCCGGGCCAGCTGGTCGGTCGCTCACCTTATCTGCAGTCCGTCCATCTCCCGGCCGAAAAATCGCTTATCGGACAGATCGTGGATACCCATATAACAGGAGTTGGAACGAACACTCTTTCGGGCCATTATCCTTCATGAACCCAACCTATGGAGAATGCCGTCCTTGAATCCGCCCGTCACTGTGGCTCAGCCTGCCAGCCAGAAGGCTGCCCGGCCTGAAGATTCGGATATTCTCACTCTGTCATTCGATGATAACCGCCTGCTGTCGTTGCTCTGCGGCGAGCATGACGAAAACCTCGCTATTCTGGAACACCGCCTTGGCATCGACATCACGCCGCGCGGCAACCGGCTGTCGGTGAAGGGAAGCGAGCAGGGCCGGAATGCGGCGCGCGATGTGCTGATGGCGCTCTACAACCGTGCCCGTCGTGGACTCGACATCACCAAGGGCGAAGTGGAAGGGGCAATCCGCATGCGCGAAGCGCAGGAGACGAACATCCCCGGCGGCGCAATCCGCACGCGCCGGAAGCTGGTGATGGCGCGCACGCCAACGCAAGGCACCTATATCGATGCGATTCGCCGCAATGAACTGGTGTTCGGCATCGGCCCTGCTGGCACCGGCAAGACCTATCTCGCTGTAGCGTGCGCCGCCGAGGCGCTGATGAACGGGGAGGTGGACCGCATCGTTTTGTCACGGCCCGCAGTGGAAGCCGGCGAACGGCTGGGCTTCCTGCCGGGTGATATGAAGGAGAAGGTCGATCCCTATCTCCGGCCACTGTACGATGCGCTCTACGACATGATGCCGGCGAGCCTCGTGGCAAAGGGCATTTCCGAAAACCAGATCGAGATCGCGCCGCTGGCCTTCATGCGCGGCCGCACGCTGTCTTCGGCATTCATCATTCTCGATGAGGCACAGAACACCACGCCGCAGCAAATGAAGATGTTCCTCACCCGCCTCGGCGAAGGCAGCCGCATGGTGGTGACAGGCGACCCCACGCAGGTGGATCTGCCGTCGGGTGTCACCTCCGGTCTCTCGGACGCCGTGACGGTGCTGAAGGGCGTGAAGGGTGTGGCGGCGGTGGGGTTCAGCAACGCTGACATCGTGCGCCATGCGCTGGTGGGCCGCATCGTGGCTGCCTATGACAAGAAGGCGCCGAAGCAAAAGAAATGATCGTTTCGATCGACGTCGAAGACGAGTCCTGGTCGGCGCTGGTTGACCTTGAGAACCTCGCGCATCAGGCCGTGAACGCCGCCCTAGCAGCGGCGGGACGGGACTTGACCGGATACGAAACGGCCCTTCTCTTCACCGATGATGCGGCCATTGCCGAGATCAGTGCCGCGTGGCGGGGCAAGGATGCACCGACCAACGTGCTCTCCTTCCCAATGCCCGATGACATGCCGCTGCCCGAGGGCGAGCCGAGGCCGCTGGGCGACATCGTGCTCGCCTTCGGCGTGATCGCGCGGGAGGCGGCAGAGCAGTCGAAGACGTTGCGCGACCATACTGTCCACCTTATTGTTCATGGGACCTTGCATCTTCTCGGCCATGATCACGAAACGGAAGAAGAGGCCGAAGAGATGGAACAACTGGAAACAGGCATATTGAAGGGGCTGGGCATCTCCAATCCATATGAGTGACACCGACCAATCGAGCAGCACCACCGCGCCGGGACCCGGGCGGGAAAGCCTTTGGCAACGCCTGAAAAGCCGCTTCACGCGCAACCGGGACATGGGCCTTCGGGAGAGTCTGGAAGGCGCCATCGAAAGCCACGAGGCGCAGAACCCCGGTGAGACAGTGGGCCGGGAAGCAAAGTCGATGATGCTCAACATCATTGAGTTCTCCAGCCTCCGGGTGGATGACGTGATGGTGCCGCGCGTCGATATCGTTGCAATCGACGAAACCGACTCCATGCAGGACCTGCTCGACAAGTTCATCGACGCCAATCACTCGCGTGTGCCTGTCTACCGCGAAACGCTCGATGGTGTGACCGGCATGATCCATGTGAAGGACTTCCTGCGCTGGATGGCCTCCCGCGGAACGCGCAAGAGACGCAGCTCGAAGGCGGAAAAGGCGGAGAAAGCCGAAAGGCCGGAGAATCCGGAAAAGGCCCCGCTGCCTGGTCTCAACATTGCGGCGGCCACGCTCGCAACGCCTGTGAAACAGGCGGGGCTGAGCCGTGAGGTACTGTTCGTGCCACCCTCCATGCCGGCAACCGACCTGCTGGTCCGCATGCAGGCCACTCACACCCATCTTGCCATCGTCATCGATGAATACGGCGGCACCGAAGGCTTGGTCTCCATCGAAGACCTTGTCGAAGTGATCGTCGGCGATATTTCTGACGAACACGACACAGACGAAGACCTCGAGATCAAGCCGATCGAGGAGCGTCTCTACATGGCTGATGGCCGTGTCGATCTTTCGAACCTGGAAGAACTTCTGGGTGTCGACCTGTTGCCGGAAGAGGAGGAGGAGGAGGCGGATACGCTGGCAGGCCTCATCTTCAAGATTGCGGGCCGCGTGCCAACACGGGGCGAGATCATCCGCCATGAGAGCGGTCTTGAGTTTGAAATTCTCGATTCCGACCCGCGCCGCGTGAAACGGGTGCGAATCAACGCCCGCAACGTCAGCACACCCAGAAATGAGGCCGTGGGGGACAGCACGTCCGGGTAGAATTGTTCGCCAATTGTTCTTGACGTCATGACATTATCTCCTGTAGCGTCAAGTTCGGGGAGGCGGATATGACTTCACGAGCGGCAACGGTGGCGTTTCAGGGCATTGAGGCGGTCGCGGTCGATGTGCAGGCACAGTTCCTGTCGGGCCTCGTGCAGTTCAATGTGGTGGGCCTCGGCGACAAGGCTGTGGCGGAAAGCCGGGAAAGGGTAAGGGCGGCCCTGCATGCTATCGGCCTCGCGCTTCCCGGCAAGCGTTTGGTGGTCAATCTCTCTCCCGCCGATCTGCCAAAGGAGGGCAGCCACTTTGACCTGCCCATCACGCTGGCAGTGCTCTCCGCGCTTGGCATCATTCCGCAGGATTTCCTGACGCGTTATATCGTGATGGGCGAATTGGCGCTGGATGGCGCCCTTCTTGGCGTCTCTGGCGTGCTGCCAGCCGCTATTGCCGCCAATGGCCGTGACATGGGTCTGATCTGCCCGAAGGCATCCGGCCCGGAAGCCGCATGGGCGGGTGAGGACGCGGACATTCTCGCGCCCGAAAACCTCACCCAGCTCATCAACCACGTGAAAGGCACGCAAGTGCTGACCAGGCCCAAACCCATGATCACCCGCGATGCAGAACGCCTGCCGGACCTGCAGGACGTCAAGGGACAGGAAATGGGCAAGCGGGCGCTGGAAGTGGCGGCGGCGGGCGGCCATCACCTGCTCATGGTCGGCCCACCGGGAGCTGGAAAATCAATGCTGGCACAGCGCCTCCCCTCCATTCTGCCTGCGATGGATTCGCGCGAGATGCTGGACGTGAGCATGGTCGCCTCGCTTGCCGGTGAACTGAGCAACGGCCAACTTTCGCAACGCCGGCCATTCCGCGCACCACATCATTCCGCCAGCATGCCCGCGCTGGTTGGCGGGGGCCTGCGCGCCAAGCCGGGTGAAATGGCGCTGGCGCATCACGGGGTTCTGTTTCTTGACGAATTGCCGGAATTTCAGGCGCGTGTGCTGGAGTCACTCCGCCAGCCGATGGAAACCGGGGAAACCGTGGTGGCACGCGTCAATTACCATGTCACCTATCCTGCCCGCTTCCAGCTTGTGGCGGCGATGAACCCCTGCAAATGCGGGCTTGCCGGAAGCTCAGGTCATATGTGCCGCAAGGGCCCGCGCTGTGCCGCCGATTATCAGGCACGCATTTCCGGCCCCCTGCTGGACCGTATGGACATCCAGATCGAACTTTCAGCCGTGAAGGCCTCGGACCTCACTTTGCCGCCGCCCAAGGAATCAAGCCGTGAGGTGGCTGAACGCGTGCTGGCAGCCCGGCGGATCCAGGCAAAGCGCTTCGCCATGCTCGGCAAACCCGGTCTCCGTACCAATGCCGAGGCCGATGGCGCCCTGCTGGAGACCATCGCCACGCCAGAACCGCACGGCCTCACCCTTCTGCGCGATGCTGCCGATGCCATGAACCTTTCGGCGCGCGGCTATCACCGTGTTCTCCGCGTGGCACGCACATTGGCGGACCTCGACCAGCGCGAGCAGGTCCAGCGCATTCACATCGCAGAGGCGCTGAGCTACCGTCAGAAGCTCGCAGCGTTCCAGACGGCAGCCTAGCGGCGTTAACCAGCCATTTACCATCGCGCCAGCCTGTAAGGCTTTTACAATACGGCCATGGCATGGAAAGGGCATGACCAGGCGTCATCAATCAGACCCGCTGCAGGACCTTCGCCTGACACAGGCGATGAACGATCTGGCGCGGCCGGAAATCGGCATTGGCAAGATCATTGCTGTAACAGCGCTGGTGTTGCTGCTGAGCGGGTTGAGCCTGATCATGGCCTTGTCCGCAGGACCGACCATCCGAATTGCTGGCCTTGCAGTGGCCGGCATCATCGTGTCGGCCAGCGTGGCGCTCAGCCTCCTCGCCTGGCGCCGCGGTACCCGGCGCAGGTTGGCGGCACTGGCAACCGCCGCTGCGGCGCTGGAAGATGCGCGCCTGCGGACCGAAGCCTCCAACATTGCAAGGTCGCGGTTTCTGGCTATCACCAGTCACGAAATCCGCACCCCGATGAACGGCATCATCGGCATGATCGGCCTGCTGCTGGAAACACCGCTCTCGCCCGAGCAGCGCAACTATGCCAAGACGGCCGAAGCCTCCGCCCGCGCCCTGCTCTCGATCGTCGATGAATTGCTCGATGGCTCGATGGCCGAACGCGATGGCATCGCCCTGGTGAATGAGCCCTTTGACCTTGCCGCACTCGTCGAGTCGGTTACCGAGCTTCTTGCCCCACGTGCCCACGCCAAGGGTATAGAAATCTCCTGCTTTGTCTCCAAGCGGCTTCCCCCGAATATCATGGGCGATGAGAAGCGGCTGAGGCAGGTGCTGCTCAACCTCAGTGGCAACGCCATCAAGTTCACTGCCGAGGGCGGCGTTGCCCTGCACGTCGACATGGACGATGAGGAACGGCTCCGTATCGCGGTCAGTGATACCGGCATCGGCATGACGCAGGCCGAGCAGCAACGGATCTTTGAGGAATTCACCCAGGCCAATGACGATACACGTCGGCTGTTCGGTGGAACGGGGCTGGGGCTTTCCATCTCACGCAAGCTGATCGAAGCCATGAACGGCAACATCGCGGTTACATCCGCGCCGGGTGCCGGCGCACAATTCACCGTTACACTGCCACTCGAACCAGCATCCTCCTGCAACGGAAGCCTGCCGCTTCAGGGCCGGACTTATGTGCTGGCCGCCGGGCCCTCGATCACGGCCGGACACATCCGCCGAACCCTCGAAGAGAACGGGGCGGTTGTCCGCCTTGTGGAGGGGACGGAAAAGCTGACGGGTATTCTGTCGCATGATGCACCTCATGCCGACATCATCTGTGACTGCGCCTATGCCGACACGTTGCGGAACTGGCGAGAGAGCGGAAGCCTTGGCCAGGGCCGCCAGATCTTCGTGATGATGCAGGCCGAGGAGCGGCGTCAATATGCCGACCTGCTGCTCGAGCCCTTTACGGGTTATCTCCTGAAGCCGTTCCGGCGGCAATCGCTTCTGCGCCTGATGACGCTGAAGGATGAGGGTGTGATCGCCGCAGCAGTTCAAGAGCTGCGCGATATCGCCGCGACAAACCGGCATCAGCGTCCGCTGCATGTGCTGCTCGCCGAGGACAATCCGGTAAATGCGCTTCTGGCACAGACCATGCTGAAACGCGAGGGGTACAGCGTGACCCATGCGGTGACCGGCGAACAGGTACTGAACCACCTCGCAGCCGGGGAAAGGCCTGATCTCATCATCATGGACGTCGAAATGCCGGTGCTCGACGGCCTTGAAACCACACGGCGAATCCGCTGGCATGAGGTTCGGTCCTCCAGCATACGCCTGCCGATCCTCGCGCTCACGGCCAACGCCCAAAGGGAAGACATTGCGGAATGCCTGAAGGCAGGCATGGATGGATATCTCTCCAAGCCCTTCGATCGTCAGGATCTTGAGGAAGCCATTGCCCGGCTGGTCATGCCCAGGGCAGCCTGAGGCCCGTCACGGAACTTCCACAATTCCTGTGTCTGTGGCAGACACAGCGCAGGAGAAAACCACTGCAGGACATGCCGCACATCCACGTTGAACGGGGCAGCCTCATCCTGCGCCAGGCGAAAGACGCCAGCGAGATCGAAAGCTGCCAACGCCTGCGCTACCGCGTATTCTACGAAGAATTGGGGGCAATCCCGCAGGGTGGGGCCGCCGCGCAGCGCATCGACCGCGACAGCTTTGATTCAATCTGCGATCATCTCATCGTCGTACAGCGCACGGTGGTGGGCGAGAACGCAATCATGCTGACCGATGGCGAACTGATCGGCACCTATCGCCTGCTGCGGCAGGAGGTGGCGGAAGCTCATGGCGGCTTCTATACGCAGGGCGAGTTCAACATCGCGCCCCTGATCAGCGCCCATCCGAGCTTGCGATTTCTGGAGCTTGGACGGTCCTGCGTGCTGAAACCATACCGCACCAAGCCAGTGGTGGAACTGCTCTGGCAGGGGATATGGGACTATGTGCGCGCGCATGACCTGCATGTGATGCTGGGATGCGCCAGCCTGGAGGGCACCAACCCGGATGCCCATGCTACGGCCCTGAGTTTCCTGGCCGAGGCCGCGCCTCCGCCCGAATGGGCCGTGCGTGCGCTGCCATCCCGTTATGTCGAGATGAAGCGTATTCGGGCCGACGGCCTTGATAAGCGGCAGGCTCTCCGGGACCTGCCGCCGCTCATCAAGGGCTATCTCCGCCTTGGTTGCTACATCGGCGAAGGCGCTGTGATCGATCCGCAGTTCAACACCATCGACGTGCTGATCATCCTGCCCGTGTCAGCCATCAACACGCGCTATTTCGCGCATTTTGGACAGCCTAACGGTTGATGTCGTAAGCTGCGATGGCGGCGAGATTCAGGATCTCCGAAGCCGTCGCAGACATCGAGGAAATCTGCACCGGCTTGTCGAGGCCCGTCAGCAACGGACCCACTACCGTGACGCCACCAAGTTGCTGCAGCATCTTGGTGGAGATCGAGGCGGAGTGCGCAGCCGGCATCACCAGAACATTGGCGGGACCCGTGAGGCGGCAGAAAGGATAAAGCGCCATTGCCTCGCGCGAGAGAGCCACGTCCGCCGTCATCTCGCCATCATACTCGAAATCAACATGACGGTTATCGAGCACGCGAACGGCATGACGCACATACTCGGCACGCTCACCACGCGGATATCCGAAGGTCGAATAGGACAGGAAGGCGACGCGCGGTTCATAGCCAAAGCGACGGGCCACACCCGCTGCTTCCTGGGCGATGTCGGCCAATTCCTCCGCCGAAGGCAATTCATGAATCGACGTGTCGGCAATGAACACCGTCCGTCCACGGACAAGCGCCATGGAAACACCGATCGGCCTGTGACCGGGGCGGTGATCAATGGCCTGGCGCACATTGTCGAGAGCGACCGAGAAGTTACGGGTAAGGCCCGTCACCATCGCATCGGCGTCACCCATCGCCACCATGCATGCAGCAAAGACGTTGCGATCCTGGTTCACCATGCGCTGACAATCCCGGAACAGGAAGCCGTTCCGTTGCAGGCGATCATACAGGAAGTTGGCGTAATCGACATTGCGGTCAGAAAGGCGCGCATTGGAAATTTCGACATTCTCGTTGAGTTCGAGCCCGCCGCTCGTCAGCGTTTTCTCGACTTCGGTTTCCCGGCCGATGAGGATGGCACGGCCGAGTCCCGCGCTGGCGAAGCTGTTGGCGGCGCGGATCATCCGGTCTTCTTCGCCTTCCGCGAACACCACGCGCTTTGGTGCCACGCGCACCTTGCCGAATACGCTTTGCAGCGTGCCGGCGATCGGATCAAGCCTGGCTGAAAGCGTATGGGCATAATCAGCAAGGTCGGCAATGTGCCGGCGCGCGACGCCGCTCTCCATGGCAGCCTTGGCCACGGCCACCGGCACGGTTGAGATGAGGCGGGGATCGAAGGGAACCGGTATCAGATAGTCGCGGCCAAAACTGGGCCTCGAACCATGATAGGCGGCAGCGACCTCATCCGGAACGTCTTCACGCGCCAGACCGGCAAGGGCCTGGGCAGCGGCGATCTTCATGTCCTCGTTGATGGTGCGGGCCCGCACGTCAAGCGCGCCACGGAAGATGTAGGGAAAGCCGAGCACATTGTTAATCTGGTTCGGATAGTCGGAGCGACCCGTGGCCATGATGGCATCATGACGGATCTTGGCAACCTCTTCCGGCGTGATTTCCGGATCAGGATTTGCCATGGCGAAGATAATGGGATCGGGCGCCATGCTCTTCACCATCTCAGGTGTCAGTGCACCCGCCA
This sequence comes from uncultured Aestuariivirga sp., assembly GCA_964392525.1. Classification (GTDB taxonomy): domain Bacteria; phylum Pseudomonadota; class Alphaproteobacteria; order Rhizobiales; family Aestuariivirgaceae; genus Aestuariivirga. The sequence continues at coordinate 39,493 of CAYMQH010000001.1, forward strand.
CGGAGAGGCCAAAGAAAACGTCGGCACCCACCATCGCATCGGACAGGGAGCGCGCCTCGGTATCCACCGCGTGCGCAGACTTCCACTGGTTCATGCCCTCTGTACGGCCTTTGTAAACAATACCCTTGGAGTCCGCCAGGATGACGTTCCGGTTCGGAACACCCAGCGACTTGATGAGTTCTACGCAGGCAATGGCGGCGGCCCCGGCACCATTGCAGACAATCTTGGCCGTCTTGATATCACGCCCCGTCAGGTGCAGGGCATTGATCAGACCGGCGGTGGCGATGATGGCTGTACCGTGCTGATCGTCATGGAACACCGGAATATCCATCATCTCGCGCAGACGCTGCTCGATGATGAAGCAATCAGGCGCCTTGATGTCCTCGAGGTTGATGCCTCCGAAGGAGGGGCCAAGGTAACGGACCGCATTGATGAATTGATCAACATCCCGGGTATCGACTTCAAGGTCGATCGAGTCGACATCGGCGAAGCGCTTGAACAGGACGGCCTTGCCCTCCATCACAGGCTTCGAGGCCAGCGCACCGAGATCCCCGAGCCCCAGGATGGCCGTGCCGTTGGAGATGACCGCCACCAGATTACCCTTGGCGGTATAGTCATAGGCTGTCTCGGGCACTTCGGCGATCCGCCGGACAGGAACGGCAACACCGGGGCTGTAGGCCAGCGAAAGGTCGCGCTGGGTCGCCATGGGCTTGGTCGGGGTGATTTCCAGCTTGCCCGGCTTGCCGCGCTGGTGGAATTGCAGCGCTTCCTCGTCGGTAATGGTGGGCCGGCGCGGCTTATGATCCATGGTTCTGCCTCAAAAAACAATTCTCAAGCGTCTCGAGGCCAGACTAGAGAGGGGCAGGGCGACACTCAAGTGGTCCGCAATGGCCGCTTGTACCTCTTTGGTCGATTCCTGCTATGGAGGGCACGTGAACGAGATGGACCATACCGGCGATCAGGCGGGGGAGGATGCCTCCCAGCGCGCGACGCCCGTCATGGCCCAATTCCTGGTGCTGAAACAGGCCAATCCGGGAAGCCTGCTGTTCTTCCGGATGGGTGACTTCTACGAACTCTTCTTCGAGGATGCCGAGATCGCGGCCAATGCGCTTGGCATCACCCTCACCAAGCGTGGCAAGCACCTGGGGCAGGACATCCCGATGTGCGGGGTTCCCGTGCATGCGGCGGATGCCTACCTCCAGAAGCTGATCCGACTAGGCCACCGGGTTGCCGTCTGCGAGCAAATGGAAGATCCGGCTGAGGCAAAAAAGCGCGGCTCCAAAGCGGTCGTGAAGCGCGACGTTGTCCGGCTGGTCACGCCCGGCACGCTGACCGAGGACAATCTCCTCGACTCGCGCAGCCACAACTTCCTTGTGAGCGTGGCACGCAGCAAGGCGACCGGCGACATGGCCATCGCCTGGGCCGACATCAGCTCGGGTGAATTTGCGGTGATGGTTTCAGCCGCTGACCGGCTGACTGCTGACCTGACCCGCCTCGAGCCACGCGAAATCATCGTCGCGGACGTGCTGTTGGCGAACCCGGACATTTCAGCCCTGCTCGAACGGCCCGGAGCCCCGGTTACACCGCTGCCAGGCGTGCGGTTTGACTCAACTGCAGGCGAACGCCGGCTGAAGGAACAGTTCGACGTTGCAGCACTCGAAGGTTTCGGCAGCTTCTCACGGGCTGAGATTTCGGCGCTGGGCGGGCTTCTCGACTATATCGTGATCACCCAAGCGGGCCGCGTGCCGCATCTGCGGCCACCGCGGCGAGAATCTGCCTCTGCCGTCATGCTGATCGATCCGGCGACCCGCGCCAACCTCGAACTCTCCCGCACCCTGCAAGGCGAAAAGCGGGGGAGCCTCTTGTCGGTGATCGACCTTGCGGTGACGGCAGCCGGGTCCCGCTGCATTGCTTCACGGCTTTCCAACCCGCTTTGCGACCCCTATGCCATTGCCAACCGGCTTGACGAGGTTTCACATTTCGTGACCGACGCGAGCCTGCGCGACGACATCCGGCGGCAGCTTGCCGAGATGCCGGACCTTGAGCGCTCGCTTGGGCGTATTTCCATTGGGCGTGGTTCCCCGCGTGACCTTGGTGCAATCCGGGATGGGCTCATCATCGCTGCCGCCCTGGCAAAGCGATTGGGGAGCAGCGCACCGATTGGCGGACTGTCGGAGGGATTGGACGAAATCCGGGAGACACTGAGCTGGAGCGACATTGAACTCGCCACAGAATTGGGCGCAGCCCTCGCCGCCGATCTCCCGCCCGCCACCCGGGATGGCGGCTTCATCAAGCCGGGCTATTCGCCCGAACTCGACGAGAACCGCTCATTACGGGACGAGACACGTCACGTCGTCGCCGGCTTGCAGAACCGCTATTGCGAGTCCACGGGGGTCAAGTCGCTCAAGGTGAAGCACAACAACGTGCTCGGCTACTTCATCGAAGTGCCGGCAGGCTCCGCCGCCACCCTGCAAGCGCCCGAACAGGCCGGCCTGTTCATTCACCGCCAGAGCGTGGCCAGTGCCATGCGCTTCGTGACAACCGAGCTTGCCTCGCTCGACCAGCGGATTGCCGCTGCAGCAGACCGGGCACTGGCGCTGGAACAGGAAATCTTCCATGCGCTTGTAGCCCGCGTGAACGCCCGTCGTGACCTGTTGTCGAAACTTGCTGATGCCGCAGCACAGCTTGATGCGGCGGCGGGGCTGGCTGAAGTCGCGGAGCGGCGGCGCTACGTCCGTCCGCGGGTGGACGACACGACAGGCTTCAGCATCAGGGGCGGGCGGCATCCGGTTGTCGAAGCGGCGCTGCAGGACTCAGCTGCAGGCTCCTTCGTCGCCAATGACTGCAACATCGCGGGCGATGCACGGCGGCTTTGCCTTCTGACCGGCCCCAACATGGCGGGTAAGTCCACCTATCTCCGCCAGAACGCGCTGATCGTCATCCTTGCGCAGATGGGTTCCTATGTCCCCGCCTCCGAAGCCCATCTGGGCGCAGTCGACCGGCTGTTCAGCCGTGTCGGCGCCGCAGACGATCTGGCGCGTGGGCGCTCCACCTTCATGGTGGAAATGGTGGAGACAGCCGCCATCCTCAATCAGGCGACGAAGAACTCCTTTGTCATCCTCGATGAAATCGGACGGGGCACCGCCACCTATGACGGCCTGTCTATCGCCTGGGCAACCCTCGAGCATCTGCACAGCGCCAACAAGTGCCGGGCGCTCTTCGCCACGCATTACCATGAACTGACGCAACTCGCTGCGAAGCTGCCGCACCTTGTCAACGCCACGATGAAGGTGAGGGAGTGGGAGGACGAGATTATCTTCCTGCACGAAGTTGTCGCGGGGGTGGCTGACCGATCCTACGGTATCCATGTGGCGCGTCTTGCCGGGCTTCCACCCGCTGTCATCAGCCGCGCGCAGAAGGTTCTCGAAAGGCTGGAGCGGGACGGCTCGAGGTCGCCCGCTGCCGGGTTGATCGAAGACCTGCCGCTGTTTTCAGCCACTCTTCCTCCGCTACGGCGTGACAGCGAAGTTGAGAATCGCCTGGCCCAGGTCGCGGCCGATGAGCTGTCTCCACGCGAAGCGCTGGACCTGATCTATGAACTGAAATCGCTCCTCGCGGGGCGGCGCGCATGAAGACATCCCAGCACGTACAGAGCCTCGTGAACCGGAGCGACTTGCAGGACAGCCTCGCGGCAGCAGTTGAGAAGCACGGCCGGGGACAAGCCAATCTGCGACCGGCCATCGTGAAGATCCTGAAAGCCACACTCGACCACGTTCACACGGAGGCCGAACGCCGATTGATCGCCGATGGCGACGGTACAGGCTGCGCCGAAACACTGAGCCTTGCAGAAGATGAACTGATCGGCGGATTGTTCGCGCTGGCAAGTGAAACGCTGTTTCCTGCCAATGGGTCAGATGAACCAATCGCCGTGGTGGCGGTGGGTGGATATGGGCGCGCCACCCTTGGGCCGGGGTCTGATATCGACCTCCTGTTTCTGCTGCCCGCCCGCCAGACGGAGCGGGTTCAGAACATCGTTGAGTTCATTCTCTATTGTCTGTGGGACACGCGGCAGAAAGTAGGCCATGCCACCCGCAGCATTGACGAATGCATACGGCTTGCGAAATCCGACAACACCATTCTCACCGCCATTCTGGAGGCACGCTATATCTGCGGCGACAACCAGCTGTTCGAGCGCCTTGTCGAGGCTTTCCGGCGCGAGATCGTCTCGAAGGATGCCAAGCAGTTCATTGCCGACAAGCTGGGTGAACGCGATCTCCGGCATCGGAAGGTCGGTGAAAGCCGCTATCTGGTCGAGCCGGATGTCAAGGATGGCAAGGGCGGCCAGAGGGATCTGAACACGCTGTTCTGGATCGCGAAGTATATCTATGCCACCAATTCCACCGATCAGTTGGCCGGTAAAGGCGCCTTCACGCGCGAGGAACTCGCCATCTTCAAGAAATGTGAGCGCTTCCTGTGGGCGGTGCGCTGCCATCTGCATTTTCTGTCGAAGCGCGGAAACGACCGGCTAAGCTTCGACCGCCAGGCAGATATCGCGGAGCGGCTGGGTTACACATCACACGGCGGCCTCAAGAATGTCGAGCGCTTCATGAAACACTACTTCCTTGTCGCCAAGGATGTTGGTGACCTGACGCGCATTCTCTGCGCCAGCCTCGAAGCGCAACAGATCAAGGAGGTTCCGTCCCTCGGGCGCGTTCTCGGCCGGTTCCTGCCGAAGACATCAGGTGTGTTGGCCGATGCGCCTGGCTTCAGGCTTGAGGGCGGGCGTATCCTTCCGAAATCACCTGATGTCTTCGAGCGAGACCCCGTCAACATCATCCGGCTCTTTGCGGCGTCAGGCCGCCATGGCGCAGAGATCCACCCCGATGCGCTGAAACTGCTGCGCAAGTCGCTGGGCCTGATCCGGGATATCCTCGACAATCCGGAGGCCAATGCCATCTTTCTGGAACTGCTCACCTCCAGCGAGGAGCCCGAGAGCGTTCTGCGGATGATGAACGAGGCGGGGGTTCTGGGCCGTTTCATTCCGCCGTTCGGCCGCGTCGTTGCGATGATGCAGTTCAACATGTATCATCATTACACGGTGGATGAACATCTGATCCGCGCCGTCGGCCATCTTGCGAACATCGAGCGCGGCAGGTTGAGCGAGGACCACCCACTGTCCACCGCCATCTTTCCAACCATTACCAGCCGCCGACTGCTCTATGTGGCCGTGTTTCTCCACGACATCGCAAAGGGCAGAAAGGAAGATCACTCCATCGCCGGCGAGCGGATTGCATTTGAACTCTGTCCGCGACTCGGGCTTTCGCCTTCGGAAACCGATACGGTTGCCTGGCTGATCCGCCATCACCTGCTGATGAGCGAGACGGCACAGATGCGCGACCTCAACGATTTCAAGACGATCCTCGATTTCTGTACGACAGTGCAAAGTCTGGAGCGCCTGAAACTGCTCGTGATCCTGACTGTCGCCGATATCCGCGCGGTGGGTCCCGGTGTATGGAACGGATGGAAAGGCCAGTTGCTGCGGACACTCTACGCCGAAGCTGAACCGGTGCTGACGGGTGGCCACACGGCGATCTCCCGGAAGGACCGGATAGCCGATGCGCAGACAGCCTTCTTTGCCCGGATGAATAACTGGAGCGAGGATGACAGGAAGGCTTATGCGGCGCGTCACTATGAAGCCTACTGGCTGGGCACCACGACCGAGAAGCAGGTGAAACACGCGAAGCTGATCGCCGGCGCGGCGCCCAAGAGCGTCGTAACAAGCACGGAGACGGATGCATTCACTGCCATCACGGAACTGACCATCTATACGCCGGACCATCCACGGCTTCTGGCACTGATCACAGGTGCCTGTGCTGCGGCAGGCGCCAACATTGCAGGCGCGCAGATCTTCACCACGACCGACGGTATGGCGCTGGATACGATCCTCATCCAGCGGGAGTTCACCGACGAGGAAGACGAGCGGCGTCGCGGCGAGCGCATTGCCGAGATCGTTCGCAAGGCATTGCGCGGCGAATTATGGCTGAAGGAAGCAGTGGCAAAGGCCTATAAGCCGCAGCAGCGCATGAAAGCCTTTACGGTCGAACCACGCGTCATCATCGATAACCATTCGTCCAACCGCTTCACGGTGATCGAGATCAACGGGCTCGACCGGCTGGGCCTTCTCTATGACCTGACCGAAGCGCTTTACAGGCTGAACCTCAACATTGCCTCGGCCCATATCACCACCTTCGGCGAGAAGGCGGTGGACGTGTTCTACGTCACCGATCTCACCGGTGCGAAGATCGAAAACGCCACCCGGCACCGGCAAATCGAACTGGCGCTCGGAAGCATCCTCCGTACATCCATGCCACAGGCCTGAGAACTCATGTCGCTTCTCAAATCCGCAGCAACAGTCGGCGGCTTTACCCTCATCAGCCGTGTACTGGGTTTCGTGCGTGACCAGCTGATCGCCTTCACACTGGGAACAGGTTTCGTTGCAGAAGCCTTCTTCGTGGCACAGCGCTTCCCCAATCTGTTCCGGGCACTGTTCGCCGAGGGCGCCTTCAACAATGCTTTCGTGCCGCTGTTTGCCAAGCGGGTGGAGGGTGAAGGCGAGGCAAACGCCAAGGTCTTCGCGGTCGAAGTCTTCTCGGTTCTGCTGGCCTGGCTTTTGGTGTTTTCAGCCTTCGCCATCATCGCCATGCCACTGCTGATCTTTGTCATTGCACCCGGCTTCAAGGAGCAGGGCGAACGTTTCCAGCTCACCGTTGACCTGACCCGCATCTGCTTTCCCTATCTGATTTTCATGTCGTTGACGGCGCTGCAGTCCGGCGTACTCAACAGCCTTCATCGTTTCACGGCCGCCGCAGCTGCGCCGATCCTGCTGAACGTCGTGATGATTGCCGCGAACGGCGTGGCCTGGGTGCTGGAAACGGGGGATACCCCTGCCACGGGCTACATCTTCGCCTGGGGCATCTTTGCCGCAGGCGTTGCGCAATACGCACTGTTGGCATTTGCCTGCCGCAAGGCCGGCATGCCGCTCTTGCCGCGCTGGCCGAAAATGACACCGGATGTGAAGCGGGTTCTGGCGTTGTCGCTGCCCGGTATCGTGTCCGGCGGCGTCATGCAGATCAACCTCGTCGTGGCGACGATGCTTGCCACCACCATTCCCGGTGCAGTCGCCTATCTCTATTATGCCGACCGGCTCTACCAGTTGCCACTCGGGGTCATTGGCGTGGCAATCGGCGTGGTGCTGCTGCCGGATCTGTCGCGCAAGCTCCGGGCTGGCGATGAGACAGGCGCACTCAGCAGCCAGAACCGGGCGCTGGAACTCTCCCTGTTCCTGACCTTACCTGCCGCCGTGGCGCTGATGACCATCGCCGCCCCAATTGTGCACACGGTGTTCGAGCACGGGGCCTTCACAAGGGCCGACACGCTGGCCGTGGCACCCGCCATTCTGGCCTTCGCGCTTGGCCTTCCGGCCTTTTCCCTGACCAAGGTGTTCCAGCCCGGTTTCTTTGCCCGTGAGGACACCCGGACGCCCATGCGCTTTGCCATCATCTCGGTCGTGGTGAATGTGGTGGCCGCCATTGTGCTTTCGCTGTTCCTGCGCCAGACGGGCATTGCCCTCGCCACCTCGCTTGCCGCCTGGATCAATGCCATCCTGCTGGGCGTCACCCTTCACCGCCGGGGATTGTTCAGGCTCGACGAGCGCTGCCGCAAGCGGCTGCCCCGCATCGTGGCCTCGGCAGTGCTGATGGGGGCCATTCTGGTGGCGGGAAGCTGGCTGCTCAGGGACAACTATGCCGAGAAGGCGGGCTTCTTTGCGGCAGCCTGGGGCCTGCTACTGCTCGTCACAGGGGGGATCGTCAGCTATTTTGCCATTGCGCAGCTGACGGGCGCCATGCGACTTGGCGAGCTCAAGTCTATGCTGAAACGGTAAGCCTTTCGGGCTAGAATTGGCACGATGAAAGATAAGACAAACGAACAGGACGTTGCCTTCGGCTTCCGGCGAGTGGGCGAAGACGAGAAACAGGGCCTCGTGAACGAGGTCTTCTCCAAAGTGGCAGAACGCTACGACCAGATGAATGATCTGATGTCAGGCGGGCTGCATCGCCTATGGAAGGACGACTTCGTGGCGATGCTGAACCCGCCGCGCGGCAATGCCACCTTCAACCACCTCGATGTCGCAGGCGGAACGGGCGACATTGCATTCCGCATCCTGCGTGCCGGTGGCCCCAATGTGCGGGTGACCGTGGCTGACATCTCCCCCGAGATGGTGGGAGAAGGCCGCAAGCGGGCCGATGCGGATGGCCTGTTGGGCCGCTGCAATTTCACCGTCGGCAATGCGGAGGCCCTCGCCTTCCCCGACAAGAGCTTCGATGGCTACACCATTGCCTTTGGTATCCGCAACGTGACGCATATCGACAAGGCGCTCAGGGAAGCCTACCGGGTTCTGAAACCAGGCGGCCGCTTCCTCTGCCTCGAATTCAGCCAGATGGACGTGCCGCTGGCCGACAAGGTGTATGACGCCTTTTCCTTCACGGTCATTCCTGCCATCGGCAAGGTGGTGACAGGCGACGGGCATCCCTACCGCTATCTGGTCGAATCCATTCGTACCTTCCCCCGGCAGGATGACTTCAAGGCGATGATCGAGGAGGCTGGCTTCGCCAATGTCAGCTACCGCAACCTGACGGGCGGTGTCGTCGCCATTCATTCGGGCTGGCGCATCTGATGTTTTCGAGCCTGAAGCACAGCTTCAACCTGTTGCGCGCCGGCCGCACGCTTGCTGCCTATGACGCACTGCTCACGCCTGAACAGTTGAATCAACTGCCGCTGGCGGCACGGCTTGGTTTATCCATCGCCAAGATTGGCACCCGCAAACCGACAAAAACAGGCGACGCGGCAGTTGCAGCAGCCCTGTCATCGCTCGGGCCGAGTTACATCAAGCTCGGGCAGTTCCTTGCGACGCGACCGGATCTGGTTGGCCCAAAGCGCGCTTTCGAACTGAAATCACTGCAGGACAGGCTTCCGCCTTTTTCCACCGGGATTGCCGAACAGACGATCCGCGATACGCTGGGCGCCGATGCGAACCAGCTTTTCACCGAGTTCGGCCCGCCCGTTGCGGCTGCATCCATCGCTCAGGTGCATAAGGCGCGAAGTCCGGATGGCCGGGAACTGGCCGTCAAGGTTCTGCGCCCCGGTGTCGCGAAGCGCTTTGCGGCAGACACGGACAGTTTCTACTTCGCTGCCCGGCTCATGGAACGTTTCAGCGCCGAGGGCCGAAGGCTTCGCCCGGTGGCCGCTGTGCAAATGCTCGAACAATCCATGAAGCAGGAACTGGACCTGCGCATGGAGGCGGCGGCTTTGTCGGAAATGGCCGAGAACACCTTGAATGATCCGGGCTTCCGGGTTCCAAAAGTTGACTGGGCTCGCACCGGGCGCGATGTACTGACCACCGAATGGATTGACGGCACACCGATCGCCGATACGGAGGCGTTGCGGGCACAGGGGTTTGATCTGCCGAAGCTTGGCGACATGGTGATCCAGAGCTTCCTGCGCCACGCCATCCGGGATGGTTTCTTCCACGCCGACATGCATCAGGGCAACCTGTTCATTGACCGGGCGGGAAACCTCGTCGCGGTCGATTTCGGGATCGTGGGACGGCTCGGACCAAAGGAAAGCATGTTCCTGGCCGAGATCCTCTATGGCTTCATCACCCGCAACTACATGCGGGTAAGCGAGGTGCATTTCGAAGCGGGTTACGTGCCGCGCGACCAGGATCCCGCGGTTTTCGCCCAGGCGATCCGTGCCATCGGCGAGCCGATCATGGACCGCTCAGCCCGTGAAATCTCCATGGCCCGGCTTCTCACCCAGCTCTTCGAGGTGACCGCCCAGTTCAACATGCAGACCCAGCCGCAGCTTCTGCTGCTGCAAAAGACCATGGTGGTGGTGGAGGGCGTTGCCCGCACGTTGAACCCAAATCTCAACATGTGGGTGACAGCTGAACCCGTGGTGCGCGGCTGGATCGAGCGAAAGCTCGGGCCTGTTGGCAAGATCGAAGAGGCGACCGGCTCTTTCGGGCGCATGTTCATCGGCCTTCCGGCCATGCTCGAGGACGCCAAGCAAGGTGCCATCATGCTGGCCGACATGGCAAACAGCGGTGGCCTGAAACTTGATGCCGAGACCACGGAACAGCTCGCCCGCGCCCAGGCCCGCAGCACACGATGGACCAGGCTGTGGCTGGCAGTTGGCGCCCTTTCGCTGGCGGCAATCGCCCTTAAGCTCGTTTTCTGACGGCGGTTGGCAGCGCCGGGGCTTTGCTGGCATACTGCCGGACATGACATCCCTTGCCGGAAAAACCATCCTTCTCATCGTTGGCGGCGGCATCGCCGCCTATAAAGCGCATGAACTGATCCGCCTGCTGAAGACACGCGGGGCGCGCGTCCGCGCAATCCTGACCAAGGCTGCACAACAATTCGTCACGCCGTTATCGCTGGCCAGCCTCTCGGGGGAAAAAGTCTACACGGACCTGTTCAGCCTCACCGACGAAGTCGAGATGGGACATATCCAGCTCTCACGTGCAGCGGATCTGCTCGTCGTCGCTCCGGCCACCGCCGATTTCCTGGCCAAGATGGCACATGGCCTGGCGGACGACCTGGCCTCCACCGCGGTACTTGCCACGGATAAGCGGGTTCTCGTGGCCCCCGCCATGAATGTCAGAATGTGGCGGCATCCGGCGACCTTGCGCAACATCGCAACACTGAAAACCGATGGGATCACTGTCATTGGCCCGAATGACGGGGAAATGGCCTGCGGTGAATTTGGGCCCGGCCGGATGTCTGAGCCGGGCGAAATCGTTGCAGCGATCATTGAGTTGCTAAAACCGAGAGCCCAGCCACTGGCAGGACAGAAGGTGGTCATCACCGCCGGCCCGACGCGTGAGCCGATTGATCCCGTCCGCTTCATTTCCAACCATTCCTCCGGCAAGCAGGGCTATGCCATTGCTGCGGCGGCCGGAGAGCTTGGTGCAGAGACGGTCCTGATTTCGGGGCCAACATCCCTTCCCGTTCCCTCAGGCGTGCAGGTGAGGCACGTCGAGACGGCGCAGGAGATGCTCGATATGTGCCTCCGCGAACTTCCCGCCGACATCGCCATCTTTTCGGCGGCCGTTGCGGACTGGCGCATTGCCCAGCAGGCAGGAGAGAAACTGAAGAAAGGACCAGACGGGCCGCCGGCGCTCGTTCTTGCCGAGAATCCGGACATACTCGCAACTGTCGCACGCCATGCGAACCGGCCAAGCCTTGTCGTGGGCTTTGCAGCGGAAACGGAAAAGGTCGTCGAACACGCAAGCAAAAAGCTCGTGAAGAAGGGCTGTGACCTGATCGTGGCCAATGACGTGAGTGTGGACTCCGGCGTGTTTGGTGCAGATCGCAACAGGGTTCATCTCATCTCTGATGCAGGGGTCGAGAGCTGGCCCGAGATGACAAAGACCGAGGTTGCATCCCGGCTCATGGACCGGCTGGCCGAGATGCTCTTGCCCGGACAGAAGGGTACAGAATGACGAAGGTCGAGGTCCAACGTCTGGCCAATGGTCAGGATTTGCCGCTGCCAGCTTATGAAACGGCTGGTGCGGCCGGACTGGATTTGCGGGCGGCAGAAACCATCACTCTCAGGCCAGGTACACGCTGCCTGATGCCGACAGGTATCGCCATCGCCCTGCCGCAGGGCTTTGAAGCACAGGTGCGGCCACGCTCCGGGCTTGCCGTGAAGCATGGCGTCACGGTGCTGAACGCTCCCGGTACCATAGACAGTGATTACCGGGGCGAAGTGAAAGTGCCGCTCATCAACCATGGGCAGGAAGACTTCACGATTGCGCGGGGTGACCGCATCGCGCAGATGGTCGTCGCGCCGGTGACCCGCATCAGCTGGAGTGAACTCGAGATGTTGGATGACACAGAGCGCGGGACAGGCGGGTTCGGCTCCTCTGGAACCCGCTGATGGCGCTCTCCGGCGACGAGATTGAGCGTTATGCCCGGCATCTCGTACTGCACGAAGTCGGCGGCCCCGGACAGAACAAACTCAAGCAAGCCAAGGTGCTGGTGGTTGGCGCCGGAGGCCTCGGCGCGCCGCTGCTCTTCTATCTTGCAGCAGCGGGTATCGGCACCATCGGCATCATCGACCATGATACGGTGAGCCTCTCCAACCTGCAGCGGCAGATCATCCACACCACATCGGCAGTTGGGTCAGCGAAGACCAGCAGCGCGCGGCAGGCGATGTTGGCATTGAACCCTCACCTCCGGGTGATCACGCATAACTTCCGGCTGACAGCCGAAAACGCGATGCAGATCATCTCAGACTATGACATCGTGGCCGATGGCTGCGACAATTTCCCGACGCGCTATCTTGTCAGTGACGCATGTTACTTCGCAAGAAAGACACTGGTGAGCGCTGCGGTGGGCCAGTTCGATGGCCAGATCTCCACCTTCAAGCCGCATGAAACCTCACCCGATGACACTCCTTGGCCAACCTACCGTTGCCTGATGGGAGAGCTTCCACCGCGCGGGCTGTTTCCGGCCTGCGAGGAGGCGGGGGTACTGGGCGCTCTGCCGGGCATCCTGGGGTCCATGCAGGCCATGGAAGTGATCAAGGAAGTCCTTGGGATCGGTGACAGCCTTGCGGGGCGTTTGCTGATGTATGATGCACTGGCCAGCCGTTTCTATGAAACGAGGCTTGCATGGAACCCAAGCAACCCCCTGAACGGACACAACCCAGTGATCACATCCCTTCAGGCGGAAAACTACATCGATCGTTAAGGGGCGGTATCCGCAGCCGCAGGCTTGAACTGGTCGAAGGCTTCAACCGCATGGGCAGCATACATCACGGAAGGCCCAGCACCCATGTAAATGGCCATGCCGAGGGTTTCATGGATTTCCTCTCGGGAGGCACCCTGGGCAACGGCTGCCTTTACATGAAAGCCAATGCAGTCGTCACAGCGTGTTGCCACACCGATTGCCAGCGCAATCAACTCCTTGGTCTTGGTGTCGAGGGCGTTGGCCTTGAGAGCCGCCTGTGCAATGGCCGAGAAGCCTTTCATCACGTCCGGCGCGCCGGTCCGAAGTTCCTTCAGCGGGGCTGACAGATTCGAGGTGAGTTCCTTCCAGTCTTTATGCATGAAAACACTCCTATTCCGGGAGCATTTTCACCGATGCCGGATGACGAGGCTTTGACCTCGCTCAATTCCCGAGATCTTCCGGGCGCGGCATCGATATGATGTTGTACCCCGAATCCACATAGTGGATTTCCCCCGTGACACCGCCCGACAGCGGCGAGAGCAGGTAAAGCCCAGCCCCACCCACCTCCTCCAGCGTTATGGTGCGGCGAAGCGGGGCGTGGTCCTGCTGGAAACTGAACATGGCGCGCGCATCGCCGATGCCGGCGCCCGCCAATGTCCGCATCGGGCCAGCCGAAATGGCATTGACCCGGATACCTTGCGGACCGTAATCCGCCGCAAGATAGCGTACGGAGGATTCAAGCGCTGCTTTCGCAACACCCATCACATTGTAGTTCGGCATGACACGGACCGATCCGCCATAGGTGAGTGTTACCAGAGAGCCGCCATTTGGCATCAGCGCTACAGCGCGCTTGGCAATTTCGGTGAAGGAGAAGCACGAGATCACCATGGTACGGATGAAGTTCTCGCGTGTCGTGTCAGCGTATTTTCCTTTGAGTTCGTTCTTGTCCGAGAAGGCAATGGCATGCACCACGAAGTCGATGGTACCCCATTTGGCTTTCAAGGCGTCAAAAGTGGCGTCGACTGTGGAGATGTCCTCGACATCACAGGGCAGCAGCACGCTCGAGCCGACCGTTTCGGCCAGCGGTTTCACCCGGCGTCCAAAAGCCTCGCCCTGATAGGTGAAGGCAAGTTCAGCGCCAGCCTTGTGAAGTTGCTGGGCAATGCCCCAAGCAATCGAGTGGTCATTCGCGACGCCCATAATGAGCCCGCGGCGGCCCGCCATCAGTGAATTTGTCATGTGATCAGCCGTTGTAGCGCTGGAAGACGAGGGTTGAATTTGTACCGCCGAAGCCAAAGCTGTTCGACATCACCGTATCGAGCCTGGCATTATCGATCCGCTTACGGACGATCGGGACATCGGCAAATTCCGGATCGATCTCTTCGATATGGGCGCTTTCACATACGAAGTCGTTCTTCATCATGAGGATCGCATAGATTGCTTCCTGAACACCGACTGCGCCAAGCGAATGGCCGGTAAGCGACTTGGTGCTGGAAATCGGCGGGATGGAATCGCCGAACACAGCGCGGATCGCTTCGATTTCCTTCTTGTCGCCGATGGGCGTCGAGGTACCGTGGGGATTGATATAGTCGATTTTGCCAACGCCCTTGATCGCCTGCTGCATGCAGCGGATGGCGCCTTCGCCGGAAGGCTGCACCATGTCATAACCATCCGACGTAGCGCCATAGCCAACGAGTTCGGCGTAGATCTTGGCGCCACGCGACTTGGCATGCTCCAATTCTTCCAGCACAACAGTGCCTGCGCCACCGGCAATCACAAAACCATCACGGTTCTTGTCATAGGCACGGGAGGCCTTTGCAGGCGTATCGTTGTATTTCGACGACATGGCGCCCATCGCATCGAACAGCACGGAGAGCGTCCAGTCCAACTCTTCGCCGCCGCCGGCGAACATAACGTCCTGCTTGCCCCATTGGATCATTTCCGCAGCGTTTCCGATGCAATGCGCCGAGGTAGCACAGGCAGAGGAGATGGAATAATTCACGCCACGGATGCCAAACGGCGTAGCCAGTGTCGCAGAATTTGTGCTCGACATGGCGGCAGGAACGGCAAAGGGGCCGACGCGCTTCGGCCCTTTTTCCCGCGTGGTATCCGCAGCCTGCACGATGGTACGGGTGGACGGACCGCCAGAGCCCATGATGATGCCGGTACGGTCATTCTTGACGTCTGCTTCATCGAGGCCGGAATCGACGATGGCCTGCTGCATGGCGGCGTAGTTCCAGGCGGCGCCATCGCCCATGAAGCGGCGCACGCGCCGGTCAACGCTGTCGAGGTCGAATGTCGGCGCACCGTGTACCTGACTGCGGAAACCAAGACGCTCATAGTCATCCGACTTCGAGATACCTGACTTCGCCTCAAACAGCGAATTCAGAACTTCCTGAACATTGTTCCCGATGCTCGAAACGATGCCGAGACCAGTGACGACGACGCGGCGCATGTTGCTTCCTTTCTCAGGCCGTGGGCTGGAACAGCCCGACCTTCATATCGGTCACCTGATAGACCGTTTCACCATCAGCTTTCATGATGCCGTTGGATACCGCCATCTTCAGCTTGCGCAGGATGAGGCGGGTGATCTCGACTTCATAGGTGACCTTGCGAACCTTGGGTGTAACCATACCGGAGAGTTTGACCTCGCCCACGCCAAGGGCACGGCCCTTGCCAGGTTCACCCAGCCAACCGAGGAAAAATCCTGTCATCTGCCACAGCGCATCCAGCCCCAGACAGCCGGGCATCACAGGATCACCCTGAAAATGGCACTGGAAGAACCAGAGATCCGGCTTGATGTCGAATTCGGCGACGACCTTGCCGAGGCCTGCAGCTCCTCCATCCTTCGAGATTTCGGTAATCCGGTCAAACATCAGCATGGGGGGCAGAGGCAGTTGCGCATTGCCGGGGCCGAACAGTTCACCCCGCCCGCAGGCCAGAAGATCCTCGTAATCATAGTTCGGTTTCGGTTCGTTCATTCTACCTCTGGGCCCCAAATTCCACCGGCTTCGCGGCGCTGAGCCGTTCCTATCACAGGGCTATTGGCGGTCCAAGTGTGCTTTCGGGGAGGCTGCGGCAACGCCACACCAGTGTGACGATTGCCCCGGCTGGGGATTTGGGGCTATAAGATCGTCCGGAATGATGTTGCAAGATGCAGATCTGGCGGAACGTTTGAGACTGGCGGGGCTTCGGCCAACCCGCCAGCGCGTGGCGCTCGCCGCTATTCTCTTCGGTGCCGGGGACCGTCATGTGAGCGCGGAGTCGCTTCATCAGGAAGCGCTGGCGGCCAGGATAAACGTATCTCTGGCAACTGTTTATAACACGCTGAACCAGTTCAAGGCGGCAGGGTTGCTGCGTGAGGTCGCGTTTGAAGGCGACCGGACCTTCTTCGACACCAATACCTCCAATCATTTCCACTATTATCTCGAAGAGTCGGATTCTCTGGTCGATATCGAGGCGGAGAACCTGGAGGTTCGTGGCCTTCCCCCACTGCCGCATGGCACCGAGATCGACAGGGTGGATATCATCGTCCGCCTGCGTAAATCTGGAAAATAGACTGATCCCAGAACTCACCGCTGGGTAAGACCGGCCTCCCATCCGATGATGGCCTGTTTGCGGGTAAGTCCCCAGTGATAGCCGCCAAGGCCCCCTGATTTGGCCAGCACGCGATGGCACGGCACCACGAAGGATATGGGGTTTCGCCCGACTGCTGAACCAACTGCCCGGGAGGCGCCCGCCTTCCCAAGATCGGCAGCGATATCCGAATAGCTTGTTGCTTGGCCTATCGGCAGCTTCAGCAGCCTTTGCCAGACTCGTGTTTCAAAGTCTGTTCCGATGAAAACGATGCGAAGCGGGTGCTCGGCCTTCCAGCGGGCAGGATCGAAGATGCGCGCAATGGCTGGTCCGGTTGCGGCCGGATCCTCGACATACTCCGCCGCCGGCCAGCGGCCTTGCATGTCGGCGAGGACTTCGGGTTCTCCGCCCTGATCGGCGAAGGCAAGACCGCAAATCCCCTGCTCCGTCCGCATCAGCAAGGCACGGCCAAAGGTACAATCGTGAAAACCGTAGCGGATGGTAAGGCCGCGGCCCCTCGCCTTGTAGCTTCCCGGCGTCATCGCCTCATGGGTCACGAACAGGTCGTGCAGACGCCCGGGGCCTGACAGCCCAACTTCATAGGCCGTTTCGAGCATGTTGGCCGAGGCGCGGAGAAGTTTCCGCGCATGGTCGATGGTGAGGGCCTGCACAAAGGCCTTGGGGCTGAGCCCTGCCCAGCGCATGAAGAGGCGCTGAAGATGAGCAGGGCTCATCCCGTTTCGCTCGGCCAACAGCTCGAGTGGTGGCTGCTCGCGCCAGTGCTCGCGCAGCCAGTCGAGGGTTCCACGCACGCGTTCATAGTCGCGCGCTGCTTCCCTCAAGGCAGAATGGTCGCTCATGACGGGCAGACTAGACCTCCCCTGACGCCATTCCCACCCGAAAGCTGACCGCCCCGATATGACCTAGCAAAACGACCTGTGGGCCTGGCCACATCGCGGTCGCATCCAGCGCACTGCAAGCTTGAACACGCTTGGCACCCTGCGTACACTGAGTTAAGGGAACGTTGCCGATCTGGGCTATGCGCAGTGGGATCCGGATGTTTCGTATTGCTGTTCAGGTTCTTTTCGTGAGCGTCTGCTCCACCTGCGCCCTGGCGGAACAGGTTAGTGTTCGCTCGACGAAAAGTGACCGCCAGTCAGCCATTGTGTTCTCTGCCCCCGGAGATGTGGCAATCCCGTCCGGTGCACCTGCGCTCTTGCCCGTCGAGGCCATTGCCGTTCAACCGGCCGACGAAGAATATGGCACGCTTGCGGACCTTCCGCCAGTCTCCGGCCGCTCACCACTAGTCGCGGGGCTATCGATCGATGAGCGGCTTGAACGACTCTTCGTGAGGGGCAATGCGACTGATGTGAGCGGCTATGACGAAAAGCGCTTCATCGAGCAGTCGATGTCCGTGCGGTGGGATCTTGCTGCGGTGGTCGGCGGTATTTCGATTTTCGGCATCGCGAAGTGGAACTGGGGTTCGAGTGACTTCAACTTCAACAACGAAGGTTGGTTTGGAGAGGATACCGGCAGCCTTGGATTGGACAAGCTTGGCCACGCCTTCACGACCTACCTTCTCACCGAGTACCTAACCCAGCGAATCTTGCAGGAATCGGCTGATCCGCGCGGCGCGGCGTTTACCGCCGCCGGCTTGGCGATGGGTGTGTTTACTTATGTCGAGATACTGGATGGTTTTTCCGGAGACCACGGTTTCTCGACGGAGGACTTGATTGCAGATGCGGCCGGCGCCGCGTTCTCCATCCTGCGCAGCACCGTTCCGGGACTGTCTGAAAAGCTGGACTTCCGTATCGAATACATTCCTTCAGGCAATGACAAGATAAGCCCTGTTTCCGATTACTCTGGTCAAAAATACCTGCTGGCATTGAAGTTGGCAGGCTTCAAGCCGATCTCCGATACGCCACTGAGGTTCATTGAACTGCAAGCCGGATACTATGCTCGCGGATTTACGGATGACGAACGCAAGGATGACGATGAACTGCGTCGTGAGCCGTATGTTGCAATCGGCTTTAATCTGCAGCAGCTTTTTGCAAATCAGGACTCGGTCCTGGCTCTGATGGCACAGCGTGGACTTGAATATGTTCAGGTGCCCTATACCTATGTTGCGACAAGCCAGCAGTGAGCGATTCAAAATTGACGACATGCAGACACGGCTTGTCGAAGCCTGATGATGTTCAGATTCGCGGAATGGCCAGTTCCGCGCGCAACGCGCTGGCCAGTGTCTTGCGTTCTTCCGGAGCCAGGAATTCACCGACGATGGTGCGCTGTGCGCCTGAGATGAGAGAGAGGCGGCCGATCAGATCACGCTCACGATCCTCTTCCAGCTCAACTCTCACCCACCGTCGCACGAAACGCTTCTGTTCGGGGGGATACCGCTCTCGCATCCGGTCAAGAACGACCTCATGGTCAGTAATCGTGATGGACTCCATCTGCCGGGCGTCGGCAAAATTGGCACGGAACGCCCACCAGATCAGCAGAATATCAAGCCCCGCGAAGCCAGCCACAGGCCATGCCCCCATTGCCAGGAAAACGCCACCCACCACCAGATTGACGAGGACGACAAGCGCCATCACGATCACGAACCCCTGCCGCGTCAGGCTGCGGTGGGGTGTGAGCGTTGCACGCCAGGTTTTGGTATTGCTTGCGTCCATGTTCCTGTCTTACCTCCGGGAGCGTAAAGGAACACAAATTCCATGCCCAAGGCAAGCCGTCTGAAACCCGGTGACATCGCGGAAATCTTCCGCCGCTTTCATGCCGCCAATCCCGAACCACAGGGTGAGCTTCACTATGTGAACCCTTATACGCTGCTGGTTGCTGTGGTGCTTTCGGCCCAAGCCACGGATGAAGGTGTGAACCGGGCGACAAAGCCGCTTTTTGCTATTGCCGATACGCCGGAGAAAATGCTGGCCTTGGGCGAGGACAAGGTCCGGGATCTCATCAAGACGATCGGATTATTCCGCGGCAAGGCAAAGAACGTGATCGCTCTGTCCGAAATCCTGGTCGCACAACATGGCAGCCAGGTTCCGGATGATCGCGCGGCCTTGGAGGCCTTACCCGGGGTCGGCCGGAAAACGGCGAATGTGGTGCTCAACATTGCGTTTGGGCAACCCACAATTGCAGTGGACACGCATCTTTTCCGGCTCGGCAACCGTACCGGCATGGCTCCGGGCAAGACACCGCTGGAGGTCGAAAACAAACTCCTGAAAGTTGTGCCGGAATTCTATGGCCGACATGCGCACCACTGGCTGATCCTCCACGGGCGCTATGTGTGCAAAGCGCGAAAACCGGAATGCTGGCGTTGCCTGATTGCCGATCTCTGCCGCTTCAAGGCGAAGACGCCTGCACCGACTTGAACAGATGCGTGAAATAGGAGGTCGCAAACAGCGGCACCGCAAGATTGACGATCGGTACAACGGAAAATACCGCAGGCACCAGTCCGGCGAAGAAGATGGCAGGCCCGTTCTCACGCCGCAGCATGCGCGCTTCCTGCTCCGGCATGTGGCGCATGGCAACCATCTCGAAATACTCCCGGCTGAGCAGATATGCATTTGCCAAGACCAGCGCCACAGCGCCAATGCCAAGAAACACGACCGGCAATGCAGCCAGATTGACGATCAGGACAACAACGAAAAACTTTATCGCAAGCAGGATGGCCCGTGAGGGGGGTATCGGCGTGCCCGGGGGGTCGAGGGGGTAGTGGCGTTGCTCCACCTTCGCTGCAACCTGATCCAGGAACAGGCCGGCGAATGCTGCCGTCACGGACGACATCAGGAAAAAGAAGGCCACGAACAGAACAATGCCGGTGCCCACCTGCAGCACCCAGTCGGCCCAAGGCCAGGAAAAATGGGTGAGGCTCAGCAGCAGAACCTGAACCAGGATCAGGATGGCGATGAACAATGCGATGGTCATGGCCAGAGCCTTGACCAGCACGGCGCGGAATTCCGGCGACAAGAGGTCGCCCAGAGCCCTGAAAGACGCTTTGAACATGCTACTCAACTAATCAGCAAAGCTTGCAAGCGCAAGCGGGCTTCGCTAGGCGGAAGTGTCGACGGCGCAGGAGATTGTTTTCATGTCAGGTTCGGATTTCGACGTTCTCTGCATTGGCAATGCCATTGTGGACGTGATCGCCAGGGTGGAGGACGGCTTCGTGAAGCGCCACGGGCTGGTGAAGGGATCGATGAACCTGATCGACGAAGCACGGGCCGAGCAACTCTATGCCGCCATGGGGCAGGCAGTGGAGGTATCGGGCGGTTCCGCCGGCAATACAGCGGCGGGCATTGCCTCTCTTGGCGGCCGGGCAGCCTATTTCGGGAAGGTAAAAAACGACCAGCTCGGGGCGATATTCCGTCACGACATGCGGGCACAGGGCGTTGGTTTCGATACGAAACCCGCTGAGGACGGCCCTGCCACCGCGCGCTCCTTCATTCTGGTGACTCCGGACAGCGAGCGCACCATGAACACCTATCTTGGTGCATGCGTGAACTTCACGGTGGCAGACGTTGACGTCGCGGCCGTCGAAGCTGCTAAAGTGACCTATATGGAAGGTTATCTCTGGGACAGGCCGGAAGCGAAGGAGGCCTTCAAGCTCGCGGCAAAGATCGCGCGGGCCGCTGGCCGCAAGACCTCCGTCACACTGTCGGACTCCTTCTGTGTCGAACGCCACCGCGACAGCTTTCTAGAGTTGATCCGCAATGACATCGACATAGTCTTCGCCAACGAGTCTGAGGTCAAATCCCTCTACCAGACGGACAGCTTCGATGAGGCCCGGCGGGCAATTGCCAGTGACTGCGACATCGCGGTGCTGACGCGCTCAGAAGCAGGGTGTGTGGTTGTGAAGGGTAGCGAGGTGCATGCGAGCCCCGCACACCCGGTCTCAAAAGTAGTCGACGTGACGGGCGCGGGCGATCTCTTCGCCGCTGGCTTTCTCCATGGCTTTACCAACGGCAAGACTCTCATGGAGGCAGCGCAGATCGGATCCATGGCGGCAGCTGAAGTCATTTCGCATATTGGCGCGAGGCCTGAAATCAATCTCGCGGCCGAAGCCAGGCGCCTGGGCCTGCTATAGCTTCCGAAGGAAGACGCTGCGGACGAAGTGATCAGTGCCTTTGCGCAACACGAGGTCAGCCCGCGGCCTGGTGGGCAGGATGTTTTCCTTGAGGTTCACGAGATTGATCGTATCCCAGATCCGCATGGCAGTTTCCTTCGCTTCCTTGTCGCTCAGCGTGGCATAGCGGTGGAAGTAGGATTTCGGATTGCGGAACGCGCCGTCACGGAGTGTCAGGAAGCGTTCAATGTACCATTGCCGCAGATCATTCGTATCGCCGTCGATATAGATCGAGAAGTCGAAGAAGTCCGAGGTGTTTGGAATGCCACGGCCATCGCGCGGCGGGCGGCCGGTCTGCAGCACGTTAACACCTTCAACAATGAGAATGTCAGGCTGGTCCACCACCACGCATTCATTTTTCAGCACGTCATAAGTAAGATGAGAATAAAGGGGTGCTGTGACGTTACGCTTGCCGGCCTTGATATCGGACAAAAAGCGGAGAATGGCCGGAAGATCATAGCTCTCGGGAAAGCCCTTGCGTGTCATCAAACCCTCGCGTTCGAGGATTTCATTGGGAAGCAGGAAACCATCGGTCGTGACGAGATCGACCTTCGGATGCTTGGGCCATCTTGCCAGGAGCCGCTGCAGGATACGCGCGGTGGTGCTCTTGCCGACGGCAACACTGCCTGCCATGCCGATGACATATGGCACCTTGCGGTCAGTCAGGTGCAGAAAGTTGTTCGTGGCGCGGAAAAGCCCCTGGGTTGCGGTGACATAGAGATTGAGGAGGCGTGACAGCGGCAGATAGATCGTCTCGACTTCGATCAGGTCGATGCGGTCATTGAGGCCGCGCAGTTCATCGATGTCCTTCTGGGTCAGCGTCATGGGCGTATCGGCGCGCAGAGCAGCCCACTCTTCACGCGAGAAGCGCCGGAAGGGGGTAACGTCCTTGACGAGTTCTTCCATGATCAGTCTTTCGGGCGCGACGCCTTTTCGGCGATCCCGCTGATGCCCTTGCGGCGCGCAAGCACCTCCATCACATCGGCAAGTTTCACGTCGCTCGCTTCGAGAAGGACAAGGAGATGGTAGAGCAGATCAGCCGACTCCGACGCGACATGGGCCTTTTGTTGAAGCACGGCGGCGAGTGCCGTTTCCACGGCTTCCTCGCCAAGTTTCTTGGCGCATGTCTCGATGCCCTTGGACATGAGTTTGGCCGTGTAGGACGATTCCGGCGAAGCAGTGCGCTTTGCCGATATCTCGTCGGCAAGTGCGGCCAGTACATCAAGCCTGTGACTGTTCATCTTCAACCCCCTGATCTTCTTAGCACAGACGCATGGGGATGCCATTTGCCGAAAGGTGGAGCTTGGCTTCCGTGATCGAGAAGGTGCCAAAATGGAAGATGGACGCCGCAAGAACGGCGGCGGCATGGCCGTCGCGGATACCTTCGACGAGATGATCAAGGGTGCCGACGCCACCCGATGCGATGACGGGAACACTCACGGCATCGGCGATGGTACGGGTCAATTCAAGGTCGAAGCCCTTGCCGGTGCCATCCCGGTCCATGGAGGTGAGCAGCAATTCACCCGCGCCGCGGGAGACGACGTCCTTCGCGAAATCCACCGCATCGATACCCGTGGGTTTGCGGCCGCCATGGGTAAAGATTTCCCATTTCCCCGATCCTGTGGATTTGGCATCGATAGCGACGACCACACATTGTGCACCGAATTTCCCCGCAGCTTCGCTGACGAATTCACGATTGGCGACAGCAGCGGAATTGATCGAAACCTTGTCAGCCCCGGCCAGAAGCAGCTTGCGGATATCCTCGAGGTTCCTCACCCCACCACCCACTGTCAAGGGCATGAAACACGCCTCGGCTGTCTTCCGGACGACATCGAGAATGATGCCGCGGTTTTCATGAGTTGCGGTGATGTCGAGAAAGCAGAGTTCGTCCGCACCGGCCGCGTCATAGGCCTTGGCAATTTCAACCGGATCGCCCGCGTCTCGGAGATCGACGAAGTTCACACCCTTGACGACACGGCCATCCTTCACGTCGAGACATGGGATAAGGCGGGCCTTCAGCATCAGGCTGCCTCACGCAGCAGGCGCAGCGCCTCAGGTACGTCAATCCGCCCATCATACAGCGCACGGCCAGAGATCGCGCCTTCGAGAATGCGGCAATCCGGCTTGTTCAGGCGATGGATGTCCTCCATCGAGGCGAGGCCGCCACTGGCAATCACGGGGATCGGCACCGCATGGGCAAGTTCAAGTGTTGACTCGATATTGAGACCCTTGAGAACACCATCCCGGTCAATATCAGTGAAAATGATGGCGGCGACGCCCGCATCAGCGAAGCGCCGCGCCAGATCGACCGCCGTTAGCTCCGAGGTTTCCGCCCAGCCCTCCACGGCAACGCGCCCCGACTTGGCATCAATCCCCACCGAGATGCGTCCTGGAAAAAGACGGCATGCCTCCCCGACCAGGGCGGGTTCCCGCAATGCAACAGTTCCGAGGATCACCCGGCTTACACCTCTGGACAGCCAGGCCTCGATCTGACCGAGGTTTCGGATGCCGCCTCCCAGCTGAACGGGCAAGCTCACGCGGCCGAGGATCGCCTCAACGGCGGCCTTATTCACCGGGTGGCCGGCAAAGGCACCATTGAGATCGACGAGGTGCAACCATTCGAATCCCTGCGCCTCGAAACTGGCAGCCTGAGCGGCGGGGTCGTCATTGAAGACGGTCACCTGTTCCATGTCGCCCAGTTTCAGGCGGACGCACTGGCCATCCTTCAGATCAATGGCGGGAAACAGAATCATGGACGCCACCTCAGGAAATTGGCGATGAGTGTCAAGCCAAGGCGCTGGCTCTTCTCCGGGTGAAACTGGGTTCCAGCCAGATTGTCGCGGCCAACCATGGCGGTGACGGCCATGCCATGTTCGGTCGTTGCGATCACATGGGAAGGGTCGCGTGGCTGGAAGTGATAGGAGTGCACGAAATAGGCATGCAGCCCGTTTTCGCCCAGCGCAATGCCATCCAGCAGGGCATGCGGCCTGCACAGCGATATCGTGTTCCAGCCCATGTGCGGAATCTTGAATGAAGAATCCCTTGGGTCGATCGGCTTCACGTCACCGGGAATCCATCCGAAACCCGTCGTAACATCATGTTCAAGACCGCGGGATGCCATGAGCTGCATGCCAACACAGATACCGAGGAAGGGTTTCGCCCTGACGATCACCTCTTCCTGGAGCGTGTCCCACAATCCGGGTACGGACATCAGGCCGTCACGGCAGTCCCGGAAGGCGCCAACACCCGGCAGCACGATGCGGTCGGCCTTCCGGATCTGCTCGGGATCAGCAGTCACGCCGATGGCTATGGGGAGGCCGCTGTCACGCGCCGCGCGCTCGAAAGCCTTGGCGGCGGAATGAAGATTGCCGGACCCGTAGTCGATAATGGCAACGCTCACGGGTGCACCTCAGACATTGCCAAAAATCCCGAGCGTATCTCCAGGATGGGCCGGAATACGCACAGGCATGGCAGGTGCCGCAACGGCCGGGGCACGGCTTGCAAAATAAGCAAGCTCGGCAGCTTCAAGGCTGGTTGCCTCGATGAGCCCCGCCTGCGAGAAGCCCGCGCGCGTCAGCGACAGCGCCCAGAGCCTGCGTGCCTCGAAGCCAAAAAGCAATGAAATGGCGAAGTGGATGATGCTGGCAAGCTCCGGCCCGATCAGGCCCTGCGCTTCAGCCAAGGCAACGCCTGTCAAGCCCGCGAACAACACCGCCGCCACGACCCACATGCGGTGGACGAGAGCCCAGATTACGGTGAAGACAAGGGCGGCCCATGAAAAACCCTCCGGAATGAAGACCACCCCGTCTGGTTTACCGTCCGGCGGTTCGAGAACGTTGAAAAGGGCCATCAGCCTGCCAGGGAACCCTTGGTGGAGGGAATCCTGTCCTTCTGCCGCGGATCGATTTCCAAAGCCTCCCGCAATGCCCGCGCCAAAGCCTTGAAGCACGATTCCGCAATATGATGATTGTTATCGGCATAGAGGGTTTCGATGTGAAGCGTCACCCCAGCGTTCATGGCAAAAGCCTGGAACCATTCACGCACCAGTTCGGTATCGAAATCACCGATCTTCGGCGCGGTGAAATTCACCTTCCACACGAGGAAGGGCCGGCCCGATACATCGATCGCAGCGCGGGTGAGGGTACCATCCATCGGTAGATGCAGGCTGGCATAGCGGCGAATTCCCGTTCGGTCACCCAGCGCCCGGGCCACGGCCTGGCCAATGGCAATGCCGGAATCCTCTGCCGTGTGGTGGAAATCGATATGCAGGTCTCCCACCGCACGGAGCGTGATATCGATCAGCGAATGGCGGGAGAGTTGTTCCAGCATGTGGTCCAGAAAACCCACACCAGTCTTGATATCATAGGCGCCAGTACCGTCGAGATCGACGGAAACCGACAGCTGGGTTTCAGTGGTCTTGCGTTCGATGGACGCCTTGCGCATGGGCAAAATTCCGGCTTGTGACTGGAGCGCGTATTAGCAGATGCAAAAGGAAATGGCCAAGGGTGCCTTTTCTTTGCGCCATCGGCGGCCTACATCAGACCGGTTGGAATTGAAAGGACTTCGACCCATGGCGGAACTGCCCATTTGGCATGGCACAACCATCCTCTCGGTTCGCAAGGGAGAGCGGGTCGTGATCGCAGGAGACGGCCAGGTGAGCCTGGGCCAGACGGTGATCAAGGGAAACGCCCGCAAGGTCAGGCCGCTGGGCTCCGGGCAGGTCATTGGCGGCTTCGCCGGCGCTACCGCCGACGCCATGACGCTTTTCGAGCGGTTGGAGGCCAAGCTGGAGCAATATCCCCACCAGTTGACCCGCGCCTGTGTTGACATGGCCAAGGACTGGCGTATGGACCGCTACCTCCGCAGGCTTGAAGCCATGATGATCGTGGCAGACCAGTCCGTGACGCTGGTCCTCACCGGAACAGGCGACGTGCTGGAGCCTGAAAGAGGCATCATCGCCATCGGATCGGGCGGCAACTATGCGCTTGCCGCAGCCCGGGCGCTGGCTGACACGGACCTTGACGCCGAGACCATCGCCCGCAGATCCATGGCCATTGCCGCTGAAATCTGCGTCTATACCAACAACAATCTGACCGTCGAAACACTGGCCACAGGCTGAAGCCCCGGGTACTGATACATGACTGATTTTTCCCCGCGTGAGATCGTCTCCGAATTGGACCGCCACATCGTTGGCCAGACGGAGGCCAAGCGGGCCGTTGCCATCGCTCTCCGCAACCGGTGGCGGCGCAAGCAACTGGAGCATCCGCTCCGCGATGAGGTGATGCCGAAGAACATCCTCATGATCGGGCCGACCGGGGTCGGAAAGACGGAAATTGCAAGGCGGCTGGCGAAGCTTGCCAATGCGCCATTCCTCAAGGTGGAAGCCACCAAGTTCACCGAGGTTGGCTATGTGGGCCGCGATGTGGATCAGATCATCCGCGATCTCATCGAATCAGCGATCGTCATGACCAGGACCGCGCGCCGCAAAGACGTGGAAGCCCAGGCTCAGCTCAATGCCGAGCGCCGCGTCATCGAAGCCCTCGTTGGCGCCAATGCATCCGAAACCACCCGGGAAGCCTTCCGCCGCAAACTCCGCGCGGGAGAGCTGGACGATAAGGAGATCGAAATTCAGGTTGCCGATACCTCAACCGGCAGTTTCGAGATTCCCGGCCTGCCGGGCGGCGGTTCGGCCGGTGTCATCAATCTGTCCGAAATGCTGGGAAAGGCCTTCGGCGGCCGCACCAAGGCCCGGCGCATGACGGTGAAGGCCAGCCACGAAGTGCTGCTTGCGGAAGAATCGGACAAGCTGCTGGATCAGGAGCAGATCGTGCAGGAAGCCATCGGATCGGCGGAAAACAATGGCATCGTGTTTCTGGACGAAATCGACAAGATCTGCGCCCGCTCCGAACGGCAGGGCGCGGATGTCAGCCGTGAGGGTGTGCAGCGGGACCTTCTGCCCCTGATCGAGGGCACCACGGTTTCAACCAAGCATGGTCCGGTCAAGACGGACCATATCCTGTTCATCGCGTCAGGTGCATTCCATATCGCGAAACCCTCGGATCTCCTTCCCGAGTTGCAAGGCCGCCTGCCCATCCGGGTGGAGCTGAAGGCCTTGAGCCGTGATGACATGGAACGCATTCTCACCGAGCCGGAGGCAAGCCTGATCAAGCAATATCGGGCCCTTTTGGCGACCGAAGGCGTCACGCTCGATTTCACCGAGGATGGGATTTCCGCCATTGCCGCCATCGCCACCGACACCAATGCGAGTGTCGAGAACATCGGGGCACGACGTCTGCAGACGGTGATGGAGCGCCTGCTGGACGAGGTCAGCTATGCCGCGCCAGACCGGTCTGGCGAAACGGTGGTGATCGACAAGGCCTACGTCGATACACATGTCGGGCAGCTCGCTCGGAATGCCGACCTGTCGAAATTCATTCTGTAGCCACTGGCGGCAGATTACCGGCTTGCCGCGTATCAGGCGCGGGGCTTCTGACGCTTCCGGTCGAGAATGACGAGAATCTCCTCAAGCGATGTCGCGTCAAGCTTACCGATGTCGTCAGCGAGGCGATTGGCAAGTTCGGTGGCCCGCGGGGTGAGGCCGGACGTATCGATCGTGATGCGGGGGTGCGAAATGCGGGCCAGGCGTACCACCTCTTCCGCATCATCCCAGATGATGTTGAAGAAGGTCAAAATCCGTTGGATCAGGTGCCAGCCCGGCCGGCCGCGCTTGCCATGCTCGAGCGCCGAGAGATAGGCGGAGGATACGCCGATTGCATCCGCCATCTCCTTCAGCGTGATTCCGCGTTCAGCACGGAGCCGACGCATCCTGTCGCCGAAGGGTGTCATGACCCATCCCTCAGCCGCCGCACACGCACATAATAAGCACCACCGCCGCCATGCTTCGGATGAGCAGGCTGGAAGCCCGCGACGAGGCTGCGGAAGTCGGCTTCATGAAACCACTCCGTCACCAGCCGGCGCAGCCTTCCACCACGTTCCGGCGAATGGAAATGATCCGCCCCATGCAGCGTGTGGCGGGAGAAGGGCGACTCGCCCTTGCCCGTAATGACCAGTACGTTGCGCGCACCCATGGCCTGTGCGCTTCGCAGAAAGCCAAGAAGATTGACACGCGCCATCTCGATTCCGATGCCGTGGAGATCAAGGCGCCGCTCGATCTCCACTTGCCCGCGGGTGAGTTTCTGCGTCGTGCGGCGATCAAGCCCGGTGATCTGCGGCGGCGGCTTGCGAAGTGGCGCAGGGAGGTGCTCATGCGGCGCCGGCGGCAGATTAACTTTACGCTTGAGCTGGGCAGATCCGGCTGATGGAACCACCGGTGGAGTGCGGGAGGCCCGGTGACGAAGCGGCTTGATGGTTTTTGCAGTCTCCAGCCAAAGCTCGAAGTCTGGCGGTTTGCGGCTCATGCGGGAAGCCCCAGCGCTTCAGCCACGGCAAGGGGTAGAAGCACGCTCATGCCGCCTGGGCTTTTCATCTGACCGGCAATCATTGCCGCATCATCACCAGAGCCCCAATACAGATCACCCCGCGCCAGGCCCCTGATGGCGGTGCCGGTGTCCTGGGCAATCATCAGCTGGCGGAAGGTTTTCATACCGCCCCTTTCATCAGTGGGCACCAATGTGTCCAGCCACACAGGAGTCCCGAACATCCAAAAAGAACGGTCAACAGCCAGGCTGCGGCGGGGCGTCAGCTGAACGCGCTGAGCACCGAAGGCGCCAAGGTCGGGCATAGGTAGTTCCACCTCGCGGAAGAAGATGAAGGACTCATTCCGCCACATGAGTTTGCGAGCCTCCTCAGGATGTGCGGACATCCAGCGTCGGATCGACTGCATCGAAATCTGCTCATGCGGGATGATGCCTTGCGCAATGAGAAGGGCACCAATGCTGGTGTAGGGAAGCCCTGTCTTGCCATCATAAGTCAGCCGGATGACCTGGCCATCCTCCAGCCGGACGCGTCCCGACCCCTGCACCTGCATGAAAAATGCGTCAGCCCAGTCAGAAAGCCAGAGGATTTCAAGTCCCTGTCCGGACAAGGCGCCTTGCTCGATGTCACGGCGGGTGAAGTAGGGCCGCGCCTCTCCATCCACCATCCGCCCAAAAGTCAGGCCCGTTGTCAGGCTGCCTTCTGATGGTAAGGCAACGAGATCGGCAGGTCGACGATAGAGCGGTATCTGAAAGGCCTGACTGGGGCTACGGCGGCCAAGTACTTCCGGTTCGAAGTATCCGGTAAACAGTCCATCGGGGCAGGCTTCATCTTGGACGCGGTACGGCCGGAACTGATCTTCGAAAAAGCGGCGGGCATCCTGCCGTTCCAGTGACATACGGCAGTATTCCAACCAGGCGTCACGCTTGCCGCCAAAGCGAGCAGGCTTATGCACCCCCGATATTGAGGCGAGAATTTCCCTGGCGGAGCGACGGAAAGCATCGAGTGCTTGCCCATGGTCATCGGAGACCCAGCCCGGCAGGTCATCGAAATGCTGTCGGGCGAGCATGAGGGGGGTCAGGCTACGGCCTGGGTCGCCACGAGCCTCCAGTTCGGATCCTGAGAGGTGATGTCACGCTCGAAAGTCCAGACATCGGTCACTTCCTGAACATGCCCTGGATCTCCATCGATCACCTCATCCGCCTTGTTATAGGTCGCGGTGATCAGCTCGCTCACGAACTGGAGCGTGATGCTGGCCTTGTTTCCGCTAAGTGCGGCTGATTGGATCTCGGCCTTGTCGATGCCGACAAAGCGGGATTCCACCCGGAGGCCCTGCACGTCCCGCTCATCGATAGCGCGCGCAAAACCATCAAACACCTCCTTCGAAAGGAGGTTCTTGAGGGTGGCCTTGTCACCATTGGCAAAGCCATCAATAATCATTTCATAGGCTGCCTTTGCACCCTCTACGAAGGACTTGGGCGCAAAGGAGGGATCGCGTCCGGCAATCTTCTCAAGGCCTTCAGCCAATTCGCTTCCAGCCTCCGCGTAACCTGTCCAGACAGGCGGCGGCGGCTCGCTATCGTCCTGAACGGTGGCTGGCGCCACGGGCGGATTCCTGGGAAACTGAACAATGCTTCCGTCACCGTCCGGCGTCTTTGGGGCATCGTTCCGCCGCAAGTCGAACGGGTCAACAGGGGGCTTTTCCGTGCCGGTTCTGGTTCCCAAAACGGATTTCAGCCGCCAGAACACGACCAGCGCAACGGCAAGCAGCAGGATATTCAGCGGATCAAAGCTCATTCAATTATCCAGATCGGCAGGTTCGGTGAGGCCTATCATCGCGGAACGTGGCGTTCCGGATGATTTGTTCTATATACATATATAGATCCCGACCGCGAGGTCCAAGGCCCAAAGGACAACTCACCTCCATATGACCCGTATAATTCCATTTCTGATACTTGCCGGCATGGTGGCGGAAATTGCCTCCATCATCTGGGTGGGGAAAGCACTGGGTGTGATCCCGACGGTTCTATTGCTGTTGGCTGCAGGTCTGATTGGCATAAAATTGATCAAGTCGGCGGGAACCTCAGTTATGGAGGCCATCCGCTCGCCAGTTCAGCAGTCTTCGTCCCTCGGGGGCGTAGGAAGCCTGGCGGTTTCGCAGGTGCTGGCTGGCCTTCTGTTCCTGATTCCGGGGTTTTTCAGCGATATCCTGGCCATTTTGGCTCTGCTGCCGCCCGTGCAGGGCTGGATTCGCTCGCGTTTTAAGGTAGCAACATTTTCTTCCGGCGGAACGGCAACCAACCAGCATTTCGGAGAACGGCGCTACGATACCGTCATTGAAGGTGAAGCAGTCGAGATCGCCGCAGAGGTTGAAGCTCCCCCGTCTTCCGGTACAGGCAAGGGCTGAGGAAGGCTTAGCATTTCTCCTCGCTTGCAGCACCTCAAGGCGCATGTTAGCGAAGGCCCGGATTGCAAGAGAGGTTCATGATGTCCGAGACCGAGACCGAAACCGCAAATCAGCCTGCCGCCGCTCCGGCGGTGCGCGTTCTGGGCCAGTACCTGAAGGATCTGAGCTTTGAGAACCCCAATGCGCCCCATAGCCTGATGCAGCAGCCAGACATTGCGGTGTCGGTGAACGTCAATGCTCGGAATCTGTCGGCGTCGGATTTTGAAGTCGAGCTTCATCTAGATGCAAAGGCGACCCACCAGGACAAGGTCATGTTTGGCGCCGAGATCGTTTATGCCGGAACGTTCCGGCTCGAGAACTTTCCCCAGCAGCTGCTCCACCCCGCGGTTCTGATCGAATGCCCGCGCATGCTGTTCCCCTTTGCGCGCCAGATCATGGCTGAGGCCACACGCAACGGCGGATTCCCGCCACTGATGCTCGATCCGATCGACTTCGCCCAGCTCTATCAGCGCCGCATGCAGCAACAGTCGGCGGGACAAGCCTAGTTTACGGTTTGCTTCCAGAGGGCATTCTCACCCAGTCCTTCGACAAACAGGGCATGAGATTGCCGCTCCTCATCAGTCAGCCGTGATGGCAGGGGCGCGGTACGCTGACGCTCAGCATGAGCGGCAACGATGGTTTTTGCCCTCTTGGTCACCGTGGCTTCTAGCACAAGCGCCCTTTGCCGGCCCCCGATGAGTTCGAGATAGACGTCCGCCAGAAGTTCCGAGTCCAGCAAGGCGCCATGCTTGGTGCGCTTGCTGTTGTCGATGCCGTAGCGGCGGCACAGCGCGTCCAGGCTGTTGGCGGAGCCTGGATGCTTTTGGCGTGCGATGTGGAGCGTATCGACCACGCGCTCAGGCGGAATCGAAGCATGGCCGAGAAAACCCAGTTCGGCATTGAGAAAGCTCACATCGAAGCTCGCATTGTGAATTACAAGCGTGGCATCCCCAATGAACTCGAGAAAGTCCTGGGCTATCGTCGCAAAAACGGGCTTATCGCTGAGAAACGCGGTGGACAGGCCATGCACGGCTTCAGCCTCTTTCGGCATGTCGCGTTCAGGGTTGATATAGACATGAAAGGTCCGTCCGGACGGCAGGTGATTGAGCAATTCCACTGCGCCGATTTCCACGATCCGGTCTCCGGCTGCCGGGTCGAGGCCAGTTGTTTCGGTATCCAGAATGACTTCGCGCATGCTCATTAAACCGTACTGCTTCTAATCGCTGCGATAACCCTGTCAACTTCATGGGCGGTGTCCGCCAGGCTGACCGATGTATCGATCACATAGTCCGCCCGTTCGCGTTTCTGCTCATCGGGGAGTTGGCGAGACAGGATGAAATCAAGCTTGTCGACTGTCATACCCGGACGCTTCATGGCCCTCTCTTTCTGCAACCGGGGCTCCGCGGAAACAACAACGATCACATCTACCTCGCGATCGCGGCCCGTTTCAAACAGCAAGGGAATATCGAGAATCGCCATATTGCAACCGGCTTCTTCAGCCGCCTTCAGAAAGGCGGTTTGCCGCGCCTTGACCAGGGGATGAACCACCGCTTCGATCCTCTTCAACAACCCCTGATCTTCAACAACCAGTGCTGCCAGCTTGCGGCGGTCCACAGCAGCATCAATAACGACAGACGGAGCCAGTGCGGCAATTGCAGGGACGGCAGCGCCTCCCGGTGCATAAAGCTCATGGACGGCGGCGTCACTATCGAACACGGGAATCCCGCGGGCTGCGAACATTTTGGCTGTTTCGCTCTTCCCCATGGCAATCGAACCTGTCAGCCCGACAATAATCATGAGCGATACGCAGGGTCGATGTCACGGGCGACAAGATCATGAAGCTCCGCTGTAACCTTGGGCGTTACGCCGAACCACAGCGAAAAGCCACGTACCGCCTGGTGGAGCAACATGCCAAGACCCTCAACCACAAGGTTTCCACGGCCCGCAGCGTCGTGAAGAAGCTTGGTACGCAACGGTGTGTAGACAATATCCGTAACCACGGCCAGCGGATTGAGCCGCGTGAGGTCAATATCGAGGGCCAGTTGACCCGTCATTCCTAGTGATGTCGTGTTGACAAGCAGGCTGCACTCCGAGATCTGATCGGCTGCTCGTTCCCAATCAGCTGTCCTGACCCGTTTACCGAAACGGGATTTCAGCTGTTCGGCTTTCTCCTTTGTCCGGTTGAGCACAACCAATTCGCCTACACCCTGTTCCAGAATGGCATTGACAACGGCAAGCGACGCCCCGCCAGCGCCGAGTACAACGGCCTGGCCGTTCTTGAGTTGGAGATCTGGAGCGCCACTCAGCAGATTGTTGATGAAACCCTCGCCATCCGTATTCGTACCAAGTAACTTCCCATCATCCAGGAACACGGTGTTGACGGCACCGAGCCGTTCCGTTGATTGATCAGCCGGAGTGACCAGCCGAAATGCGTTTTCCTTATGGGGGATGGTCACATTGCAGCCGGTATATCCTTGCCGTTCCAGTGAACAGAGAAACCCTCCCAGCTCACTGGGTTCAACAGGCTGACGCGTATAGCTGCCATCAATGCCATGTTGGGTGAGCCAGAATCCGTGAATAAGTGGCGAACGGGAATGGCTGATCGGCCAACCTATGACACAGGCTTTCTTCATGCAGGTATTTCTCCCTCCCGCCGCAGGTAATCAAGAAGCGGTATCAATGGCAGCCCGAGAATCGTGAAATGATCTCCCTTGACGGCGTCAAACAACTGAATGCCAGGTCCCTCGACCTTGTAGCCACCGACTGATGACGTACAATCCGAACCGATTTTCTCGAGATAGAGATCCACAAAGGCTTCGCTGAAATTGCGCATGGTGAGAAGCGCATGATCGCTGAACCTCCACGTGATTCTGCCGTCGCGGGCGCATACTATTGCTGAGATGAGCGAATGTGTTTTACCACGGAGTTCCAGCAGCTGTTCACGGCAATGCGCCGCATCCCGTGGCTTCGCATAGGCCTTTCCGTTCTGTGCCAGAACCTGATCGGCACCGATCACGAATGCACCAGGGTTACGGCGCGACACGTCTGCCGCTTTGGCCTCTGCCAATCTCAATGCCGTGTCTTCCGGCGTCCACTGCGGGTTCTGAGCCACAACTTCGCGTTCATCGACGTCTGGCGCCACAGCGGAAAAGGAAAGCCCGGCATTCATCAGCATGGATTGCCGGGTTGGGCTTGTGGAGGCGAGAATGATCATCTTATTTTTCAAGCCGTTTCGTGGCAGACAGCATGTTGAGAATGGTCGCGGCAATCTCTTCAACCGATCGGCGGGTGACATCAACCACCGGCCACTCATGGGTCGAGCATAGCTTTTTCATGAACATCAACTCATCTGTGATTTGCCGCGGGTCGATGTAGTCCGTCGCACGACTCTCTTTCAAGGAGAGAAGACGATGACGCCTGATTTGGGCGATCCGTTCAGCACTGGCAATCAGGCCTACGATGAGAGGGCCTTGAAGCTCAATGAGCTGACGAGGGACCGGAACCCGCGGAACGATGGGAATATTTGCGGTCCTGATGCCACGTTGGGCGAGATAGACCGCAGTTGGCGTCTTCGATGTACGGCTAACGCCCAATATCACAACATCTGCTTTCTCGAGATCTTCGACACCCTGGCCGTCATCATGGGCCATGGTGAAATTGATCGCGTCGATACGCCGGAAATAGTCGGAGTTGAGAGCATGCTGCCCGCCAACCTGAGGCCGAGACGCTGCATTGAGATATTGCGAAAGGGCGGAGATGATCGGATCGAGGATGGACAGGCAAGGAACACCCATCAACTCGCATTGCGTCTCGAGCTGGGCGCGCAGTTCAGGATTGATAAGTGTGAACAGCACGATGCCGGGCTGTTCCTCAATCTCGCGCAGGGCGCGGTGGAGTTGGGAGGCCGTCCGGACCAGTGCATAGATATGTGCAATGGGGCGGAAGTCGGCATATTGCGCTGCGGCGGCCTTGGCAACCGTGTTGAGGGTCTCTCCCGTGGCGTCAGAAACGAGATGGAGGTGGAAAAACCGTTGCGTGAGAGGCTGTGTCAATGTTGTGGATCGCATGTGGAGGACATTGATAACTTCATGAATCGCTCAAGCATCCTCCCGCTTATCGGTTCCGGCATCCACAGCCTGATGCAGGACGATCCCGCCAGCAGCGGTGTGTGGAAAAGCATTCAGGTCGGCGCGGTTCGCAAGCCATGGCAGCGGTTGAATCTAGCCCATTAACGGACTGTTAACACGCCTTAATTTTCGGTTAACTGCTTTTCAGGAGGAGGATGCCGCCCTTCGCCGGATTGACCTGTGGACGGCTGTGGGATTGAAGTGTATCCCGCTTTCCAGACGACAAACAAAAGAGACAAGAAGAGATAGAATGATAGTTAAGACGGAGAATGCATCCAGCACGGGCAGTGCATTGCTCGATGTCTTGATGCGAAAGACGGCCCGGCGGAGACCGATGTGGTTCATGCGGCAGGCCGGCCGCTATCTCCCAGAATACAGGGCTGTGAGGGAGAAGGCGGGGTCGTTTCTCGACCTGTGCTATAATCCCGAATTGGCAGCCGAGGTGACCCTGCAGCCATTGAGACGGTATGACCTCGATGCCGCGATTCTTTTTGCCGATATTCTGGTGGTGCCTCATGCGATGGGGCTGAGCCTCAGATTCGCGGAGGGAGAGGGTCCGGTTCTGGATACGGTACGGTCGATGGCCGAGGTTTCGGACCTCAGGCCGGTGGCCGGCACCCATGAGGTGAAGCAGGTATGCACGACAGTCGCATTAACTCGGCAAGGTCTTGATCCGCATCAGGCCCTGATCGGGTTCTGTGGAGCGCCATGGACAGTTGCCAGCTACATGATTGCAGGTGGAAGCTCGGATCGCGTCGTTGCCAAGGTGGCAGCGTACCGGCGGGAGCCGTGGTTCCGCGTCTTGATCGATCGTCTTGTGTCGGAATCGACCGATTACCTCTGTGCGCAGGCGGACGCCGGGGCACAGGCGGTACAGATCTTTGATTCCTGGGCGGGCGATCTTGTCGGTAGCGAGCGCGAAGAGTTTGTGATCAAGCCGATAGCGGAAATCGTTGCGGGCGTAAGGGCGAGACATCCGGATTTGCCGGTGATTGTCTTTGCCCGGGGGGTAGGAAGCGCCCAACGGCACGCTGCAGCGATCCCTGGGGCGAGCGCCATTGGTGTGGAAACGGAGCTGGATCTGGCAGAGTTGCCGCCGGATGTGGTGGTACAGGGTAACCTTGATCCAGTGGTATTGCTGGCCGGGGAAGATGTTGCGAGGCGGGAAGCCGAGAGGATCTGCCGGGCGGTTGACCGCCAGCGCCACATTTTTAACCTGGGGCATGGGATCCGGGTTGGAACTGAGCCTGCAGTCGTGGGAGCGGTGGTGGATGCTGTGAGGAAGCTGGATGATTGACGGCTATCTCTGGGTCAAGATCGTTCATGTCTTGGCGGTCATTTCCTGGATGGCTGGACTGTTTTACCTTCCCCGCCTGTTTGTCTACCATGCCGAGAATGCCAGCAAGCCTGAGCTGACCGGCGTTTTCAAGATTATGGAACGTCGGCTGCTGAAGGCGATCATGCGGCCTGCGGCGTTGGTTTCCGTTTTGGCTGGCGGCTGGCTGATCTCGCTCGGGAACTGGATGAATCCAGTGCCGCTGTGGCTCTGGATGAAACTTGTCCTTGTTGTGGGCATGTTGGCGTTTCACGGTCTTCTCGAACGTCACGCTGCAAGGTTCCGGGATGGCCGGGAGGAGCAGTCCGGTCGTTACTTCCGAATCATCAACGAAATCCCCACGGTCCTTCTGATTTTCATTGTTATCCTGGTGATCGGGAAGCCGTTCTGAGTTTGTTGTTGGCTGAGGGTCCCATACCGGCTATACTGATACTTCATTGCATCGCCATGGCTTGATGCGATCCTGCCTTAACGTTCCTGGCGCTGTCCGGAACTCCCCATTGTGAAAAGAAATGACCGCTATTGCCGAGCTGAAAGAGATCAAGCTTCAGGATCTGAAGTTAAAGACGCCCGCTGAACTGGTGTCTCTCGCAGAGGAGTTGGAAGTCGAGAATGCGAGCGCCTTGCGCAAGCAGGAGCTTCTCTTCGCTATTCTGAAGAACCTGGCCAATCGTGAGGTGGAAATCATTGGCGAAGGTGTTGTCGAGGTGCTTCAGGATGGTTTCGGCTTTCTGCGGTCGCCTGACGCGAACTACCTTGCCGGTCCGGACGATATCTATATCAGCCCGAGCCAGATCCGGAAGTTCACTCTCCGCACCGGTGATACGGTCGAAGGCCAGATTCGCAGTCCGAAGGACGGCGAACGCTATTTCGCTCTGGTAAAGGTCAACCGGATCAATTTTGAGGATCCGGAGAAGACCCGCCACAAGGTCCACTTCGATAATCTGACCCCGCTTTATCCAGATGAACGCCTTGAGATGGAAACCGGCGATCCGACCCGCAAGGATTACTCCTCGCGCGTGATCGACATCGTTTCTCCGCTCGGCAAGGGGCAGCGCGGCCTGATCGTGGCACCACCACGTACCGGCAAGACAGTGCTGCTGCAGAACATCGCTCATTCGATCACCGCCAATCACCCGGAATGCTACCTGATCGTCTTGCTGATCGACGAGCGCCCGGAAGAGGTGACGGACATGCAGCGATCCGTGAAGGGCGAGGTCATCAGCTCGACGTTCGATGAACCGGCCTCGCGGCATGTCCAGGTTGCCGAGATGGTGATCGAGAAGGCCAAGCGATTGGTGGAACATGGGCGGGATGTGGTCATCCTGCTGGATTCCATCACACGTCTCGGCCGCGCGTACAACACTGTGGTTCCGTCGTCCGGCAAAGTGCTGACAGGCGGTGTCGACGCCAATGCGCTGCAGCGTCCCAAGCGTTTCTTCGGTGCCGCCCGCAATATCGAGGAAGGTGGATCACTGACAATCATCGCCACCGCGCTCATCGACACCGGCAGCCGCATGGATGAGGTCATTTTCGAAGAGTTCAAGGGTACCGGCAACTCCGAAATCATTCTCGACCGGAAGGTGGCAGACAAGCGCGTCTTCCCGGCTATCGACATCCTGCGCTCGGGCACCCGTAAGGAAGAACTGCTGGTCAAGCCCGATCTCCTGAAGAAGACCTATGTCTTGCGGCGGATTCTCAATCCCATGGGCACAGTCGATGCGATCGAGTTCCTTCTCGACAAGCTGCGCCAGACCAAGGGCAACAGTGACTTCTTCGATTCGATGAACGCCTGAGGCTGGACGGCCGCTTGGCATTGTCGTTTGAGTCGGGTTCGGAATGACAGCCAGCGATACGATATACGCCCTGTCCTCCGGAGCGGGGCGCGCCGGTTTGGCGGTGATCCGGATCTCTGGCCGGCAGACGGCTGCTCTGCTGGAGGCCACCGCGGGAGGTTGCCCCTCGCCGCGCACGTTTTCCCTGAAGAGCCTTCGCGACAGCACAACGGGTGAGGTGCTGGATAGAGCTGTTGTCGTCTGGTTGCCGGGGCCTCGCTCCTTGACGGGTGAGGACTGCGCCGAGTTCCATGTTCACGGCAGCCCGGGTGTCATCAGTGCCGTCCTCGACCTTTTGGGCCGGCATGAGGGGGTCCGGCCTGCGGAACCCGGTGAATTCACCCGGCGGGCCTTTGCCAACGGAAAGATGGATCTCGTCGAAATCGAAGGTCTGGCAGACCTGCTGGAGGCAAGGACAGCCACCCAGCGGCGGCAGGCCTTCGCACAAATGTCGGGCAAGGCGAGCTCCGTCTTTGACGCCTGGCGTCAGCATTTGCTGCTGATCCGGGCGGACATTGAGGCGGTGGTGGATTTCGTGGAGGAGGCAGGCGTCGCTGACGCGGCTGCCCCGGAAATTGATGCGCGCATTGCCCATTTGCTTTCCGAAATCTCCGAGGCCTTGGACCGTTCGTTGAGTTCAGAGGTCATCCGGGATGGCGTCCGGGTTGTCCTCGCCGGGCCTCCCAATACGGGAAAATCCAGCTTGTTGAATGTCTTGGCTCGCCGTGATGCGGCGATTGTTTCCGACATGCCGGGCACAACCCGGGATTCCATCGTGGTTGCGCTCGATTTGATGGGCATTCCCGTGACCCTGACCGATACGGCTGGTATACGGAGCTTGGCGGCCGATAAGGTCGAGGAAGAAGGTATCAGGCGGTCCCGCAGACATATGGCGGAGGCGGACGTGCTCATCTGGGTATCTTCACCCGACGTGGACGGAAGCGGAAAACCGGATGCATCTGTCATCCCCGATCTTGTGGTACGGAATAAAGCGGACCTCGAAGCGCAGTCGGGACCGCTTCGGAACGATATCGCTGGCGGCATCGCGATCTCCACCAAGACGGGAGATGGTGTTCCTGATCTGCTGTCTGCAATGGCAGAACTTCTGCGCTGCCGTTATGGGAACGCCGAGTCTGCCCTTCTTGTTTCGGCCCGTCAAAAACAGGTGACTAAACGTATTCATGAACATCTGGCGGTGGCATTGACTCATGGAACCGGAGCGCTTGAGCTCAAGGCCGAGGAGATCCGCCGAGCCGCCGATGAGGTCGGACGCCTGACGGGCCGTGTCGATGTCGAGGAGTGGCTCGGTGCTATTTTCAGCCGGTTCTGCATCGGCAAGTAGCGATTTGTTTCACGTGAAACAGGTGCATGTTTTGACCTGTTGGGCAGCATGGCTTAGAGAGACTCCCATGAACATGAGTTTCGATGTTATTGTTGTTGGTGGTGGACATGCGGGAACCGAAGCCGCTGCTGCTGCGGCGCGCACGGGCGCGCAGACCGCTTTGCTGACCCACCGGGCCGACACGATCGGTGAGATGTCCTGCAATCCTGCAATCGGCGGTCTCGGCAAGGGCCATCTTGTCCGGGAGGTCGATGCTCTCGATGGCTTGATGGGCCGTGTAGCGGATCAGGCTGGCATTCAGTTCCGCCTGCTGAACCGGTCCAAGGGGCCGGCAGTGCGCGGTCCGCGCGCCCAGGCTGACCGAAAACTCTATCGGCAAGCCATGCAGCGCCAGATTGCCGAGCAGGATAATCTGACCGTCATCGAGGGTGCTGCATCTGGCCTGGTCCTGACAAAGGGCAGGGTGGCTGGTATTTCCTGCGAGGACGGACGGCGGTTTTCGTGTTCCGCCGTGGTCCTGACGACCGGTACATTTCTGAACGGGCTCATCCACATTGGTGAGCGTCGTATTCCTGCCGGCCGCCATGGTGAATCTCCCAGCCACGGATTTTCGGAGCAGCTGTCCGCCGCCGGATTGAAGCTCGGCAGACTGAAGACCGGTACGCCTGCACGTCTCGATGGTCGGACGATCGACTGGGGTCGTCTCGAGGAACAGAAGGGTGACGAAGAACCAGTACCTTTCTCCTTCCTGACACAGCAAATCACCGCGCCGCAGCTATCGTGTTTTATCACGCATACCACGGGGGAGGGGCACCGGTTGATCGAAGCCAATATCCACCGTTCACCGATGTATTCCGGGCAGATCGAAGGTGTTGGCCCGCGCTACTGTCCGTCGATCGAGGATAAGGTGCAGCGCTTCCGCGACAAGCAGAGCCATCAGGTTTTTCTGGAACCGGAAGGACTCGACGACGACACCGTCTATCCCAACGGCATTTCGACGTCGCTTCCCGAGGATGTGCAGATGGCTTTCATCCGGAGCATGCCGGGGCTGCAGCACGTTGTCATCAAGCGCTGGGGCTATGCCATCGAGTATGACTATGTGGATCCGCGCGAATTGTCGGTTGCTCTTGAGGTAAAGCGTTTACCCGGCTTGTTCCTTGCTGGGCAGATCAACGGAACAACCGGATATGAGGAGGCGGCCGCCCAGGGACTGGTCGCAGGCCTCAATGCGGCCCGCAAGGCGGGAGGGCTGGAGCCTGCCATCATCGATCGGGCGCAGGCCTATATCGGTGTCATGATCGACGATCTCGTGACCAAGGGCGTTTCCGAGCCCTACCGGATGTTCACCTCGCGGGCCGAATACCGGCTGTCGCTGCGGGCAGATAATGCTGACCTTCGGCTGACACCCCTCGGCATTCAGTACGGGCTCGTGGGTTCAGCGCGGCAACCCGCATTCCGACAAAGGGAAGAAGCCATTTGCAACGGGCTCGCCCTCGCCCGGAGCCTGTCACTCACTTCAGGTGAAGCGGCCCGGAAGGGGCTCAAGGTGAACCAGGACGGTCTCCGCCGCACGGCATTGGATCTCCTGGGTATGGCCGATGTCGGCTGGGCCGGGGTAACCGGACTTTGGCCGGAGTTGAAAGCCCTGCGGCCGGATGTTGTTGAGGCTCTGGAAGCAGAGGCGCTCTATGCCGGCTACATCCAGCGGCAGGATGCGGATATCGCCGCACTCCGCAAAGAGGATCAGCTCGTTCTGCCAGCAAACCTGGACTATGCGTCGATGCCCAGCCTGTCGGCGGAGCTTCGTCAGAAGCTTACCAAGGTCCGGCCTGCTACGCTGGGCCAGGCCTCGCGCATTGATGGCATGACGCCGGCGGCACTTGCTGTTATTCTCGGTCATGCCAAACGGCGTGACCGCCAGAGTGCGGCGTGATGGAGACCGATGCGCAGGCCATATTGGATCGTTTCGATGTTTCACGTGAAACAGGTCAGCGTCTTCAAGACTACGTCAATCTCCTCCTGACTTGGCAGCAGCGGATCAATCTGATCGGACCTGCAACGACCACCCATGTCTGGCACCGCCACATCCTTGATTCCCTGCAACTGCTGCCGCTACTTCCCAAGGGAACGGACACCATTGCGGAGCTGGGCTCTGGCGCCGGCATCCCTGGCCTGGTCATCTCGATCGCTGCCGGCTTGTCCGCCCATCTTTATGAAAGCAATGGCAAGAAGGCGGCTTTCCTGCGGGAAGCGGCCCGCCAGACGCGGGTGCAAGCCCAGATTCATATGGTCCGGCTCGAAACCTTGAAGGCCGCTCCGGATATTCCCAAAGTTCAATGTGTGGTGGCCCGGGCCCTTGCTCCGCTGCCCCTGCTTCTCGATTATGCCGAACCCTTCCTGTCGCGTGGTGCCCTTGGGCTTTTTCACAAGGGACAGGATGTGGACGCTGAGTTGATCGAGGCTGCGAAATCTTGGAAAATGAAGTATAAGAAGCACCAGAGCCAGTGCGATCGCCGTGGCATCATTCTTGAAATCCAGGAGGCATCCCGTGTCTGAGCAAGTGTCTGACAGCTCAAGCGCTCCCCCGGGACTCCGTATCCTCGCGGTTGCAAACCAGAAAGGTGGGGTTGGGAAGACGACAACAGCCATCAATCTCGGCACTGCTCTGGCTGCGGTGGGTGAAAGGGTGCTGATCATCGACTTGGATCCGCAGGGCAATGCCAGCACGGGCCTCGGCATCCAGCGGCGTGCTGGTCAGAAATCGACATATCATGTGCTGATGGGGGAGGCGGGACTGAGCAGTGTCATCATCGAATCCGGTATTCCCCGCCTCCACTGCGCCCCATCAACCATGGATCTTCTGGGTGCCGAACTCGAACTTGCGGATATCGACCGCAAGACCTATCGCCTGGCTGACGCCGT
Organism: uncultured Aestuariivirga sp.; assembly: GCA_964392525.1. GTDB lineage: Bacteria > Pseudomonadota > Alphaproteobacteria > Rhizobiales > Aestuariivirgaceae > Aestuariivirga. Next base: position 82,430 of record CAYMQH010000001.1, read on the forward strand.
AACTGCCCTCACCAGGGAGGCAGACCTCAACCGGAGCTACAGCTACATCCTCGTCGATTGCCCACCGTCGCTCAATCTGCTGACGATCAACGCACTCTCGGCAGCGGACGCGATCCTCGTTCCACTCCAGTGCGAGTTTTTCGCTCTTGAGGGGCTGAGCCAGTTGATAAAGACGGTTGAACGGGTCAAGACCAACCTCAATCCGCGCCTGACCATCCAGGGCATCGTACTCACCATGTTTGACCGCCGCAACAATCTATCCGAACAGGTGGCGGAGGATGTGCGGAGCGTCCTCGGTGACAAGGTTTACCAAACCGTCATTCCGCGCAATGTGCGCATTTCCGAGGCGCCGTCGCATGGAAAGCCGGTGCTGCTGTATGACAACAACTGTGTGGGCTCGCAGGCCTATATCCGGCTCGCTTCCGAGATCATACGCCGCGAGCGTGAGTTGCGTGCGGCCTGAACCGATTCGACCCCGTTACGATTGGCTTGCGAAGAAAGTGGGACAACACATGGACATGGCGAGTACACCCAAGAAGAGGCTGGGCCGTGGTCTGGCGGCCCTGATCGGTGACGACAGCACCGAAGAGACCATGGTGCAGGATGTACGTTCGCTGCGCCATATGCCGATCGAACACCTGAAGCCCAGTCCAAATAATCCGCGTAAGCATTTTGCCGAGGCCGATCTCGAGGATCTGGCGAAGTCGATCCGTGACAAGGGCTTGCTGCAGCCCATCGTCGTGCGCCCCTTACCGACCGGGGATTACGAGATCGTCGCCGGCGAGCGTCGTTGGCGGGCCGCACAGCGCGCCGGTGTACATGATGTGCCGGTGCTGGTCCGTGACTTGTCAGATGCCGAAGCACTGGAAATCGCCCTCATTGAAAACATCCAGCGCTCGGACCTCAACCCACTCGAAGAGGCCCGCGCCTATGGGCTGCTTCTGGAACAGTTCACATATACGCAGCAGCAACTGGCCGACTCCGTGGGAAAGAGCCGTAGCCACATCGCCAATACGCTCAGGCTCCTGACGCTGCCCGACGCTGTGCGAACCCAGATCGAGGCAGGCTTGCTGACGGCGGGGCACGCCCGCGCCATTGTTGCAACAAAGTCTCCGGCCGAACTCGCCAATCAGATCATCAAGCTTGGCCTTTCGGTGCGGGAGGCTGAAAATCTTGCCCGTGGCGAATCGCCGCAGAAGAAGTCCAAACCCAAGGCGGAAAAAGATGCTGACACCAAGGCACTCGAAAAGCTGGTGTCAGACGCCATCGGCCTGAAAGTAGAGATCAGCCACCAAGGTGATGGCGGCGGCGTCATCCTCATCGGCTACAAGACACTCGATCAACTCGAGGACATCTGCCGCCGCCTGCAGCGGTGATCAGTGGCGGAAGTGCCTCACGCCGGTGAAAAGCATGGCGAGGCCGACCTCGTCGGCCGCGCGGATCACTTCATCATCGCGCAATGAACCCCCCGGCTGAATGACGGCGGTTGCACCTGCCTCTGCCGCCTGCAGCAGGCCATCGGCAAACGGAAAAAACGCATCTGATGCTACCACGGAACCCCGGATGCTGGGTTGTGACAGTTTCGCCTCCCGCGAAATATCCTCGTTCTTGCGCACGGCAATGCGCGCCGCATCGACCCGCGACATCTGCCCGGCCCCGATGCCGACCGTCGCACCATTCTTTGCATAGACGATGGCATTTGACTTCACATGTTTCGCAACCCGGAACGCAAAGCGGAGGTCCGCGAGTTCGTTTTCCGTGGGCTGGCGCTTGGTGACGACTTTGAGTTCCATCTGATCGATGGACATCGTGTCCCGCGTCTGGACCAGCAAGCCGCCGCCGACAGTCTTGACCGAAAGCCCGCGGCCCGTCATGGGCGAGCCGTCGAGCAGCAGCAAGCGAAGGTTTTTTTTCCTGGCAATGACGGCCATGGCCCGATCATCCGCAGACGGAGCGATAATGACCTCTGTAAAAAGCTCCGTGATCTCTTCCGCCGAGGCACTGTCCAGCCGCCTGTTGAAGGCGATGATTCCCCCGAAAGCACTGACCGGATCACAGGCCAGAGCCTTTCGGTAGGCGTTCACGATGTCCTCCGCCACCGCTACGCCACAGGGATTGGCGTGTTTCACGATCACACAGGCTGCCGCCTCCGCTGTTTCGAACTCGGAAAGGCATTCAAGCGCGGCGTCCGTATCGTTGATATTGTTATAGGACAACTCCTTACCCTGCACCTGACGCGCTGCTGCGATGCCGAACGGCTTTCCCGGAGATGCATAGAAAGCCGCGGCTTGGTGCGGGTTCTCGCCATAGCGAAGGCTCTGCAGCCTGGTTCCGCCCGCTGCAAAGAATGTTCCGAAGGGTTGAGTTGCCTGCGTGCTGAACCACTGGCTGATGGCCGCATCATAGCTTGCAGTCCGCGCGAAGGCCTTTGCTGCCAGGCTGCGCCGCGTTTCAAGCGTGGTCTGGCGGTTGCTGGATTCAAGTTCTGAGACCACGGTCTCATAATCTGCCGGATCGACAACAACTGTCACAACGCTGTGGTTCTTGGCGGCGGCGCGTATCATTGCAGGTCCGCCCACGTCGATGTTCTCAATCATGTCGTCCCAGGAAGCATCACGCGCCACGGCCGCTTCGAAAGGATAAAGATTGACCACCAATAGACCGATCGGGGCAATGCCGTGGGTTTGCATGGCGGCCAGATGCGTGGGGTCAGACAATACGCCAAGAAGACCGCCATGAATCATCGGATGTAGGGTCTTGACACGCCCATCCATGATTTCGGGAAAATTTGTGACTGACGAAACCTCGGTCACAGGAAGCCCCGCAGCTGCGAGTGCCTTGGCGGTCCCACCCGTCGACAGGAGTTCGATTCCGAGCGACACAAGCTTCTGAGCAAAAGGTACCAGACCGGTCTTGTCGGAAACAGAAAGGAGCGCGCGGCGTACGGCTTCGGTCATGGAGTCCTCTGGTGCTCTCGAATTTCGGCTCGCATAGCACTTTCAGGCGCAGGAACAAATCTCAGGCTTGGCGGCGCATTGCCACTGAGAAAAACCCATCCATACCCCTGTGACTGCCGAGGCTCATGAATGGAAGGGTCCTTACCCAGCCCTCAGGCCGGAGCGCCTCTTCCGGAACGGCTGAAATGTCTGCCGGAACAATTCCAAAATCCTGATGGCTGGCAAGAAACTTCCGGACCTGTCCTTCACCTTCCTCAGCCTCCAGTGAACAGGTGCAATAAACAAGTGTTCCGCCGGGCCTGACAAGGCCGGCCGCCTTCTTCAACATCAGCCGCTGCAGGCCGGCCAGTTCGCGGATCTGCCTTGGTGCCTTGAGATAGGGCAATTCCGGATGGCGGCGGATCGTGCCGGTGGCAGAGCACGGCGCGTCGAGCAGGACCGCGTCCCATTGGCCGGGAAATTCAGCTGACAAGATATCCGTCACCCGAACCTCGGCAGTCAGTCTGGTTCGCGCGAGATTGTCGCGAAGCCTTCGAAGGCGGGGCTCAGAGCTATCGACAGCCGTCACATGTGCGCCAAGCGCTGCCAGTTGCAGGGTCTTTCCACCGGGGGCGGCGCAGAGATCAAGTATTGTCTTTCCTCGAACATCACCGAGCAGCCGCACTGGAATCGTTGCCGCTGCGTCCTGAACCCACCAGACGCCTTCCCTGAACCCGGGTAGATCCGGAACGGCGGCATGATCGGCGCCAAGCCGTATCTGTCCGTTCGGCAGAACTGTCCCTCCCAGGAGATCCGCCCAGATGGATGGGTTGTCCTTGAAAGACAGATCAAGCGACGGCATATCGGCATGCGTCAGGCCAATCCGTTTCGCAATGTCTGCCCCATATGTCTTGCACCATCTGTCCCAAAGCCAGGTCGGTGTGTTCAACGGCGCGATATCGGCCTCATCCAGAAGCGCCTTGCCTCCAGCCGCCAGCTTGCGCAGTACAGCATTGATCAGTCCGGAAAAATGCAGAGCATGCCGGTCACTCTTCGCCATGCGAACTGCAAGATCAATCACCGCATGCGGTGCCATGCCAAGATAGAGCAGTTGCGCTGTACCAAGCACCAGAATATCGGCGGCAGGCCCGGATTTACGGGGCAGGGGTTTGGCCAGCATCCTCGCAACCAGGGCTTCAATCTCACCCTTGTGGCGGAAAGTGGTGAGGAGGAGCGTCAGAAGAAACGCCCGGTCCCTCGGTTGGAGGCCAGCCGCCTGGACGCTGCCACTGACCGCATCCTCGACCGTAAGCCTGCGATCAAGGCAGGTTCTGAAAAGCTCCACCGCGAGACGGCGAACCTCGAGACCTTGAACTTCCTGACGGGCGGCTGTCACCCCCATGGACCTGGCGCACGGGAGGGCTGGTTCCATGGCCCGTCGCCGCGGTCAAAGGTTCCCAACTCCTGCGCCATCCGATGGAGCGCCTCGATGCGGTTGCGCGGGTCGGGGTGGGTCGAGAACAGACCATCCATCCGTTGCCCGGAGAGGGGGTTGATGATGAACAGCGGCGCAGAGGCCGGATTGGCCTCAGCTGTGGGGTTCTCAATGCGGCGCGCCATGCCGGAAATCTTTGCGAGAGCCGAGGCGAGCGCCAGCGGCTGACCCGAAATCTCGGCTCCGCCCCGGTCCGCGCCATATTCGCGCGTACGGCTGATTGCCATCTGAACCAGCATCGCCGCGATGGGTGCGAGGAAAATCATAAGGATCGTGCCGATTGCGCCCATCGGATTGTCGCGGCCGCGGTTTCCATTGAACAGCATGCCGAAATTCGCAAGCATGGAAATGGCACCGGCTATGGTCGCCGTCATCGTCATCACCAGCGTGTCGCGGTGCCTGATATGGGCGAGTTCATGCGCCATAACGCCTGCCACCTCATCCCGGTCGAGGAGGTTCAGAAGCCCAGTCGTCGCGGCCACTGCAGCATTTTGCGGATTGCGGCCGGTGGCAAAGGCATTGGGCTGCGGATTGTCCATGATATAGACTTTTGGCATCGGAAGGCCGGCATTGTGCGAGAGCTCTTCGATGAGGCCGTAAAATTCAGGAGAATCCTGGCGGCTGACCTGGCGCGCACCATGCATGCGCAACACCATCTTGTCGGCGTTCCAGTAGGCAAAGAGATTCATGCCCGCCGCCATCAGGAAGGCAATGAGCATGCCCTGCTGACGGCCCAGAAGATAGCCTGCCGCCATAAACAGCCCCATCAGGGCCGCCATCAGCAATCCCGTCCGCATCGTGTTCATCGGGCAAACTCCTCCTTGCAAAGTCTTTGCCTGCGCCCTCATATGATAGCAATGGAAACCGTCAGCAAGAGCAAGCAACTCCCGCCCGAGGCGCAGCGCGCACTGGCGGAGGCGGAGCAGCGCCGCAAGGCACAGACAGCGCCCGCCCTTCCACGCGAGGTGAATGGCCGGGCAGGGCCCGAGCCCACCCGTTTTGGCGACTGGGAAAGCAAGGGCATTACCAGCGATTTCTGATCAGTCGAAACCCAGGCGTTGCCGGATGTCCTGCGCCGTTACCCCGTCCTGTCGAAGATCGCGCAACGCGGTGCTGCGCAGGCTCTTGGAGAGTTTTTGGCCTGTTTCGTCCAGAACCAGATCATGGTGGACATAATTGGGTGTGGGTAGTCCGAGCAAGCGCTGCAGGAGCATGTGGAGGGGTGTTGCGGCTTCAATGTCCTTGCCACGCACCACATGGCTGACGCCCTGGATCGCATCATCCGTCACCACGGCGATATGATAACTGGAACCCACCCTGCGCTTGGCAATCACCGTATCTCCCCACACGGCCGCCGCAGCATCGCTCATCACGCCCATGTTCACACGCCAGCCGTGGACAATTCCCTCCGAAACACGCCGCGCGGCTTCGGCACGCGGCAGGCTCTTGCAGGTACCTACATAATGTGGCTGGCCATCAGGATCGCGCGTCGCAAGTGCTTTGGCCATCGCCTGCTTCCGGGAACAGAAACAGGGATAGACCGCCCCCATGTTCCACAGCCTGACGAGGTTGGCGTCATAGTCACCAAAATGCTGGCTCTGGATCCGCACTGGTTCCTCCCAGCGGAGCCCGATCCATGAGAGATCCTCGAAGATTGCCGAGATGAATTCCGGCCGGCAGCGGCTTTCGTCGGTGTCCTCGATGCGGAGAAGAAGCCGGCCACCGCATGCCTCTGCCATATGGGCGTTGAGCAAGGCCGAATAGGCATGGCCCAGGTGAAGCAGGCCATTGGGGCTTGGTGCGAAACGGAACACGGGGCGGCTCATGTCATTGCTCTTGCGGGCAATCGGCTGAAACGTCAAACACGCTTGATGAAGCGGCTTCAAAATAGGCAGGATCTTGAAGATGCGGTCACCTGGCTGGTTCAGACCGAACCGCGCTTCGGGCCCGTCGTCCTCCGCCATGGCTTGCCATCGCTTCGTCCCTGTGAACCGGGGCTGAAGAGCCTGTTGCGCATCGTCACGGATCAACTCATCTCCCTGAAGGCCGGAGAGGCGATCTGGAGCCGCCTCGTGCTCCGCCTGGACAGCCTGACACCGGAAGAGGTTCTGGCCTGCCCCGAAAGCGAACTCCGTGCGTTGGGTCTTTCGGGCGCGAAGGCCCGAAGCTTCCATTCGGCAGCCCGCGCTTTTGAAGCGGGAACATTTCAGCAAGATATTGTGTCAGGACTGAGCGAACAGGAGTTGTTCAGGCGGCTTACGGACATTCCCGGGGTCGGGTCATGGACAGCCAATCTCTATCTCCTGACAGCGCATCGTGCGGCCGACGTCTGGCCTGCAGGAGATGTTGCATTGCAGCATGCCGCGCATCATCTGTTTGACCTTTCCGAACGGCCATCCGCCAGAGAGCTTACCCAGCTTGCCGAACCGTGGCGGCCCTGCCGCAGCGCGGCGGCCCTTCTCTTATGGAGCCATTACAGGGGTTTGCGGCACTTGCCACAGGGCTGAAATGGGTCTTCACAGGATTGCCACACTAGATATAGTAAGAATCGAGGGACTTGAGCCTGAGAGGTGTGCTTGCAATTCGCACCGGTTGCGCCGGAAGCCTGCCCTGCCTTGGTTCTCAACGCGGATTTCCGCCCGTTGAGCTACTATCCTTTGTCTCTATGGAGTTGGCAAGACACCATCAAGGCCGTCTTTCTCGACCGCGTGAACATCGTTTCGGAATACGACAAGGTGGTGCGAAGCCCGACGTTCGAGTTCCGCCTCCCGAGTGTCGTCTCGCTGAAATCCTATGTAAAGCCGTCGCGTACACCCGCTTTCACCCGCTTCAACGTGTTTCTGCGTGACCGGTTCACCTGCCAGTATTGCGGAGGCCATGACGACCTGACCTTCGACCATGTTGTCCCGCGCTCGAAGGGTGGCCAGACCACATGGGAAAACGTGGTTGCCGCCTGTTCCCCCTGTAATCTGCAAAAAGGCAGTTATCTGCCGCAGCAGGCCAGGATGTTTCCGGCGCAGAAGCCGATCCGTCCTTCCGTTGCGCAGTTGCACCGCAACGGCCGTTTCTTTCCGCCCAATTATCTGCACGACAGCTGGCAGGACTATCTCTACTGGGATACCGAGCTCGATCCCTGACGCCGCAGGCCTGCCACCGCCACAAGTGCCAGAACCAGCGAAATCACTGCATTCCATCCTGCCAGCGACAGGCCCAGAATCCGGATCGCCGGCGTATCGCAGAGAACGACCGGAGCGGAGAGATCGGGAAGGCCGCCCGAGAAGCCGGCCTGGGCCGTGCAGGTGGAAGGCCCCGGCCACCACTTCCACTCGACGCCTGAGTGGTAGATGCCGAAAACCATGCTGCCCAGCCACAGTGCCGCAAGCAGAACAAGGCCTGCGCGCGCCAGACTGCGTTGTGACGGCGCGATCAACATCACGATGAGCGCAAGCGGAACGCCCGCGTAATAGGCCCAGCGTTGCTTGAAGCAGAGCTCGCAGGGTGCATAACCGAGATACTCGAAGATCCACGCTCCTACGATGGTTGCCAGCGAAACGGAGAAAACGAGGAGGGCAGCGCGGTGCGGCGTCAAATGATTCAGCATGATGTGATGCTTCCGGCAATTCCAGTGTACTTGATGATGATATAAAGCGCGATCAGCAGCGCTGCTGCAACGGCCGCGAGGAGGCCCAGCCGCTTTTCGATGAAGTGATGGATCGGTTCTCCGTAACGCCTCAGTGCCCAGGCCAGCGCGAAGAAGCGTGCGCCGCGGGCAATGACGCAGGATATGATGAAGAATCCAAGGCTGACCTGTGCAACCCCCGCAAGGATGGTGACGACCTTGATCGGCGGCAGATGCGAGAGGCCGGACGTTACCAGCAGAAGCATGAGCGTGTCTTCACCCGTGCAGTGGCGCAGGTGCTCGAACTCATCAAGCTTGCCGTAAAATGCCAATACCGGCTTTGCCACGGCCTCGAAGGCAAAGAGGCCGAGGAAGTAGCCGGCGATGCCGCCAAGCGTCGAGGCCACCGTTGCCACCAGCGCGAAACGATAGGCGTTATTGGGCCTCGCAAGCGCCATCGGCAGGAACAGCACGTCTGCCGGAACAAGAAAGAAGGAACTTTCGACGAAGGCGATGACCGCCAGCCACGCCTCCGCCGTCTTGCGGGCAGCCAGAGCTAAGGTCCAATCATAGAGACGCTTGAGCATTTGTTTCAATCCGTATCGGGGCGGGCGTTGCGCAGCTTCTTGGTTTGCGAACGTTTGGACTTGGACTCGAGGCGCCGTGTCTTGGAGGCGCGGGTCGGCTTTGTCGCAATCCGCCGCTTTGGGCGGTGTGCAGCCTTGCGGAGAAGATCGATCAGCTTTTGAAGGGCAATCTCGCGGTTGCGCTCCTGCGAACGGGTTTCCTGCGCCGTGATGATGAGAAGGCCGTCTTGGGTGAGTTGCCGGCCGGCCAGCGCTGCCAACCGCGCCCTGAGATCGTCGGGAAGAAACGCGCGCGAAACGTCAAAGCGCAGTTCAGCCGCTGTCGATACCTTGTTGACGTTCTGCCCGCCCGGCCCAGAAGCCCGGGAGAAGCTCCACAGGATATCATCCTCGTCGATGCTCAGGGAATCGGTGATCCGGATCATGGAGGTTGTTCTCGCCCTTTACGGTTGACGGCGCAAGGGAGGGCAATTATGCGGGTTCTGCTTGCCTCTGTGGCGGAATGGTAGACGCGGCAGACTCAAAATCTGCTGCTCGCAAGGGCGTGGGGGTTCGAGTCCCTCCAGGGGCACCAATCGGCCGTGCGGCGCTGCCGCAGATTGGACCGATTCCTATGGTGACAGAGAGGCTTGGCTTTACTTTCATTTCCGGGGATTGTCCAAGCTTGCCGATTTTCCAACGCATCATGGTAACGGCGCTGCTCGTGTTTTGCAGCATTCAGCCGGCATCCGCCGCCGGGCCTTCGGTTCTGTTTGATCCGGCGACCCAGGAAGTCCTGTCGCAGGACCGCGCTGGCGAGCCTTGGTATCCTGCGTCCCTCACCAAGCTGATGACGGCTTACGTGGTTTTCCAGAAACTGAAGTCCGGCGAATTGAAACTGGAGCAGAAAATCCCCGTCTCCGAGCTTGCCCACTCCCAACCGCCCAGCAAGATCGGCGTGCCGGTTGGCCAATCGGTGAGCGTCGACTTCGCCATTCAGGCACTCTTGGTTTATTCGGCCAATGACATGGCCTTCGTCCTGGCCGAAGCCTCCTCCGGCACCGTCGACCGGTTCTCCGACGATATGAACGCCCAAGCGGCAAGGCTTGGCATGACAGGCAGCAACTTCGTCAATCCCAACGGATTGTTTGATCACCGCCATGTCAGCACCGCGCGCGATATCGCCATCCTTGCCTCGGCCCTGCTTCGGGAGTTTCCTGAATATGGTCATTACTTCGGCCAGGAGTTCCTCATGGTCGGCAAGCGAAGGCTCCCAAACCGCAATGCCCTGCTCCGCCAGATGCCCGAAGCTGACGGCATGAAAACCGGATTCGTCTGCAACTCCGGCTTCAATCTGGCCGCAACGGCCACACGGGATGGCCGGCAACTCGGTGCCGTCATTTTTGGCGCCAACAGCGGCAAGCACCGCGCTGACCTTGCTGAAATGCTGCTGGTAGATGGCTTCTCCCGCCCGTCCGCTTCCCATCCGGAAATCGCATCCATACCGAATGTGAAGACCGGATCAATTGTTCCGACAGATATGACAAAAGTGGTCTGCAAGCAGAAACCTCTCGCCATTGCCAAATCCAATGAGCTTGGCGGCTGGGGTATTTCCTTTGGAAATTATCAGTCCTCCGCCAATGCTGACATGGCGTTGCGTGGCCGCATGCTGAGCATATCAGGCATGGATCTCGATGGAACGCCCGGCATTGTCCGTCTACCGGAAAACCGGGGTTTCGCTGCCGCGGTTTGGAATCTCAATGAACAGGACAGCGAAGCGGCCTGCGAACGCTACAAGGCTGAGAATGCACCCTGTGAGGTGATTTCACCTGAGACCTTTGCCAAAATCGCCGCCCTCGTACCCGATCCCGTTCCGCCCGCCGCAGCCTCTGCCGCCAAGGGCTCCGATGGTGTAAAGGCGAAGAAGCCGGTTTCGCAGAAAAAGAAAAAGCAGAAGAACTGACCATCATGATGAATCGTTCGGGACTGGGAATTGCCTGTGCGCTGGGGGCTGCGGCGCTTTACGGGCTGGTTCCCAATTTCGTGCGCGCCGCCTACAACAACGGCATCCCGCCGATCGAGAGCATCCTTTTCCGGACATTCGTGATCGCCAGTGTCTTTCCGGTTATTGCCGTGGCACAGGGCCAGAAGCTCATCATCCCCCGCGCCGCCCTGCCGAGTTTCATCGGGCAGGCGGTCGCAACGCTTTTCGTCTCTGTCGCATATCTGGCTTCGGTGCAGTTCATTCCTGTCGGACTTGCTGTCATCATCTTCTTTCTTTTTCCAGTCCTCATCATGGTTCTAGCGCCGCTGGTTGAAGGGCGGAACCCCGGTATCCTCCGTATACTGATCGCCGTTCTGGCCTTTTGCGGACTTGCCATTGCCGTTGGACCGAGTTTCGACAAGCTCGATATTCGCGGTATCTTGCTGGCGGCAGCCGGTTCGGCGGGCGCTGCGTTGCAGTTCTTCTCCGGCCGCTCGATTTCCCGATACATGTCACCGAGCGTATTCGGCAGCCTAGTCCACATTGTCATCCTGCCGCCGATTTTCCTCATTGCGCTTTATGCAGGTTCGGGGACGCTCAGCATGCTGCCGGGTGGCCCGGCAACGACTATCGGCCTGTTCTTTGTCTCAGGCCTGGCTGCGCTCTATGTCGTTGCCTACATGATCCAGATGTTGTCCCTGCGGTTTGCACCGGCCTCCACCGTGGCGCCTTTCTACAATCTGGAGCCCGTTGTGGCGACGGCGGTCGCCGCGGTCATCCTCGATGAGCGCATGCAGGTCAATCAATATGCCGGAGGCGGGCTTGTTCTTGCCGCTCTTGTGGCATCGAGCCTCATCGGAAGATGGAAGAAATAGCAGATGGCACATACTCCCATACCCGTCGCAATCCTGACCGGCTTCCTCGGTGCCGGGAAGACCACGCTCCTGAATTTCCTGCTGAAGGACCCCTTCCTTTCCGACGCGGCGGTGATCATCAATGAGTTCGGTGACGTGGGGATCGATCATCTCCTTGTCGAGCGGGCTGATGAGAACGTCATCGAAATGGCGTCGGGTTGCCTGTGCTGCACCATCCGCGGCGATCTGATCGACACCATCCATGATCTGCTGGCAAGACGCGGGCGGGGCGAAATCAAGCCTTTCAACCGCATCGTCATCGAGACGACGGGGCTTGCTGATCCAGCACCCGTTCTCCATGCTGTCATGAGCGAGCCGGGCCTGCTCAAGGCCTGCCGCCTCGAAGGCGTCATCACCGTGGTCGATGCCTTCAATGGCATGGCGACGCTCGATGCCCATCCGGAAGCTGTCAAGCAGGTCGCGGTTGCAGACCGCATCGTGCTGACCAAGGTGGATCTTCTGGTCGGCCGCCAGGGCGAGGAGATGCTCTTCGCCATCATCGGGCGGTTGCGGAAACTCAATCCGGCCGCCCGCCTGCTGACGACCCATCGAGGCGAGGCGACGGCCGAGCGTCTGTTCACCATGGGCCTCTTCGACCCCAAGACAAAGACGGCCGATGTTCAGGGCTGGCTTGCCGCCGAAGCCTATGAGACCGGCGAAAAACGTGTCCGGCGTCACCAAGGCCATCATCACGGACATGACCATCATCACCATGACGTTTCGCGCCACGATGCGCACATCCGGTCCTTCAGCTTCTCGGAGGCCAATGCCATCAGCCCGCAGGGGCTGGAACTGTTCATGGAACTGCTGAAATCCTATCATGGCCCCAACATGCTGCGCATGAAGGGGATCGTGAAGGTGTCCGATGATCCGGCGCGGCCGGTGGTCCTCCACGGGGTTCAGCACGTATTTCATCCGCCAGTCAGGCTTCCGGCCTGGCCGGACGGAGACGAACGCACCCGCCTCGTGTTTATCGTCAAGGACATCGAGAAGCCCATGATCGAGGGGCTTTTCCGCGCCTTTACCGATCAGCTCACCGGTGGAGCGGACGCCTTCGCAGACAAGACGCTCTCGCTCAACAGGTAAATGCCAACATGACGCTCAAGCTCTATGGACTCTCGAAGTGCTCCACCTGCCAGAAGGCCATTGACTGGCTTGATGAACACAAAATCAAGCATAGCTTTTCGGATGTGAAGGACAATCCCATCACAAAGGAACAGGTCGCGGCCTGGTCCAAGGCACTTGGTGGCTGGGAAAAGATGATCAACAAGGCAGGTTACACCTGGCGCGGCTTGCCGCCTGAGAAGACTGCCGGTCTCACCGAAGCCAGGGCAGTTGCCCTCGCTGTCGACAATCCCTCGCTGATCCGCCGGCCCCTGATCGAACACAAGGATGGCAGCGTCACCGTGGGTTTCTCGAAGAAGATCCAGGAACTCCTCGCCTGAATGAAAATGGCCGGGAAAACCCGGCCATTCACCACTCTAGGGCTTCAACCGCGCACCAGTGGCCGCGTCATGCAGGTCGGGCCACCTTCGCCCTTGCGGCAGATGTCATAGCCCTTGATCACCTCCACTTTCACGCCAGCTGCCTTCATGCGGCGTTCGGTTTCGGGGTTGCCTTCCACCATCATGGCATGGCGCGGCCCGAGCGCCAGAACATTGCAGCCCATTGTATCGAACTCCTCTTGCGGCACTTCGACGAACGTGATGCCGCGCGATTCGAGAAACTCGATCTGACGGGCCGCCATGAGCGGCGGATAGACCACCGCAAGATCGTGATCGAGAGGTGACAGGCAGGACATGAGGTGGAACACGTCTGACCGGCCCTTGTAGTGCGGCATATCGAACCACAGGATTTCGACGTCCGGACCGGCCAGCTCGCCGAGCTGGCGCAGGCCTTCAAGATTGGTGCGGTAGCCAACCCCGGCCAGCAGCGTGTAGCGGTCCACCCATACCAGGTCACCGCCTTCCACCTTTCCCTCTCCAGTGATCTCGCCAGCGATGGGGAACCCCATCTTCTCGAGGGCGGCGCCATTCACGGTTGATTCCATCCGCCGCTGCGGCTTGCCCATGCGCGGCTTCACCAGGCCCCGCGGCGTCACGATCAGCGCGTCATGGGTGTAGATCGAATCGAGCGTCAGACCCTCGCCGGCGGGAAGCTTGATCACGTCCGCGCCTGCTGCGGTGAGGATCTCCTCAACCACCTTGTACTCTTTTCTGGCATTGGCGAGGTCAGGCCGCGAATGGAAATTCAGGTTCTTCCACTCCGCATCGATCTTGGCGTCGCTGACGAAGCTTGCGTCCACATCGCGGATGGCAACCTTCTTAAGGGAACCCCAGTTGTTGAATGCGCCGAAATCGAAATTCATGTCCGTCTTATCCTGAATATGAGGGCATCGCCGTCCTTCGACTGCTCCAGAAGCGTATGGCCCTGCTCGTTGCAGAAATGTGGCATGTCTATTGCGGACATGGCGTCCGTGGCAATCACCTTCAGAACCTGGCCGGGTTGCATGGAGAGAAGCCGCTTCCGTGCCTTGAGCACGGGCAAGGGGCACAGAAGGCCGGACAGATCCAATGTGATTTCAGAATGATTTTCAGACATGGCTGGTATATGGATTAGCATCCCGCCTTCCGGAGTTACAGCCTTGCCAGACCTTCTGACCAAACTTACCTTCCACGGCGCGGTCGAACAGCTTCTTGCCAATCCCAACAGGGATTCCGGGCTGGAGAAGCAGCCTGTTTCGGAAATCAGGCTGCTGTTCTCCGGTGTCGAGGGCGATTGCCATGGCGGCCTGACGCGAAAGTCCGACAGCCGCATGCTGAAGCAGTTCAAGCGCAACACACCTGTCCGGAATTCCCGGCAACTCTCCATCCTCTCGGTGGAGGAACTCGCCGAGGTAGCGGCCCGCATGGGCATTCCAGCCGTCAAGCCGGAGTGGGTCGGCGCCAATCTGGTTACCCGTGGCATTCCGGACCTGACGTTGCTGCCGCCGTCGTCCAGGCTGCAGTTTTCCTCGGGCGCCATGATTGTGGTCGACATGGAAAACCATCCCTGCCGTTATCCGGCTGATATCATCCAGCGCCACAACCCGGAGCAGAAGATGGGCTTCGTCAAGGCCGCGATGCATAAGCGCGGGGTGGTCGGATGGGTCGAGGCGGAGGGTATCGTCCGCCCAGGTGATTCCATCACGGTCTGGATCCCGCCGCAGCGCATCTATTCGCACGCATGAGGCTGGCCGCCGTCATCATCGCGGGCGGCCAGTCCTCCCGCATGGGACGGGAGAAGGCTTTTGAAACGGTCGCCGGGACAACGATCCTGGCGCGGATCATCACATGCCTTCAGCCGCAGGTGAACGATATCATCATCAATGCCAACGGCCCCGCTGATCGCTTCCGCGACATGGGCCTGTCCGTCATTGCGGATTTTGGCAGCGGCGCAAGAACGCCATTGGCCGGTCTTCATACTGCCCTTGTTCACGCCTCACAGCATGAACTTGATGCCGTGCTGACTGTCCCGTCCGACTGCCCTTTCCTGCCGGTTGACCTCGTACGGCGTCTGGCAATGGCCGAAACTGCAGCTGCCATTGCTGCATCTGGCGGGCAGGCGCATTTCGTGACCGGCCTATGGCGGCCGGCTCTGGTCCAGCACCTTGGCAAGGTCCTGGATCAGCCGCGCCTGCCCCGTTTGCAGGACTGGGCCCGAGAAGCCCGGGCAGTCACCGTCGAATGGCCGGTTGAGCCCTATGATCCATTCTTCAATGCCAACACCCCGGAGGATCTTGCCGCCGCCAACCGGATTGCGGCAGAGTTCGCGCTATGAACAAGGTCATCGGCGTTGCCGGTTTCAAGAATGCAGGCAAGACCACATTGGTTGAGAGGCTGGTGACGGAACTGACCCGGCGCGGCTGGCGTATCTCCACCGTCAAACATGCGCATCATTCCTTCGACATCGATCATGAGGGGCGGGACAGTTTTCGTCACCGCAAGGCCGGTGCCTGCGAGGTGGCCGTCGTGTCGCGCCACCGCTGGGCGATCATCCATGAATCACGTGATGAGGAAGAACCACCACTGGCCGAGATCCTTGGCAAGCTCGCACCCTGCGATCTGGTGATTGTCGAAGGCTACAAGCGCGACAGCCATGACAAGATCGAGGTGCGGAACCTCGAATTGTCCCATCCGAAACTGGCTGGAGATGACGGGACCATTGTCGCGGTTGCCGCGAATGGTTCTGTGCCGGATGCACCGGTTCCGGTCTTTGACCGGGATGATGTGTCGGCACTGGCGGCCTTCATCGAGAAACATATGGAGCTCGCATGAATCCGGAAGACGTCATTTCCTTTTGGGAGCAAGCCGGGGAGAACCGATGGTTCGTCAAGGATGCAGTATTTGACGGGGCCTTGAAAACCCGTTTTGGCGCGGCACTGGCGGATGCGCGGCACGGCGCATTCGACCACTGGGGCGCCACGCCGGAGGGTGCCCTTGGGCTTGTCCTGCTGCTGGATCAGGTGTCGCGCAACGTCCACCGGGGCAGTCCACTGGCTTTCGCGGCAGATGCGAAGGCGCTGTCCTTCGCCCGGGACTGGATCGGCCGGGGTTATCACTGGAGAATGGTCCCGCCGCGCGCCCAGTGGCTGATCATGCCCTTCGAGCATGCCGAAGACATGGACGCCCAGAACCGGGCGGTGGCCTTGTTTCAAACCATGGGCCTGTCCACCATGGTCTATTGGGCTGAGGTCCACCGGCACATCATCGCCCGTTTCGGGCGCTTTCCCCATCGGAACGCCGTGCTCGGCCGGGTTTCGACAGCGGAGGAACTGGCCTTCCTGAAGGCAGGCGGATTCGCGGGCTAGTGTCGGATTCCGCCCTGCCCCGGTCGTTCCGCCTCACGACTGTTGAATTCGCCTCACTAATGTGCGCTCAATCCAAATGGGGTCTTGAGGAAACAACACATGAAGTCACATGCGCGCGTGGTCGTCATTGGCGGGGGTGTGGTCGGCGTCGGCACGCTCTACCACCTCGCCAAAAAGGGTTGGAGCGATGTCGTTCTGATCGAACGGAAGGAATTGACCTCCGGCTCCACCTGGCATGCCGCTGGCCTCCTGCCCCTGTTCAATCTGTCCTATTCGGTAGGCCAGATCCACAAGTATTCGGTCAAGCTCTATGACTCGCTTGAGGCCGAGACGGGCCAGCATGTAGGTCTGAAGAAGGTTTCCAACATCCGCCTCGCCCGCACTCCGGACCGCTGGGACGAGTTCATGTATTATGCCGGTGTCGCCGAAACCATCGGGATCAAGGTCAACAAGCTGACGCCGGCCCAGGTGAAGGAAATCTGGCCGCTGTGCGAAACCGACGGTCTGATCGGCGCCATCCAGCATCCCGATGATGGCTATGTGCAGCCCGCCGACCTCACCCAGGCCATGGCGAAGGGCGCGCGTTCGCGCGGTGCAGAAATCTACCGCAACACCACTGTCACTGGCATCGAGCAGAAGCCCAATGGCGAGTGGATCGTGAAGACCGACAAGGGTGACATCACCTGCGAGCATGTGGTGTCCGCTACCGGCAATTTCGCCCGCAAGACGGGTACGATGGTCGGCCTCGACATTCCAGTCATTCCCGTCGAGCATCAGTACATTGTCACCGAACCGCATCCGCTCATCCGGGAACGCCAGGCAAAGGGCCTGCCCGAGATGGGCGTGCTTCGTGAAGCTGATTCGTCTTGGTACATGCGCGAGGAAAACGGTGGCCTGCTGCTGGGGCCCTATGAGCATGGCGCACCCTGCTGCTACATGGATGGCCCTTCGGACGAGAGCGAATACGAACTGTTCCAGGAAGACCTCGACCGTCTTGCACCGCACATCGAAACCGCCATTGCGCGCGTTCCGGCTTTTGGCGAGGTCGGCATCAAGAAGGTTTACAACGGCGCCATTGCCTACACGCCCGACGGCTCGCCGATCATCGGTCCCGCCTGGGACAAGAGGAACTTCTGGCTGAACGAAGGCCATTCCTTCGGCGTCACCGCTTCCGGTGGCGCGGGCTGGCAGCTCGCCGAGTGGATCGTCGAAGGCGAACCCTCCATCGACATGATGGGCGTTGACCCGCGCCGCTTCGGTCCCTACGCGACGCGCGGCTATCTGAAGGTGAAGAACGAGGAGGCGTATGCGAATGTCTTCACTCCGCATTACCCGGATGAAGAACGCGTTGCCGCAAGGCCGCTGAAGCGCACGCCGGTCTATGACCGCATGAAGGATCTGGGTGCGGTATTCGGTTCGGTTTATGGCTGGGAACGCCCCGGCTGGTTCGCACCCAAGGATTACGCGCTCACCAAGGAAGAGCTTGCCAGCCCCGATGTGCTGACCAACCACAATTATGCCCCGCCCACGGAGGATGGACGCATCGTCGAGAAATGGTCGTTCCGCCGCTCGAATTATTTCAAGTTCGTGGGCGAGGAATGCCGCAATGTGATGAACAATGTCGGCATCCAGGACATGTCGGCCTTTGCCAAGATGGAAGTCTCCGGTCCTGGCGCACGCGAGTGGCTGGAATCCATTCTCGCCAACAAGATTCCGAAGAAGATGGGCCGCATCGCGCTGTGTCATCTGCTCACCCCGCGCGGCGGCGTGCGCTCAGAGTTCACGGTGTATGAATGGGCTCCCGGCCGCTTCTATCTCGTGTCGGCCGGTGCCTATGAGCGCCATGACCATGACTACCTACGCAAACTCTGCCCGACCGATGGTTCGGTGCGGCTCAATGCCATCACCACCCGTTTCGGCGTTCTGGTTCTTGCTGGCCCGAACTCGCGCAAGGTGTTGCAGAAGCTCACCGATGCCGATCTTTCCAACGAGGCCTTCCCGTGGCTCTCCGGCAAGGAGATCAGCGTGGGTACCTGCACCGCGCACGCGCTCCGCGTGAACTTCGTCGGCGAGCTTGGCTGGGAATTCCACCACCCGATCGAGCAGCAGATCGCGCTGTTTGACGCATTGATGGAAGCGGGCAAGGAATTTGGCATCCGGCCCTATGGCATCAAGGCCATGTCATCCCTGTCGATCGAGAAGAGCTATCGTCTCGTGCCGCGTGAACTCTCGATCGAGTATAATGCCTATGAATCGGGACTCGACCGCTTTGTTCACCCGGGCAAGGGCCAGTTCATCGGCCGTGATGCGCTGGTGTCGGCAAAGGAGAGGGGTCTTGATTGGAACTTCGTCACCATGGAAGTGCATGGCGTGACCGACAAGGATTCGGATGCCCGCGGCTCAGAGCCTCTGTATCGCAATGGCCAGCTTATCGGCCGTGCTACCAACGGCGGCTTCGGGTTCCGTGTCAACAAGTCGCTGGCGCTTGGCATGGTGCGTCCGGAGCATTCTGCCGCCGGTACCGAACTTGAAATCAAGATCCTCGGCAAGCTGTTCAAGGCGACGGTCATCGCTGAAAGCCCCTATGATCCGGAGAACAAGACTCTCCGCGCCTGACAACGCACACCGTGACGGACAAAAAAGGCCGGGTTCACAGCCCGGCCTTTTCAGATTTTTGTTCTGACGTTGCGGGCGGCGTTTCGACCGGGCAAATACAAAGCGGGGCAGGAGCGAATCAGACATCACATCATGGGCGGGGCCACTGTGGGATATGGAACGGGCATCGTATATGTCCTGCTCGCCACGATCGGGTGGAGCCTCGCCGGGGTTTTCGTCCGCTTCATGCCCGGTCTCGACGGCTGGCAGATCAATTGCTGGCGCGGCTTCTGGATGTCGGTTTTCCTGCTGGCTTATCTCGTGGCGGTCTATGGGCGGGATACTGTCGACAAGTTCCGCGAGATCCCGTTGTTTGCCCTGCTGGCGACGGCGGCCTTCTTCACGGCGGGATCGACGCTCTATGTGACCTCGCTCACCCTTGCAGGCACGGCGACGGTGTCGGTTATCGGGGCGCTGTCGCCGATCTTCACCGGACTGCTGAGCCCCTGGATCACCGGTGAGCGGCCATCGCTCGCGTCCTGGTTCGCGGCATTCTTGGCTCTCGTAGGCGTCGGCATGATTGCCTGGGACAATGTCTCGACAGGAAATCTCATCGGCATCCTTGTGCCTCTTCTCGTGCCATTGTCGTTTGCCGCGCAGACAGTGATGCTCCGCCGCTACCGTGGCATCGATATGGTTCCTGCAATCTGCACGGGCGGATTCGTGACGTTTGTGGTGGCGGGTGTCTGTGGCTATCTGTTCGCCGGCCATCCGGGTGGTGGTTTCCAGGTGCCGTTCGAAATCTTGCTTCTCCTCGCCATCATGGGGCCGGTTCAACTATCGATCCCCCTCATCTTCTATGCCAAGGGTGCGAGGGGCGTACCCGCCGTAACGCTTTCGATGATTGTCATGCTCGATGCCGTCCTCAATCCACTCTGGACCTGGTTGGGTGTGGGGGAAGTGCCTGCCCGTTCGGCCTTCATTGGGGGTTCGATCATCATCGGTGCAGTCCTGATCTCCATATTCGGCGACAACTGGCTGAGCCACCGCAAGCGGAAACTGTCCTGATGCAGCGTTCCAGCGCGACCTTGATCGGTTTCACGGCGGTCCTGATGTGGGCGTTGCTCGCCCTCATGACGGCCGCCAGCGGACAGGTTCCGCCCTTCCAGCTTGCCGCGATGACTTTTCTGATAGGCGGCCTCATGGGGGCCGTTTCCTGGCCATTCCGGAAGGGCGCCATCGCTTCGCTGCACCAGAACTGGCAGGTATGGCTGGTGGGTGTTGGCGGCCTGTTCGGCTATCACTTCGTCTATTTCAGCGCCATCCGTGCTGCGCCCCCGGTTGAGGTCAGCCTCATCGCCTATCTCTGGCCGCTGTTCCTGGTGGTGTTTTCTGCCTTTCTTCCGGGGGAAAGGCTGAAACTCCATCATCTGATCGGCGTGGCGCTTGGCCTTATCGGGGCCGCCGTCATCATCACGGGCGGCAAGGGTTTCTCATTGTCAGGCGGCTTCCAGACCGGCCATCTGCTCGCCTTCGCCTGCTCGCTGATCTGGTCCGGCTATTCGGTTCTCTCCCGCCGCTTCGGACAGGTTTCAACCGATGTCGTGGCGGGCTTCTGCCTGATCACCGCATTGCTGTCTGCCATCTGCCACATCCTGTTTGAAACGACGGTCTGGCCAGACAATGCCATGCAATGGGGCGCAGTCCTCGGGCTTGGCCTGCTTCCGGTCGGCGCGGCGTTCTATACCTGGGACTATGGCGTGAAGCATGGAGACATCATGGTACTTGGCGCTGCCTCCTATGCTTCGCCGTTGCTCTCCACGCTGGTTCTGGTCGCCGCAGGCTTTGCACCCTTCACGTGGCCGGTCCTTGCGGCCTGTCTCCTCATCACAGCCGGTGCCGTGATTGCGGCAAAGGACATGCTGCTCAGGCGCGCGCCGGCTGGGGCTACCTGAAGACGTCCTTGCGGCGGCGCAGTTCTGCGAACACCTCAGCGTCAGTTGCCTGCGTCAGGCCGAGAGCATTCCTGATCTCGGGACTTTGCGTCCGCAGAAATGGATTGGTTTCAAGTTCTGCTCCGATCGTGGACGGGCAAGTCATCAGGCCCCTTGCGCGCAGTGTGTCCACGTCTGCCGCGCGTTTCTGGAGTGCTGCATTGCCCGGTTCCACGGCAAGGGCAAACCGCGCATTGGACTGGGTGTATTCATGTCCGCAGTATAGAAGGGTTTCGTGCGGCAGCCTGGCGAACTGGCTCACCGCGCCGAACATCTCTGCCAACGATCCTTCGAAGACCCGGCCGCAGCCCAGCGAAAACACCGTATCACCGGCAAACACTACCCTCGCCGCAGGCATATGATAGGCGATATGACCGCTGGTATGACCGGGGCAAGCCAGAACATGAACGTCATGCCCAGCCCAGGTGAAGCTGCCGCCGGCGGAGACGGGGTGGGTCAGGCCGGGAATCCGGTCAGCCTCATCTCTTGGCCCGATGATGTCGCAGCCATATGTGTCCCTCAGTGCCGCGTTGCCTTCGACATGATCGCCATGATGGTGTGTTGTGAAGATATGGGTGAGCCGCCAGCCCTGTTGTTTCAGCTGCCGCTCAATCTCGGCACCATCCGGTGCATCAATGCAGGCGGTCTCACCCGTCCCCGGATGATGGACGAGGACACCATAATTATCGGACCGGCAGATGAACTGAAGAAATTCGAGTTGAGACACGGAGCTTCTCCCAATAGTGCTATCGAAGGGGGTGATCTGTTCACCGCCGGAGTTTATGCAGGGTTTCGATGGATATCGTTGACCTAAGGGAGTTTTACGGCAGCCGCCTGGGTTTGGCCACAAGGCGCTCGCTGTCCGGCTGCCTGCGGCCGAGGCTGGCCGGATTCTCGGGTGGGCGCGTCATGGGGCTTGGCTATGCCATGCCCTATCTGACCGACTGCATGGTAAATCCTGAATCCCAGCTTGCCTTCATGATGGCACGGCAAGGGGTTTTCCGCTGGCCGGAGGAAGGTGCCGTCGAGTCCGCACTGGTTGACGAATGCGATCTTCCGCTCCTCGAGAGCGTTGTTGATGTGGCGCTCGCCGTCCACGCGTTGGAGTTGACCGATGCTCCGGCAGAAATGCTGCGCGAAATCTGGCGGGTGCTGGCGCCACAGGGGCGGCTGTTTCTCATTGTGCCGAACCGCCGGGGCATGTGGGCTAGGTTCGACAGCTCACCCTTCGGATACGGCCAGCCTTTCTCGAGGCCACAGCTTTCGGCCCTTCTGAAGGAGAGCCAGTTCTCGGTTGTTTCCTGGTCGCGTGCCCTGTATTTCCCGCCCTCTGCGAGCAGTGCCATCTTGTCGGCTGCACCTGTCATGGAAAGTCTGGGTGCACGGCTCATGCCGGCCCTGTCCGGCGTCATCATCGTCGAGGCTGTGAAGCAGATTTACGCGATGACCTCCGGCAAGCGGTTGAGGCGATTCTCACCCCGGTTCCGGCCTGCGCTTGCCCCTGTGCCGGCCTCCCGGCGCATGGAAGCCGATCCCTAGGACAGGATTGCTTTTCGTGGCCCGCAGCCTATGAATACCCCGCCCCGGCGGCCATCCCGCCGGCTATGGATTTTGCCTGAGCGAGCCTGCTTGACGATGATAAACCCCAAACCCGACAACCCGCTCGATGCGTTGAGGCGAGAGATCGACATCATCGATGATGCAATGGTCGACCTGTTGCTGCGCCGGTTTGCGGCCACCGCCAAGGTTCGGGCGGCAAAATCCCAGGATGGTTCGATCGCTTCTTCCCCCTTCCGCCCGGCCCGCGAAGCCACCATGCTGCGCCGCCTCCTCGCACGGGCGGGAACAGGCCTGCCGCCTGATCTTGTGGTGCGGCTTTGGCGGGTCATCCTGTCAACCTCCACCCAGTCCCAGGCCCGCATCACGCTCCACGTGGACCAGGTGCTGGGCGAAGACATCACAAGCCGGATTGCCATTGCCGAAAACTTCCCCGGCATGGAGGTTCGGTTGCATTCCGATACGGCCAACGCCCTCCTGGCCGTTGGTGAGACCCATGGCGATCTCGCCATCCTTTCCACCACATCCGGTTGGGCCGAAGCATTCGCTGCTGGCGCTGCAGGCGGTGCCACGGTGATTGGCCGTTTGCCCATTTCTGGAACAGGCGGGATACCCCCGCTTCTGGTTTTCGGTCATGCTGAGCCGCAGGCGAGTGGTGACGATGAGACCCTCATGGTGAGCCATGAGGCACCAGCCGGCCTTTCTCCGCTCTGGCAGGCACAGTCAGGCGCATGGTCACTGACCAGCTTGCCGGGCTTTCTCGACGAAGATAGCCAGCAGCTCCGTGATATACGCGCCGCTTTTCCCGGCATCCGCATCGCCGGGCGCTACCCGCGTCCTCTCAAGGTGTTTCCATGACTGTTTCTCATTCGCTCCGACCGCAGCCCAAGCCCGGCATACTGGAGATCTCGGCTTATGTGCCGGGCAAGAGCGGCGCCAAGGGCGCGAAGATCCACAAGCTGTCTTCGAATGAATCCCCGCTCGGTGCGAGCGCAAGGGCCGTCGAAGCCTACAAGTCTGCGGCGGCCAAGCTTGAACTCTACCCCGATGGCGGCGCCATGGCGCTGCGCCAGGCGATCGCCAATCGCTATGGCCTCTTGGCGGACAACATTGTGTGCGGTGCAGGTTCCGATGAACTCCTGCAGTTGCTTGCCCATGCCTATCTGGGCCCCGGCGATGAAGCCATCTACTGCGAATATGGATTCCTGGTTTATTCCATTGCCATCCGCTCGAATGGCGCAACGCCGGTGATCGCGCCAGAGAAGGACTATCTCGCCGACGTGGATGCGATCCTTGCCCGCGTGACAGAGCGGACGCGCATGGTATTCCTTGCCAATCCCAACAATCCAACCGGACGCTACTTGCCCTTCAGCGAAGTGAAGCGGCTGCATGCCGGGCTGCCGCCGGGCGTGATGCTGGTGCTCGACGCCGCCTATGCGGAGTATGTCCGCCGCAATGATTATGAAGCCGGTCTCGAACTCGTCGCTACCGCTGAAAACGTTGTGATGACGAGGACCTTCTCGAAAATTCATGGCCTCGCTGCCCTGCGTATCGGCTGGGCCTATTGCCCCGCACATGTGGCGGATGTACTGAACCGCATCCGCGGCCCCTTCAACATGAATGCACCGGCCATCGCCGCGGGTGCTGCTGCCATTGCAGATCAGGAATTCATCGAGCGCGCCATTTCACACAACGAGACCTGGCTGCCCTGGCTGACACGGGAACTCGCAGCCCTTGGCCTTGATGTAACGCCGAGTGTCGGAAACTTCGTGCTTGTCCATTTTGCGGCTGACACGAAACGCAATGCACATGCGGCTGATGCTTATCTGCAGGACAACGGGTTTGTTGTGCGGCGGATGGACGCCTATGGCCTTCCCGGCGCGCTGCGCATCACGGTTGGCAGCGAAGAGGCCAACCGCGGCCTCGTGTCCTGTCTCAAGGCATTTCTCTCATGAGTGAATTGTTTCCCCGCGTTGCTCTGATCGGCATTGGGCTTATTGGCTCGTCGCTCGCGCATGTCATCCGGAAGCAGAAACTGGCAAGCGAGATCACCGGCTATGCACGCAGTGAAGCAACCCGTGCCAAGGCGCTTGAATTGGGCCTCGTTGACAGCATCTTCCCGACGGCGGCGGAAGCGGTGGCGGGTGCCGACCTCGTCATTCTCTGTTCGCCCGTTGGCACCTATGGCGCACTGGCAGCGGAAATCGCACCCGCCCTGAAGCCGGGTGCCATCCTCACGGACGTGGGTTCGGTCAAGGGAGCCGTGGTGAAGGATGTTCTGCCGCATGTTCCTGAAGGTGTATATTTCATTCCCGGGCACCCGATTGCCGGTACCGAGCAGTCTGGCCCTGAATCGGGTTTCGCCGAACTCTTCATTAATCGCTGGTGCATCCTGACGCCGCTTCCGGATGCCGATGCGCTCGCCGTGGAAAGGCTCGCCGATTTCTGGCGGGCCTGCGGATCAAACGTCGAGTTGATGACGCCGGAGCACCATGACCTTGTGCTTGCCATCACCAGCCATCTGCCGCATCTGATCGCCTACAATATCGTCTCGACCGCGGCGGATCTCGAGGAGGTCACCTCGTCTGAAGTCATCAAGTATTCGGCCGGTGGCTTCCGCGACTTCACCCGGATCGCCGCGTCCGATCCCACCATGTGGCGGGATGTGTTCCTCAACAACAAGGATGCGGTGCTTGAAATGCTTGGCCGCTTCTCGGAGGATCTCTCGGCTCTCCAGCGCGCCATCCGCTGGGGCGATGGCGATACGCTGTTCAATATCTTCACCCGCTCGCGCCAGATCCGCCGCAGCATCATCGCCGCCGGACAGGATACAGCCGCCCCGGACTTCGGCCGCGGCCCTCCGAAACCGCAGGGTCAGTAAAGCGGCTTCAATGTCGCGACCGCGAAGGGACCTACATAAAGGATCCCGTCCTTGGCGATGATGGCTCCCTTTGCTTCGTTGCCGAGGAGGCCCAGCATGAGGCGTATGTTGCTGACCTGTTGTTCCGTCAACTGAAGCTGTGCGCTGACTGCCTCCAGCAGACGGTTGACGTCGTTGGTTAGCATGTCGACGCGCCCTTGAGGTCGGTGTTCGCTGTCGAGCGAAAGCGTGCCTGAGCCCCACAGGCGTAACCCGCCCTGCTGTATCTCGACCTTGTCGAGTTTCAGCGAGGTGTCCGGCAGTATCGTCCCCAGTATGTCCACCTGATCGATTTGCACAGGCTGCCCGCCAAGCCGTTCATAGGAGAGCCCGGTCAGCGAAAGGGCCACGTCGTTTCCGCCGGCGGCGGAGGGGCGTGTATGCACCATCAGCGTCTCGGTCTTGCCGGCACCGGGGATCGCCAGCGCCCGAACCTCGCCTGAAAACCGGGCCTTTCCCGTGCCATCATACGTCAGCACCGCCATGATCCGCTGGTGTGTGGCCTCTGCCGCAGAGATGTCCGGCCCTGAAAGCGTCGATGGGCCGTCGATCAACGCCGTTATCTGCCAGGGCGCATAGGCCAGCGCGACGAGTAGAAGTCTTGAGGATTTCAGGTCCGCCCGGTCCTTGATTTGTATCATCGGCGTTGAGCAGGAGAACTCGAAGTGAAATGGAAATCCCCCCCAGCTTTCCCCGTCGCAGGTCAGCGAAAGCCCCTGCGCCTCCAGTTTTCCGCGTTCGGAGGTAAAGCGCTGCTGGGCAACCCCCATGGCGGCGAGCCAGTAGATCGACCAGACAAGTGCCAAAACGAGAACCGCGCCCAGCGGGATGAATATCTTCCAACGGCGGGTGGATGCATTCGGCATTTGAATTCGGGTCATCTTTTAGTTTACTGAAGCTCCCAGAATGGAACAGTTCTGGATCTTTGGCTACGGCTCACTGATGTGGCGTCCGGGCTTTGACTATCTCCACAGCGAAGCCGCTCTGGTGCATGGCTATCATCGCAGTCTCTGTGTTTATTCCTTCGTTCACCGGGGCACACCGGAGGAGCCAGGGCTTGTGCTGGGCCTCGACAGGGGCGGCTCCTGCCATGGCATGGCCTTCAATGTCGCTGCCGAAAAATGGGATGACACCATTGCCTATCTTCGGGCGAGGGAGCAGGTCACCGCTGTCTATATCGAGAAGCGGAAGACCATCCGCCTCCTTGGCAGTGGGCGCCGCGTTGAGGCCGTCACCTATATCGTGGACAGGTCCCACCGCCAATATGCCGGAGTGCTGAGCCTTGATGATCTATCGGCTCACGTCAGGCGCGGTCGGGGCGTGTCGGGACATTGCATTGACTATGTGATGAACACAGTCGACCATCTCCGCGAGATGAAGATCCGGGACCCGCGGCTTGAACGGCTTGTCGCGGGCCTTGCTCCTCAGGCGGCGAGCAACTCCAGCTGAACCGGCTTGCGGTAAACACCTGTCTCAGGCCATACAGCAGCCGGAGCTTCAATTGCCGCTTCAAGATCGCGGAGCACAGACCCTGCTGCTTCCGCATCGCGTGCCAGCAGGTGTACATGCACCTCCATGTCGTTGCTGTTCAAATGGCCATATGTTCGGGGAAGACACCCATCGCTGCCAAAGCGCCCCGCACACAGCGCCTGCCTCCCGCGGCCCGACTTGCGCACCAGCACGAAGACGGCTCCGGGTACTGGCGGACAAAGATCCCGGGCATAGATGGAGTGGATATAGGACTGGCCCGAAGCGCCGCGCCAGTACCAGAAGCGTTCACCGAGGCCAAAGTCCTCGGGCAGGTTCGTGGAGAGGGAATGGCCGTACATCATGGGAACAAATGTAGAACATATTGGTCATCTGTCAAGGGGCGTCAACTGCATTTCGAATAGCCGCAATTGAGGCAGGTGGCGCACCCCTCCTGGAAGACGAGGGTCTCATTGGTGCAACGGGGGCAGACAGCCTTGGCGCTGGCGGACTCCGTCATCCGCCATGTGTCGCCCGCCGGAAGAAACCCGATATCGACCATATGGCGCTCGATGATGCCGCCGATGGCCGCCAACAGGCTCGGAACATAATGACCGTTCAGCCATTGGCCGCCACGCGGGTCAAATACCGCCTTCAACTCTTCAACCACGAAGGAGACATCACCACCCCGGCGAAACACGGCCGAGATCATCCGGGTGAGCGCAACAGTCCATGCATAATGCTCCATGTTTTTTGAGTTGATGAAGATCTCGAACGGCCGACGCTGACCGTCTTCCATGATGTCGTTGATCGTGATGTAGATGGCGTGATCGCTGTCTGGCCATTTCAGCTTGTAGGAATAGCCGGCCAGCGCCTCCTCGCGTTCGCGTGGCTGTCCGCCATCCTCGGCAGCAGTTGGGGATGATGACAGCACTGAGCCTGTCACGGCGTTCGGCCGGAAGGTCGTGCAGCCCTTGAGACCCTTGTCGTAGGCTTCCTCGTAAACACTCCTGAAGGACTCAAACGGCAGCTCCTCCGGAATGTTGATGGTCTTGGAGATCGAACTGTCGACATGGCACTGCACCGCCGCCTGCATCATGACATGTGCTGATGGTGTCAGTTGCCCGGCTGTAACGATCGAGGGGGGAAGCGGCGCATCCTCTCCATGCAAACTCCACCACAGGGCTGTTGCATAGTCAGTCACCCTTTCCACCCGTTGGGTGCCATCGGCCTGTCGGAATTTACGGTCGTAACGCAGGCTGAAGATCGGCTCGATACCGCTTGATACGTTACCAGCCAGAAGCGAGATTGTGCCGGTTGGTGCGATGGACGTGATCAGCCCATTGCGGATACCGTGCGCCGCGATTTTGTCACGAATATGCTGTGGCAGTGTTGCGGCATGGCCAAGCTTGCCGAAATGCCG
Source organism: uncultured Aestuariivirga sp. (assembly GCA_964392525.1). GTDB lineage: Bacteria > Pseudomonadota > Alphaproteobacteria > Rhizobiales > Aestuariivirgaceae > Aestuariivirga. The sequence goes on from CAYMQH010000001.1 coordinate 110,749, forward strand.
GGAATCGAACAGGGGAAATGCGCCGCGCTCCTGCGCCAAGGCAATGCTGGCCTCATAGGATGCCTGTTCTATCGACGCCATCCAGCGCTTCGCCACCTCACCTGCCTCCCATGTTCCATAGACATGTCCGCACATCGCCAGCGCATCGGCCAGTCCGGTGATGCCCAGTCCGATGCGGCGCTTTGCCAAGGCCTCTTCCTTTTGTTGCGGAAGCGGATAGTTGGAAACGTCGACCACATTGTCCATGAAACGCACGGCAACATCAGCCGTCCGCTTCAGTGCCGCCTCGTCGAGCCGGGCATCTTTCTCGAACGGATTCGACACGAAACGTGTCAGGTTGAGAGAACCGAGAAGGCAGGCCCCGTAGGGTGGCAGTGGCTGCTCGCCACACGGGTTCGTGGCGCTGATCTCTTCGCAGTAGGAGAGATTGTTCGCCGCATTGATACGGTCAATGAAGATCACACCCGGTTCGGCATAGGCGTAGGTGGCGCGCATGATCTGGTCCCAAAGCCGGACAGCCGGAATGCTGCGGTAGATCTGTCCTTCAAATACCAGCGGCCAGTCTTCATTCGCTTTCACCGCTTCCATGAAGCGATCCGTGACCAGAACTGACAGGTTGAAATTGCGAAGCCGCCCGGACTGCCGCTTTGCCGCGATGAAAGCCTCGATATCCGGATGGTCGCAGCGCATGGTGGCCATCATCGCGCCACGCCGCATCCCGGCTGACATGATTGTCCTGCACATCGCATCCCAGACATCCATGAAACTGATCGGGCCGGAGGCATCCGCACCCACACCTTTCACTTCGGCACCACGCGGGCGGATGGTGGAGAAATCATGCCCAATGCCGCCGCCCTGTTGAAGGGTGAGGGCGGCCTCTTTCAACTGCGTGAATATGCCGTCGAGCGAGTCTGGAATGCGCCCCATCACGAAGCAATTGAACAGCGTCACTTGCCGGTCCGTACCGGCCCCGGCAAGGATACGGCCGGCCGGCAGAAACCGGAATCCTTCGAGAATGGAATAGAAAGCCTCAGCCCAGTGGCTTCGCTCCTCTTCCCGTTCTGCCATCGCAATGGCTTTGGCGACCCGCCGCCAGCTGTCTTCTATTCCCGCTTCCGACCCATCCTCCGCAGAGGTGTATCGGTATTTCATCTCCCAGATTTCACGGGAGATCGGATCAAGGGCACGACGATTGAATGGATCCATTGCTGATACTCCGGCTACCGGAGAGTGTAATCCTCCCGCAGCCTGGAGTCGAGCATTTGTTCTCTATTTGTACTTTTTCATCCCTGAACGGCCTTCCGCAACCAGTTTTGCCGTTTCTGTTTCAATCATCTCCTCCAGTTGCGGCTGAAACGCCTTGCGGCCAAGACCCGGCGGGATGGGTTTCAGAAACGAGATTATGACCGTCCCTGGCTGGCGCAAGAACCGCCGCCGCGGCCAGAACAGGCCGGAATTGAGGGCGAATGGCACGCAGGGAACATCCAGCTTGCCGTAAAGGGCTGCGGCACCTGGCTTGTAGTCGGGCGGATCATCCGGAGCCCGCCTCGTCCCCTCCGGCATGATGACGATCTGGCGGCCCATCGCGATGGCTCTCTGGGCGGCGTCCATCATGCCGCGCAAGGCTTGCGTGCCGGCCGATCGCTCCACCGGGATCATACGGAATTTATGAATGAACCAGCCGAAGAAGGGGATGTAGGAAAGCTCCTTCTTCAGCACCATGGCGGGATCATCGAGCAGCGGCAGGATGGCGAAGGTCTCCCAGAAGGACTGGTGCTTGCCCGCCACGATGCAGGCTCCTTGCGGAATGTTTTCGAGGCCGCGCACCTCCATTCTGATCCCGGCGATGATCCTGAGCCAGAAAAGGCATGAACGGGCCCATGCCTGCAGCGCCCGGATCGACCATTTGCGCGGCGTGAAATAGAATCCAGACCCCAGCACGAGGAACAGAATCAGGTTCACATAGAACACGACGTTGAACAGCGCAGAGCGGAGATAAATCACGTGACGACCCCCAGGCGCCGCATCAGCGTAATGCGTGCCGTGATTAGGCATATGAGCGTAGCTGCAACAGGTACGGCAAACAGGAAGCCATAGCTCCACACGGCAATATGTGGTGCTGAAAACAACAGTCCGCGGCTGGCGTCGGCAAAGCCGCTCCCGCTGCCGCCGCCAAACAGGCCAAGCAGAAGAAAGGTCAGCAGCCCGAGCCCCACTCCGATAAAGCCGGATAGCATGCCGGTTCTCAGAAAACGGCCGTCGATTTGCCGTGCGATGTAGCGGTCGCGGGCGCCGACGAGATGCAACAGATCAACGATATGGCGGTTTGCCTGCAGCACCGCACGGGTTGCGAAAATGACGATGGCGATGGCGGAAACAGAAATGAGGACAAGAATGGCATAGGACAGCACAGACAGGGCGCGCGCCATGCGGGTGAGTTCTGCTTCCCATTTCCGGTGCGTATCGAGCCTGACACCCTTAACTTCCGACAGAGCCTGCTCCAGGCCTGTCACGTCGGGGGGAGTGTTCGGGTCAGCGACCACCCGGATCAGGCGCGGTACGGGCAGCCCCTCAAGTGAACGCGTCCCAAGCCATGGTTCGAGGAGTTTCGCACCCTCCTGCTCATCCAGAACCTCCACCTTCGCGATCCCGGGAAAACCGGAGAGGATCTCCTGCGCCCTCTGAACCTCCTGATTGATGTCGGCCCCCCGCACCACGCGCAACTGCACGGTCATCTCGCGGGCAAGACCGCTCGTCCAGCTGGTCACGGCCCTGTCCACCAGGATGAGGGCACCAATCGCCAGGCAGGCTAGATAGCTCATCACGGTCAAGGTGACGGTGAGGGAGCGCAGCGAGGCCGCATTGGCGGGGATGATGGCGCCAGACTTCATTGCAGGCTCAGGGTCCCTTCCTCGAGATGAAGCACGGGCCGCTCTGCCTGACGCACCAGACCCTTGTCGTGGGTGGCGATCAGCATCGTGGTGCCAAGACGGTTCAATTCGATGAAGAGATGCAGCAGCCGCTTGGCCAGAACCGGATCAACGTTGCCGGTCGGTTCGTCGGCGAGCAGGATCTGCGGCTTGGCGATGACGGCGCGGGCGATAGCCGCGCGCTGCTTCTCGCCACCCGAGAGCACCGGCGGAAGCGAGGCGGATTTCTCGGCCAGCCCCACCCAGTCGAGGAGGTCCATGACGTCCCGACGGTATGAGGATTCGGGCTTACCCGCCACCCGCAGAGGCAGGGCAACATTGTCATAGGTCGACAGGTGGTCGAGCAGCCGGAATTCCTGGAACACGACCCCGATGCGCCGCCGGATCAAAGGAAGCTTGTGGTGGCTGAGGCTCCCCACATCCTCACCGAAAATATGCAGGCTTCCCCGTGTCGGACGGAGCGCCAGAAACAGAAGCTTGAGCAGGGAGGATTTGCCCGCACCAGACGGCCCGGTGAGGAAATAGAAGTCACCCGGCCTCAAGGCGAAACTCACATCGTGCAGGATTTCGGGGCCATCCCCATATCGCAGGCCCACATTCTCAAGCCGCAGCACAGGCGCTGTTCTCCTTTGAATATGCCCTCCTTAAACCATCCGAGTTTTAACGCTTCATTAACCCTGACGAAGTTTAAACTAAACCAAAGCGCGCAATTATATCCGATATGTAAGCTCCAAGCACAATGATCACACATTGCCCCTCATGTGCCGCCGCCGATGATCACAGCGGCCCGCTGCCCAGGCACGGCCGTTCCATGACGACGTCTTCGGCTAGTGGACATGAGTGGATCGAAACCATGGCGACAGAGATACAGCCCGGGCCGCCGGAGCGGAAGGATTTGGACCCCGACACGCGGCCCCTGTTGCTGGCCGCACAGCGGGCCCGCGAAGCCTTCCTCTCCCAGAAGCGGCAACGCCAGGCCAAGGGCATGGCGTGGGCAGGATTGCTGATTGTTGCCATCTCCCCGTTTCTGGGCGCGCTCGCATTTCCCGACCGCGTTGTGGCTGCAGCCCCGGCCAGTATTGTCCTCCATGACTGGTTGGGCAGGGATGTGAACATTTATGGCCTCGCCATCCACCGGGTTACGGTTGAGCACCTCGATATCGATGGCCGTCTTGAACTCGCCGTCATGGGAGACCTCACCAACATCACCGATTCCGAACGCAAAGTTCCCCTGCTGAGGTTCGGCCTGAGGGACCAAAGCCATGCTGAAGTCCATTCGTGGCTAATCGATACCGGGGTGCAACTTCTGAAGGCTGGTGAACACCGAAGCTTCAAGACCACACTCACAGCCCCGCCCGCAACGGCGGGAAAAGTCGAAATTCGATTTGCCCGTGCTGATGAAATCGGCTCAAATACCATCCCATGACTGAGATCACGATCGACGGCCACCGCATCGGCGTCCTCTTCTCTGAGGAAGAAATTGCCGCGCGCGTCAAGGCCATTGCCAATGACATTGCCCAGCGCAATCCGACCAATCTCCTCGTAGTGCCGATCCTGAAGGGAAGCTTCGTCTTCGCTGCCGACCTGATCCGCGCCATGCATCACGCGGGTCTTTCGCCGGAAGTGGACTTCATGATCCTGTCCAGTTACCGAAAGTCAACCAAGTCCTCGGGTCAGGTAACGGTCCTGCGCGACATCGAAACGGACGTGCGTGGCCGTGATGTTCTCCTGATCGATGATATTCTTGAATCGGGCCGCACGTTGGCCTTCGCCAAGGATCTCCTCGCGGCCCGCGGTGCCAAGGGAACCTATTCCGCCGTGCTGCTGAACAAGCCAGGGCATCTCGCTGCCCACATCATGGCGGACCACCAGGGCTTTCTCTGCCCCGATAAATTCGTGGTTGGTTACGGCATGGACATGGCCCATCAATTCCGTGAATTGCCGTTCGTGGGTCACGTCATTCCGGAATAGTAAAGATCATCCGAGGCGAATGCCGAGGAGGAAGCCTGAAGAAGCCACCGTTGCGCCAAGCAAGAAGCCGAATACCGTCGCGCTGAAGAAGTAACGTGAATCCGCTTCCTCACGCCTATGCCGGATATGCAACGCCGCGCGCACGGCGAAAGACTCAAGATCCGTGCGCGGCAACCGCCGAATTCTCTCCAATACTGTCTCGTCCATGGCCTCGTCCTCTTCTCGAGGCCCTGAGAAGCAAACTTCATGCCATCACGCCGCTGCGGATCAGACGAATATCAGAAGCGACAACGCCGCTGCCATCATGACTGCCATCATCCCCTGCCTCAGCGACCACACGCCGAGCGGATCAGTCGTTCTTGCGGCGTCTGGAGGTGACTTGAACCCCCCATCCAACGCTCGTTCTGCGTCTCCCGTGTCTGGTACAAATCTGACAGGAAGCAACGAAGTGCGGTCGGCTGGATCAGAACAGTCATATTTGCGAAGGTCCACGGCGCTTTCGCGTTTCCAATTTGACACAGAAGGTCTCTGAGGCACTGCGGCGCAAACCGCGGCCATCTCCCCGCCACAACCGCGCTGACCTGAAATCTCATCCGGTTGCCGTGCCATGAAACTACTCAGCCGCAGCGGATCATCGGCGAGACGCATCAGCGTGGCGACATTCGCATCAACATCACCGGCGCGGCTTTGACTCCGGCATATTGCATGCCAGAGCTCGGGCCGACACTGCCCAGTCTCCTCAGTCCTCCGTTCTGACACGGCTACCGATCCAGTTGGTGCGGATATCTTCCTTTTTCACAAAATTAAACTGCTGCAATAGAACGTTGCGGACCAGTTCCGCCCCAATGCGAACGTTGGCCTCGCGTGCCACCTCGGATGTCAGACGGTCAAGCTGATCCTTCCTGATGTGTCGGAAATCGATGTCCACACTGGTAAACAAAACCCGGAACGCCGCGTCCCTCAGGAAGGGCATCGGATCAAGCTTCTTCTCGCCCAGGAGTACCTTGTCAGCAGCAAATGAAAGCTGAAGGATGACGTAGCCGCTGATGTCGCCATTCCGCATGACGGGAATGCTCGTCATTTCAGAAACAAGTTCCTCGACACCGGCGTCGGTGGCCTGGCTTCCATCGCCGGTCGTGTCTGACCAAAAATATACCGAGGCAAGTGTCGCACAGGAGGTCACCAGAATGATCCAGATGCCTAAACCAATGATCCTGAACATTGTAACTATACGCGCACCTTTGCCTGCCCTCGGGAGTAGGTGCCATCTGACTCTGCTTCGCGCAGGCCGCTGATCAGGATGTCGCTGATCTCACCCACCGCTGATATGTTCAGCTTGAGAAGACGTGCATTCTCGTTCAGTTCGAGTGTGAGGCGCCGCAGCAGCGGTTCGCACACTTCCCGTGCGGCAGAGGACAGAACCGAGCGCTGTGCAGCCATGAGTTCGCGCAATGCCTGATTTTTCCTGTCAGTAAAGCCCGCATGAACCCCAATCCAATGCCTGCGCAGCGCCGTGTTTTCCTCTTCGATCACATCAATCAGCTTCATCAACGCTGGGGTCAGCGTCGCGCTGCCCAATGGCTTGCACATCGGAGGTGAAGCGGTCATCAGCCATCAACCCACAAAGCTGTCGATATGCCTGACACTGAAATACGGCCATTCGCCCTGCCGGGATGCGATGCGCCCATCCTGTTCCTCAAGAACGCGGGCGATTCCCGCTCCACCTACCTCTGAATAGACCGAGGCCATTTGCTCGGCCGCCATCGAACGCCATATGCCGGCCGAAGGGCCAGATCCAAATGCACCCGATGCGCTGTCAGGCAGCAGTGTTTCAAAGAGATTTCGCAGAACCATTTTCTCGAATCCCTGATAGGGCGTCTCAGCCACCCTTGCAGCACTGCGCCCTTCGTCGAAAGGAAGTGCTAGCGATGGACCGGAAACAACCGACTGGTGGCTGTCAAGCCTGTCCACGGTTGCCGCAAAGGCTGACTGTGTCTCCCCGGTTTCCCCCATGTCGCGCAGTTTGGCCACGGCGGTGTCGACCCGTGCGGGATTTGCGTTTCGCATCACATCCATGATCAGGTCGGAAGAAAGCCTAACAGCCATCGCTCAGATCTCCAGTGGCGGCATCCTCATTTCAGCACTGCAGTCTTGCGGCAGGCTGTCCTGCCCATCGAGAATGCTGCCTCCAGGGCCTCAGCCTCTTGGACCTTGCGTTCCTCGTTCCGCAGCACTTGCAATGCCTTTGCGGAGAATGCTTTTTCCCGGCTGCGAGCGGCCACCAGTTCACGCCGAATGACCTCTGCTTCAACGCTGAAAGTGGCATGCAGAGCTTGACGTTCCGCAAGGCGAGACAGGCCATGGGCATGAAAGGCTGGAAAATCCGACTCGATGATGCCCAATGATACCGAGAGCGTGTCAATAAGGCTGCGAAGCGAAGCGGCCTGCTGCTCATGCTGGGCCAGCTTTGCCTCAAGCAGCCGGACCAACTCCTTCTGGGCGGCTGCCATCCGCACTATCCGTGCACCGATGATGCTCAAAAGCCACCCGAGACAAGCCAGGATTCATAAGCAGCTACGAAAGCCAGACTCCAATCCATCCACATCAGGTACAACAGCAGAAAACCACCGAGGATCACCGCGCCCGTCGTGGCGTGATACATTGACACCTGCTGCGCAAAGCGGTTTCCAAGGCCCAGTGCAAAATTCACCGTCACGGCATAGAGCAAGAAGGGTCCGGCAAGCCTGAGAGCCAGCAACCAGGTTTCACTCAGCACGGTCAACATACTTGTCGTCAGAGCACTGATCGGGAAATTGTCCCCTGGTTTCAGAATACGATAGGAATCAATCACAGCCATGATCAGTTCAAGGTGAAGGCCCAGAGTGAAGAACAGTGCGATCGCAGCTGATGACACCAGTGTGGCCAGCGGTGAGCCTGTGTCGCCCTCTTCCAGCGGGACACCGGGAATCCCGGCGAGCCCGATGAAATTCGAAACAGCTGTTGCACTGAATTGAAGCGCAAGAATGAAGAAGCGAGCCATCAGGCCGATGGCGGCACCAATCACGGTTTCGCGGATGATCAGAAGAACAATCTGACCTTCCGGAGTGGCACGCATCAGTTGCGCGATCTCCGCAGTCAGCAAGGGCGAAATGGCAGCGGTGAGAACAAGGGCGCTGAACAGCCGGATATGGACCGGTACACGCGGGCTTGAGAAGCCCGGTCCGAGCAGCATGCAACCACCGATCCTGCAGAATAGCAGGAATACGGCGAATAACTGACTGTCAAACCCCTCCATCATGACAGCGAGGCAATCACCTCCAGCTTGCCGCCGCGCGCGATCTCGATATGCGACAGAACGGGCAGCGCAGGAAACAGACGGTCAACGATCATCCGCACATAAGGTCGCGCTTCGGGCGCGGTAACGAGTGCGAATTGCTCGCCGCGGTCGAGAAGTGATTTCACCGCGGCGGTCAGATCAGTTGCAAACTGCTCGATCAGGCTGGGGTCGATGTCGAATTCGATCACATCTCCCTTCGCGTCGCGCTTGAGGCTCTGAATGAAGGAGATGTCCCAGCGGTTGCCAAGTCTCACGATCCGGAGAACGCCATCGATGGATAGGTCACCGCAGATCTGCTGCGCGAGCCGCAGGCGGACATGCTCGACAATCGCTTCGGGTTTGCGAACATGCGGCGCCACCTCCGCTATCGCCTCGAGAATGAGATGCAGATTGCGTACCGACACACGCTCTGACAACAGCAGCTTGAGGATCGCCTGGAACCCGGAAAAGGACAGGAGTGAGGGGCATGTCTCATCAAGCAGCCGCCTGTACTCCGGATCCAACCGCTCCGTCAGCGCGCGCAGATCCTTGTATGACATTAGATTGCCGAGGTTGCTGCGGATCACCTCGGAAAGATGAGTGAGCATCACGGACATCGCATCGACCGGAACATAGCCATTGCCGCGAAGTTCGGCGGAGAACATGTCGGGATACCAGTAGGCCTCCATGCCAAAGGCCGGTTCCCGCACTTCATCTCCCGGAAGTTCTGGCCGCGGCTTCCCGCCGGGAATAACGAGCAGCTCCCCGAGGCGTAATTCAAAGCTTGCGGCCGTCGTACCATGAATGCGGATAGCGTAACTCTTTGGTGGGATCAGCAGGTCATCGCTCAACCTGATCTCCGGAATGACGAAGCCGAATTCCTGGGCAAAGCGGCGGCGCATCTTGGCAACGCGGTGCGCCAATTCACCGTGTGACACAAGCATGGCGCCCGAAATCTGCCGGCCCAGCCGTAATTCGATCTCGGAGGTGCGCAGAAGCTCCCTGACCGAATTGCGTTCCTCCTCCTGCTTTGCGGCTTCTTCGCGTTTCTCCTTCTCCACGGCCGATCTCAAGATGGCGTGGTTCTGCCGTGTGACGGCAACTGCCCCAGCGGCAATCACGCCCGAGAGAATGGCGAAGGGGACGAACGGCAGTCCAGGCACCAGCGCCAGAACCGCCAGCAGGGCTGCCGCGACCAGCAGCGCCCGCGGATGAGCGCCAAGCTGGGTGAAGATGGCCTCCTGCGCTGCGCCGCGGTTGCCACCCTTCGAGACAAGAAGGCCGGCGGCGAGCGATACGATGAGGGCTGGGATCTGAGTTACGAGTCCGTCGCCCACCGTAAGCTTGGTGAAGACGTCGGCCGATTCCGAAAAGCTCATCCCATGCCGGAACATGCCGATGATGATGCCGCCGAAGACGTTGACGCCCGTGATGATCAGTCCGGCAATCGCATCACCGCGGACAAATTTCGAAGCACCATCCATGGAACCGAAGAAAGCGCTTTCCTGCTCTAACTCTGACCGTCTGCGCCGCGCCTCCCTTTCGTCGATCAGGCCAGCCGAGAGATCGGCGTCGATTGCCATTTGCTTACCCGGTATCGCATCCAGCGTGAAGCGGGCACCCACCTCGGCGATGCGTGATGCGCCCTTGGTGATCACCATGAAGTTGATGGTGATGAGGATTACGAACACGATGACGCCGATGACGAAATCACCACTCATGACGAGCCGTGAAAAGCCGCCGACCATGTGACCGGCTGCGGTTTCGCCCTCATGGCCGTGCGAAAGAATGAGGCGCGTCGTTGCAACGTTGAGGGCGAGCCTGAGCATGGTGGCAATCAGAAGCACGGTGGGAAATGCAGAAAAGTCGAGCGGCCGCGGTATCCACAGCGCCACCATCAGAATGACAACTGCGAGTGATATCGACAGAGCCAGTCCGAGATCGAGAAGAAATGGCGGGATAGGCAGGAAGAGCACGATCAGGATTGCCACAATTCCAACGGCGAACCCAATGTCACGGTTTCCGGTGCCAGGCTCTGAGCCGGGATTTGTGGTACGGACCAGTTCGGCCATGCAGGGTGCTCCGGCTCAGGCCATCACGTCAGAAACCGGTACCGATATGAGTGTAGACCTGCTCGGTAAAGCTCATGAGCTGCGCTGCCGCCAGCGGAGCGAACACCAGGAGGGCGGCGAAGATCGCCAGAATTTTCGGGACGAAGGTCAGGGTCGATTCCTGGACCTGGGTAAGCGCCTGGAGAAAAGCAATGACGACACCGACCGCGGTGGCCGCGCCGACAGCCGGACCCGATCCAACGATAACTGCCCAGATCGCATCCTGAACAAGCTTCAGGGCGTCCACCTCGTTCATGGCGATCCAATCCTGTATCCGCTGGAGAGATCGAGGTACCCGCCGCCTTCAAGCCTGGCGACCAGTCCAGTCGGCGTGTTTTCGACACTCACCACCACTCCTGATGTCTTCCCGTCCATACTGCTCAGCGTCTTGCCGATCAGGGCGGCAGCGACGCCGGCATTCGTCGAGGCAAGAAGCGTGTCCAGCTTGTCGTTGAGCTTGATCGACTGCTCCACGTTCGAGAACGAGGCAAGCTGAGCCATGGTCTGCGCCGGATCATTTGGCTTTGTAGGGTCTTGGTTTTTCATCGACGCGATGAAGAGCCTCAGGAATGCACTGTAGTCGAGGTTGGACTTGCTGACATTCCCGTCGGGCTTTTGAAGCCCAGGCCCAGTTGCCGACAGAGCAGAGATGTTACCCATCAGGCCGCTTCCTCACCTGCCAGGGCGGGTTTCAGCTCGGTTTTTTTTTCTCCCGCAAAGCAGCTGCGGAGATGCTTGAGAGCGTCAAAGAAGCGGCCTTCGCTCACCTTTCTGTCAGCTGCATCGATCTGGACTCTCACTGCCTCATCGGTCGTCGCCTGACGGGTACGGAACGACAGATGCTTATAGAGCTCAGCGGTCATTCCCGCATTGGCCGGCTCCATCAGCATTGTCTGCACAACGAAATACAATTGCTTGACCGGGCTTGTAGCATCCTCCGCCTGCATCACGTGATTTTCAAGAAGGAAGGTCACGTCGTTGAGGAATTCCAGCGAGGTCCGGCGGTCAACCCGCAGCACGGCGCCGTTTACGTAGAGTTTCTCGCCGCGCTTGAGATGAATGAACATGTCAGTACCTTCCCAAACCTTTCCTGATACTCTCTGACACTTCGATGAGTGCCGTGAAATCATCTGCTTTGCCTTGACGGATGTCTTCTGTGCGTCGCAGAATCCAGATTCCGATTGATATGAGGCTAGCCTTGAGCGAATCCGGAAACCCGTTCCCGGGACTGGAAAGATCATCAAGCAGGACAGTCCAGAGCTGGTTTACGAACAGCAATGCCTCAACCGATTCCCGTGTGCCTCGTCCGGCATTCTGTGCCTGCTTCAGGAGTGCAATGGACCGGTCAAACGCCAGCCGCTCGTTCTCCCGGATCTGTTCGGATGTCTCCTCGATCATCGAGCGGTAAGTTGACTCATACATGAAGGTAGTCTTCTCCTGCTGTGGCTTGCCGCGTCGTCATAGGTATGACAGCAGGCTCATTCTGCTGATCCGTGCGGTCAGTGCGTAAGAAGCTTCAAGCTCTGTCATCAGCATGTTGATGCGCGCTGCAGCTTCATAGCTGTCGACCCCCTCAAGTGCCTGTATTGCCGATGCCAGGTTTGCCTTCCTGACTTCAAGTCGGTCAGAGGCTCTAGCGAGCCTGCTTTCCCCTGAGCCAATACGGCTCCGTTCCTCAGCGATCGTCGCCTCGGCTTCCGAAACAAGGAGGAGCGACCTGTCGATCACTGTTTCATGAGCCATCCGGCCGAGTTCGCTGCGCCCGAGAACGTCAATCATGCTGAATGCTGCGGCCATCGCGCGCGCAAAGGGTGCGTTGGCATTCGCGGCGGTGTCGATCTCTTCGCCTGCAAGCCTTGTCGTCGTGGTTTCATCGGCCGCAACTGACCAGTTACCGCGCCATAATGCTGCTTCGAAGAGGCTTTTGAAGCTCCCATCAAGAAAGGTCCCAATCTGTGCCGGTGTCAGGCTGGAGGCGGCCGGATCGTCCGGCGGAAATCCGAACTCCGCGGTGAAGGCTGATACAATCACGGCACGTGGTCCTGCTCCGTAGTCCTTTATCGGCGGTGTTTCAGCGTTGAGTCCTGCAAACAGATATTGGCCATCGAAGGAGATGTTCAATGTTGCGCGCATCGAGTCCAAAGCGGATGCCGCCGCATGCGCTGACAATTGCCGGCTGTCGGCTGAACTTCTTGCGGTGGCGAGGGTGGAGCGGAACCCCGCGGTCAGATCTGTCAGTTGCGAGAGCGAGATTTGTATGAAACCCGCCTTCTCCTTCGCATGCCGCGCAACTCCGATTTCCTGCTCAGCTCCAGTCAACTGCAGCCTGAGGCCGAGGTTAGAACCGAAGTTGGATCCAAGCGCCAGAGTCATGTGTGCATGACGCCCTGTTGTGGCTTCAACTTGCGTGTCGTTGAGCTGTGCTTGCGCCGCTGCGATTGCGTGGCGCAGTGGCTGCAGTAACAGGCGCGACGGTGTAGCTGCCACCGCAGTCATCACCCGACGGCCTCTAACAGGGTGGCCATCATGCTGTTCACAATGCTGAGAACCTTGGAGGATGCCTGATAGCTCTTTTCGAGGTCGAGCAGGGCCGCCATTTCCTGGTCGATGTTAACGCCTGTGATGCGGGCCAATGCATCGCCAGCGCGCGATTGCCGGGCGTTGGCGCCATCAAGAGTTGATTGTGCTGCCTGATGACGTCCACCAACCCACGAGGCTGACTGGAGGCTGAGCGATTTCACAGATGTGTTGCCGCCGACGCCATCCGCGATGCCGAAGACCTGTGCCTTGTCCAATGCATCCGCCAGTTCCGAGAGCCTGGCCTGGAAACCCGGCAGAGACTGTGAGTTGCGTACATAGGCCGCTCCACCAAAGCCGCCATCTCGCAGAAGCAAGATGGATCCATCTGTGCCGGGGTCAGCCAGCGGATTGATCCGGATCCGGGAGGAGAGGCCGGCGTTCAACTCAGAGGTAACCGGCAAATCACCGGTTGCCATGAACAGTCCTTCCACATCGGGCAGCAACGGCGCAACGGCTGGATCTTTCTCCGCGAAACTCCTTATGAGACCAGCCGCGATCTGATCCAGTTGTTTCGTGAACTGGACGGTTGTCCTGTCACGGATTTCCGCCAGAGCGGCAATCTTTCCACCCGAAACGGGCATCGGTGCAGCTGCGCCCGTTACTGCGACACCGTCTATGTAGAGCGGATTGCCTGCCACACCCGGTGACAAACCAGCGGCCGGCGTGAAGCTGACCGTTCGTGGAAGCCCTTCGAACAGTACAGCACCGCCTTCCGCATAGATCAGCACATCGTTATTAGGCCGCGTGGCGGTCCGTATGCCGATCTCGGCCGACAGGAGCTTCAGGATGCTGTCGCGCTGGTCTAGGTTTTCGGCAAGCTCGTCTGGCGTTCCCTGTCCACGGATGATGCTGTCATTGACGACCTTGAATTGCGCAAGAAGCGTGTTGATGTTTGCCGCAACCTCGGCCATGGCGGTGTCTGCACCGTTCCTGATCGAAGTGGCCTCTGCTGCGGCGCTGGTGAGTTTCAGAGCGACAATCCTTGCCGCTTCGAGTGCTGCCCTGCCGAGAGCGTTGTTGGCTGGATTCGACTCATATCCGCGGAGTGATTGCTGCAACTGACCGATGGCCGCCGGGATCGATTGCTCGTCCTGGGGATCGCCGGAGAGCGCACTGATCCTTGAAAGTGCGTCAAGCGTGAGCTGGCTTCCTGCAGCATCGCTGGTGGAAAGCAGGAGCTTGTCAAGAACCTCCCGGTCTGTGCTGCGCCGCAGCCCCGACACGCTGGGCATGCCGCTGGGGAGACTGTGTATTTCAGCCGACTTGCGGGTGAAGTTCTCATTGCCCGCCGAGCTGATGTTCCGTGCCACAAGTGCTGACTGCGCGGTGCTGACTGTAAGCCCAGCCAGTGCGTAGTTCAGTGCCGAGGAAAGACTTGCCATGCCTGGGGCCTCATGCCGCCATCAATTGCCGTCAGCGCTTCAGGTTCACCAGAACATCCATCAGTTCCGAACCTGTCTGAAATACCTTTGAATTGGCCGTATAGCCCCGCTGGGCATCAATCATTTGCGTGAGTTCACCAGCAAGGTCGACGGTGGACTGTTCGAGCGTCGCCGATCTGATGGAGCCGAAGCCTTCAGACTGGGCGAAGCCGATTTCGATACTGCCTGAGTTCGCCGATGTCGTATAAACATTGCCTGCAAGAGGTGTCAGCTGATTAGGACTTGCGACATGGCCCAGAGGAATCTGATAGAGGGGTACGCGGGTTCCATCGTCATAGATTCCGTAGATCAGGCCTTCAGAGGTTATTTCCAGCCTGTCGGGGTCGCCGGCGGGCATGCCGTTGGCGCTGGCTGCTCGTACCGAGTAGTCAGCTGCGAGTTGTGTTGACCTTGATAGATCAAGAGTGAAATCCGCGCCGCCGGGTATCTCAAAGGACATGCTGTACGTGCCACCGGCGGGCAACTGGCCGTTGTCGCCAAATTCAAGATCCAACGTACCAAGCGGTCCGGATCCATAGGGAAAGCCACCACTGGAAGCGGCATCGCGGCCATCGAAAACGGTGACCTCCCATTGGTTGTCGCCGGTCTTTGTGAAATAGATGTCGAGTTTCAGCTCTGCGCCGAGCTTGTCATAAGTGACGATCGAGCTCTTCGCGGTGTAGGAGGTAGCTGCGCCATTGAGCGATGGCAGTTTGGATGGATCGGTTTCTTCGGCGGCAGAAGGCAGATTGGCTGCAAAGCGGCCTTCGGTGGACGGGCTGGCCACCAAGGGCAGATCCTCAAGATCGACAGGCACGAGATTACCGGTGCTGTTGATGATGGAATCCGGCTTCTTGCCCGTCAGCGGAAATCCGAGGAGTGTGAAGCCTGCAGCGTTCACGAGCTTGCCTTCGGCGTCCGGCACGAATGACCCAGCCCGTGTCAGGAATGATGCGCCGCCCGGATCAGATACGATGAAGAAGCCTGATCCCTGGACTGCGAGATCGGTCAGCGATGCAGTTCCAGTCAGACTGCCCTGTACATCGGTGTGGTGCCGAACGGTCGTCAAAACCGAGCCACACTCGTAGTTCAGGTCGTTCCCCGACAGGAGGAGGCTGGAAAATGCGCAGGAGGACGATTTGTATCCCGTCGTATTCACGTTCGCGACGTTGTCAGCCACAACCGCGAGGCGGTTCGTCTGGGCATTCATGCCGGACACACCTGTGCGCATCACACCATAGAGACTCATGATGAGTATCCTTTATATTGATGCCGCTGATCATGGAGGTCATGGCTTGCGCAGGCCTGACGCCGGCGAAACCCTCTTCTTGCGATCCCGTTCACTGCAGAAATGGCGGGCTTCGGGCGTCCAGGAACCAAAGCCAGTGACTGCCAGATTGCGGATCACCGCACAGATGTAGCGTTTCTGTGCCGGATTGTTGTTGGGCCCGGCATGATAGCGCGCGACTGCCATTGTCCAGTTGCCCTCGCGCTGCCTGAGTTGCTTGAGAAAGCGCGCCGCATACCTCACATTGCTGCGCGGCTCGAGCATGGCTGAGGGCGAGTCGAACTCCGCTCCGTGATAATGATGATTGATCTGCATGCAGCCGAGATCAATGAGTGTCTTTCCCTCGCGGCGCGCCTCGGTGAATTGCGCCAAAGCCGCGCCTTTCGACTCTGCGAACACCGACTTTCCCTCGATGTTCAAAGCGTATGGATGGAGTGAGCCCCGTCGCCCCGTCTCCGTCAACCCCACGGCATAGAGGACGCCAAGCGGAACATCTTCCGCCTCGGAGGCAGCGATCATTTCGCGTTCACAGATATTCTCTTGCTCAGCCACTGCAGGCCGGGGGGAGTTAGACAACAAGGCCAGTGACAGAACACCGCTGCCCAACAGAAGACCGAGGGGAAGGCACTTTGTCATCTCGACCACCTGTATCCCATTTGAATGATGACTCCTCTCTTCCGGGAGATGGCTGACGGTCCCGAGCGTTAGTTTCTGTGCCGAAATCTGCCGCTGCTTGAGATCTACCATCCTGCTCGGTTGTCCCGTCCGGAGCCTGAGGGTCGACCTGAACGACCACCGTGACTGGCCGTGAGGGTGCCGTTCCAAGTAACGGCGCCAACCGATCTTCAAGCAGCGTGATGTCACGGCGCACCGAATCGGCGGCAGCGTCACTGCTGACCGTGATGTGGATCATCGCTTTCCGTCCGGAATACCGCAGCATAACTTCGACATCACCCAGTTCCTCCGGCATCAACCCAAACCGGAGTATCTTGACCTCAGGCTGGAGAAGTCGGTTCGCTTGACCCGGGACAGCGGCGCTGGCCAGCGTCGTGATGATTTGTTGCGCTGGTGACGTGATGGGGTTGCCGCTTGTCAGCGCCAAGGCCGAAGTCTGCGACGGAAAAGCTGCAGCACCGTGCTGCATGACCGGATCCGGGTTGATATCGGCAACGCCAACCTGCCTTTCAGCATCCAGTAGGCCAGGCTCCACCGTGACGAGAGCCTCCTTACATCCATGCAGGGGGCTGACGCTGTCTGACACGCTGTCCTTCCGGTCATGTTCCAGTGCGAAAGTTGCGGTCAGATGTGGTTGTTGTTTCATCGGGTGCTCATCGCGCCCTGCATGTCCTGCAACGATTTGATTCAAGAGGCCTGTTTCAGCCAGCTTCCGATCCTTCAAGCCGGCGTCAGTGGCGGCCGCTGGTCCGCAAGTCGTGCCGGATTCGATGGGCAGATTCATGAGAGGATACCAACTTGGCAGCGCCGCACCTTCGACTGCTTCCGCAGCCCCGTGCGCTGATCCCCCTTCGAAGGCCGCAAAGCCATCCACGTTGGAAGGCGTGCCCCCCTCCGGATCAATTGATGATATCAGTTCCGAAAAATCAATACCGGCATCCTGCGCATGGCGATGGCGCGGAGACTGCAGCGGCCTTTCCGGTTGGGGTCCGGTTCGGATGGTATCAGCGCCTCTCAAAACGGAAGGCCTTCGAGTAGCGCGTCGCTGTCGGTGAGTGCCTGTCGGCCTCTCCTGAGTAACGGCTCTTCCTCATCCACAGTTGAGGAGGAGACCGCAGGTAATGGCCTGTTGATCTGCTCGCTGAGCGCCAAGGCTGCGTTGAGAAGTTCCTTGTCCTGTTCGCCAAGCAAGTCGCTTCGAATGGATTTGAGGCCGCGCAGCGCGCTGTCGCCCTCGGGTGAGGCAATCTTGTAGATTGCCATGTAAAGCCGTGAGATCTGGTCTTCCTGTCCGCCTTCCACCGCCAGTCTATGGAGGCGTGTGGCGGCAAACTCGACCACGCGCGGGTTGTTTGCAGCCGCCGCCTGGCGTGTCAGCGCGAGATAGA
Source organism: uncultured Aestuariivirga sp. (assembly GCA_964392525.1). GTDB lineage: Bacteria > Pseudomonadota > Alphaproteobacteria > Rhizobiales > Aestuariivirgaceae > Aestuariivirga. Next base: position 128,429 of record CAYMQH010000001.1, read on the forward strand.
GTTTCCGCCTTTGTACCAGGCTCATGCCGTTCCACTCGAGATCCAAGCGGTTCAGACGAAAGCTTCCGTCTTTTGCTACCCAGTCGATGATCGCGTCCGAAACCTCCCGCCAGAATGCCGCAGAGTAAAGCGAGTTTGGAAATCGCCGCTGATACCGTGCAATCCGCTCCCAGAAGCGCCGTTCATCAGCGGTCGCTGCATAAGCGAGTGCCGAGCGCCGCAAGGCGGATTCCTCAATGAGCGATCCTGGCATGGCTGCTATCGCGACAGCCAGATGCGCCTGTTTTGCCGGGCCGTCATCCTTTGCAAGCAGTGCCTGAACGAGGGCGATACGTCCTGCGAGGCGCAAGGGCAGGCGCTGTGTATCAACATCACGGAGCAATCCGGCTGCCGTTTCGCGGTCGCCCTGCATGAAGGCCCCGGAGGCTTCCAGTATGCCGCGCATGCGGATGCCAACCGTATCTTTTCTTGAAAGCAAAGCTGCTACGGCCGGATCTCCTCCACTCAGCACATAGGCTGCTACATCCGGCGCAACCGCAATGAGTTGTGCGGCGGGAGCTGAATCAAAAAAGACCCTGAGCTTGTCCCCGATCTCTGCAAGCAAGCGTTTCTGCTCAGCGATCGATCCGGGCCGTCCCGCAGCTGAGTCATCCTGCAACCGCATCAGCCTGTTCAAGTCAACCATGACGTCCGGCTTCTGTGACAATTCGAGAAGCTGCGCCCTTGTCGTCTGCTGCGTCGAGCGATCTTGAGGTGACGTACTCTCCCCGGCATGTGCTGACATGCAGCCAAGCAAAGCCATCACGGGAAATATCGTGAAGGCGCATTTCATTGTGAAGGCGTCTCAACCAGAATATCGATCCTGCGGTTCTCCGCTGCCTGAGGGTCATTGCTGTTCAGTGGTTCGCGATCAGCAACCCCTTCCACCCGGCGGATACGGCTTTCCTCAAGCCCGCCGTGGATCAGGATATAGCGCGCAAAATGAGCCCGTGCGGTCGAAAGCTGCCAGTTGTCGTAGTACTTGTTGCGGTAAGGGCGGGAGTCTGTGTGACCACGGATGATGATGTTGCCAGGCCGTGCTTGCAGTGACTTGGCCACGGCCTGCACGAGTTTCATCAACTGAGGTTCAGGTTCTGCTGAACCTGTCTTGAACATCTCGAAGCCTTCTGTTTCCGTGAGGCTGATCAGGACACCCCCATCGGATTGCCTGATGCTTACCGCCCTGCTCAGGACACCATCCAATGTGCCCAGCGCGGCGTTGATCTCCGTCCGGATGGCCTCTGCGTCTTCCACGGCCTTGCCTGCCGCAGCCTTTGCCTTGCCCGCTGTCGAAGCGTCTGGTGCTTCTGCCAATACACCTGCCGGATTTTCCGTCGTTGCCATCTGTTCAGCCTTCTCCCAACTGCGTGGATCGAAGGGATCACCCACACCTGGATCCGTCTTGTCTGGCTTCAGGGACGGCGCGACTTCTATCGTGCTCTCCAGCCCGGCATTTCTGAACTCCACCTCGGATACGGTGTTTGCAATGCGGTCGAGTGATCGTGGCGGGTTGGCAAGCAGGTCTGCTTCCTGCCGGATATCCTGCTTTGACGGCGGCGATCCCTCCGCTTCGCTTTTCATCTCGGCCTTCCGGGCAGTCTTGCTGTCCCTCATATCTTTCAGACTGCGTGCGCCTGTGGTCGTGTCCGTCAGCTTGATCGGATTGAAATAGCTTGCGACCTGAGCTCTCGTTTCCTCATTTGAAGCATTGATCAGCCACATGACCAGAAAGAAGGCCATCATCGCCGTCACAAAGTCGGCATAGGCGATCTTCCACGCTCCACCCTTGGCGCCCGCCGCATCATCGCTGCTCCCCCGGCGGATAATGACGATTTCCGAAACGGCCTTGCCTTCGTCCTTCATCCATTTCGCTCCGCGATAATGTCAAGCCAGCGAGTGGCAAGTTGTTCGAACTGTGATGTCCGTGACTTGAATACCATTTCGATGCGGCTTGCTTCCGACAGGGACGTGGATAGCCCGGCTTGCTCCAATGCAGGCCGCACAAGATCATGCAAGCTGCGTGGCGCCCGCACTTCCAGCAGTGGCTCTGCCTGGTTTCGAAAGTCCGTCTCGATCAACATGGCCAAGGCTGAGATGGCTTCTGCCGTCGAGCGAAGCCCCAGAAAGGGCCGGAGGATATCCGTGAGAGCGGCTTCAAGTTCCTCCTGAAGGCCCGCGAGGCCCGCCTCAATCTGTGCTGTCAGGGCGCAGACCAGCGTAGCCCCCAACTCCTCGCGCAGGGCCTGTTCCCTTTGAGCGTGGAAATGACGTTCAGTTGCCAGCGTATCCTCAGCTCTGCGAAGGGCGTCGGCGAACTCCTGTTCGCGGGCTGCTACATCGGCGGCCTCAAGCTCAACGGGGGCGATCAGCGGCACCGCATCGCCGGCCAATACATCAATGGCCTCGTTCAGCAGAGGGAGGGGCTGCGGCTCTGTGCCCTCCCGATCATTCAGCCAGCGGGAGAGAGGAATCATGCATTCTGATCCGCGGTGTCAGTCAGCCATTGCTTGAGGACTTCAACAGCGCGCTCCGGATCAAGTTCGACGATCTTGGCGAGACGGTCCTTGGGGCTGTTGGAGACTTCGCGCGCAAGGTTGTCGAGCAGCAGGTCCTCTGGCGAGCCGCCAAGCTGCGGCAAAGCGAAACTGTCGAGTGCGGCGCTCGAAACCGACATGTCACCAACCGGCATTCCGGCGGGATCAAATGGCATACCAGGTAGTGCGGGCTGCTCCAGGTTTGGCAAAGCGAACCGTTCGCTGACGATCATCCTGACCGCAGGCCGCAAGCCGAGGAGCACGACGAGAAGCGTGATGAGAAGAAGCGTGCCAGCCTGGAGCAGGCTTCCCATATACGGCGTCAATCCGGCGAAGATACCAACCGGCTCATCAGCTGGTGGAAAGTCCTCCGGAGTGCGAAACTCCACCGTGGTGATGGTCAGTGTGTCGCCGCGGCTGTCGACGATGCCGGCCGCCGATCCTACCAGCTTCTCCAACTCCCCAATCCGGGCCGCGAGTTGCTCTTCGGTTGGACTGTCACCGAGATCCTGCAGGAGACTGGCTCTGTTCACCACAACCGCAATGGAGAGGCGATCAATTCCATACCCGTCAGACGCCGTCGAGACGGAGCGCGAACTGATCTCGTAATTCGTCAGTTCCTCCTTCCGGTCCTTCTGTTCGCTCGAGGAATCACCAGCCGGATTGGCAGCCTCCTCCACCGGAATGTTCTGCTCGGCTGTCACGCCGGCCGCCGTGGCGCTGTTCTGCGACTGGCCGCTTTCCTTGATGGCCCTGACGGACCGTTCCACGCGTGAATTCGGATCGAAGGTTGTTTCGTTCACCTGGCGGCGGTCAGCATTCAGCTTGGCGCTCACGCTCACCCGGAAATTCTCCATGCCGACATAGGGAAGAATTGTTCGCGCGATCCGGGCTTCGATGTCACTTGATACAGAGCGCTCAAGGCCGATCAGCTTTTCAGGTGCGGCTGATGCCGGATCATCCGGTGAGGCGAGAAGCGTGCCATCGGCGCTCATGACCGTAACCTGGTCGGGTGACAGGCCGGGTATGGCCGCTGCTACGAGATGCCTGACTGAGTTGGCGCCTTTACTGCCGTTGCCATCTTCTGTACGGATGATGACTGATGCGGTTGCCTGCTCGTTGGCGCCTCTGAAGCTGCCCTCGCTCTTCAATGCAAGGTGAACACGTGCGGCTCCGATCCCATCGATGAGGCTGATGGTTCGCGCAAGCTCGCCCTCCAGCGCGCGGACTTTGGTGATTTGCTGCATGAAAGTGGTCAGGCCGAGGGAGCCGAGCTTGTCGAAAAGTTCATAGCCGGCCGTATCACTGCGAGGCAGGCCCTTTTCAGCCAGAAGCATGCGCGCCCTCGCCGCCTGTCCGACATCCACCGTGACAACATCGCCTGAAACGCTGACGTCAAAACGAATTCCCGCATCCTGGAGCACGGACCCCATGCGTGTGACGTCCTGAGGATCAAGGCCGGAATACAGGATTTCCTGACTGGGCCTGCTCAGCATATAGCCGCTTGCGGCAACAACGGCAAAAACCGTCAAGCCTGTCAGGCCAAGCGCCAGAAGCCGCCGCGGACCCAAGCCAAGCAGACTGTCGCGGAGCTTCGTCAATATGTCTGGAATGCTCGCCACTCTGATCTCCGGCGTCCGTCGTCAGGCGGACTGTCCGATTCTATTCTTGTCCGGATATTGCTTCGGGAGAGAGGTCAGCTTCAGCCCTTGAACAGAGACAGAATCTGCTGGCTGTTCTGATTGGCGATACTCAGAGATTGTACGCCGAGCTGCTGTTGCACCTGCAGAGCCTGCAACTTTGTTGACTCTTCGTTCATGTCTGCATCAACCAGTGCGCCGACGCCCCGGGCAATGGCATCCATCAGAGCAGCAACAAAGTCTTTTTGCAGGGTAACGCGCTGCTTGACTGCACCAAGATTGGCCGCGGACGCGGTGATGTCTGTCATCGCGGTATCAACCCAGCTGATCATCTGCTCAAGGTCCGCGAGATCGTCATCAGAATTGGTGAGCGTGGCGATATTGAGTGTTGCAACCGAGTAGGTTACCCCGCCATTCGCTGTGCTATCCTCAAGGTCCAGGATACCGGATTGATCGGCCGCATCGAACAGTTTCACGTCGTCGACGTCGATCGAAATCGTACCAATCGAAATACTGCCATTGGCGCGTGAAAATGAGGAGACAATCGTCTTCGTGCCGCTGTAGCCCGCAGCGGAGGAATCGACCGAAATCCAGTTCTCGCCGCTGAATACCGATGTCTCCCCGATACTGCCGAGCTGGCGTTGCAGCTCGGTGATCTCTGACTGGATTTTGGTGCGGTCGACGCCCGGCTGCCGTGCGGCGACCAGCTTGTTCTTGATTTCCTTGACCGCCTCTAGCGCGCCATTCATGCCCGTATAGGCAACGTCGATGGTCGCGGAACCGAGGCCCAGGGCATCCTTGACAGTCGAAAGCGCACCGTTGTCAGACCGCATGGTGGTGGCAATTGACCAATAGGCTGCATTGTCTTCCGCTTTGCCGACGCGGTAACCGGTCGAAATCCGGGTCTGGGTCTCATCGAGTTTTCGGATTGTTGCGGTCAGGGTCTGCAATGCTGTCATTGCGGACCCGTTGGTCAGGATGCTGGCCATCGCGGAGTGCCCCTAAGCAGGATCGATGAGGATAGGACATCCCGGACAAGAGCCGGCACGCGGAGCGGGCGTGATGCCCAAGCCATCCAAAAAATGGCCCCGCATGCAGAGCAATAGCCTGTTTATGGTTAGCGATTGGTTAATGAAGACCTGGGACAGGCCGCCATCCACGACGGAGGCCTGTCCCCGCAAGCGTCCTTATCTGAACAGCGACAGGATCTGCTGGGTGTTCTGGTTGGCGATACTGAGCGCCTGAATGCCAAGTTGCTGCTGCACCTGAAGCGCCTGCAGCTTGGTGGACTCCTCATTCATGTCGGCATCGACGAGCGCTCCCACCCCTTGGTCGATCGCTGTCATCAGCGATGAAACGAATTCGGATTGCATCGTCGTGCGCTGCTTGACGGCACCGAGATTGCTGGCGGCGGTTGTCATGCTGCCGACGGCATCATCCACGAAGCCAATCATCTGCTCGAGGTCAGCAAGATCGTCATCGGTATCTGTCAGGGCAGATATGTCGAGATCTGACACCGAATAGTCCACGCTGCCGTTGCCAGTCGTATCAACCGTGTCGAGAATGCCGGACTGGTCATTGGCGTCGAACAGCTTCACACCATCGACATCGATGGAGATGGTGCCAACCGAGACTGAACCTCCGCTGCGCGAAAAGGACGCGATCATCGTCTTGGTGCCATTGTAGCTAGCATTGCTCGAATCGACCGAGAGCCAGTTCTCACCGGAGAACACCGAGGAATCGCCGATGCTCTTGAGCTGATTCTGGAGTTCGGTGATTTCGGACTGAACCTTCTCGCGGTCGATGCCGGGCTGACGTGCTGCGACGAGCTTGTTCTTGATCTCCTTCGTCACGTCGATTGCCTTGTTCATGCCAGTATAGGCCACATCAATGGTGGCGGCGCCGAGACCCAGCGCATCCTTCACGGTCGAAAGGGCACTGTTGTCGGAGCGCATCGTTGTGGCGATGGACCAGTAGGCTGCATTGTCTTCCGCTGCTGCCACCTTGTAACCGGTGGAGATATGCGACTGTGTCTTGTTCAGATTCTTGTTGGTCGTCGTCAAACTCTGCAATGCCGTCATCGCAGAGGTGTTGGTCATGATACTGGCCATGAAGCTCTCGTCCCTCGGATACTGTACTGACTGGGACATCCGGATCTCTCACCCGGATGACGGAGGGGCATTCATGCCTGAGCAATTTCTGGTGCTCCCGTCACTGCCTGTTAAGGTAAACGGAGCGCGGTTTCCATTCTGTTAAGCTCGCAAAGAAAATGCGGCAGCCAGTAAGGGGCCGCCGCATCGTATAGAGAACGTGACCTGCCGTTATCTGAACAGTGAGAGAACCTGCTGACTGTTCTGGTTGGCGATACTGAGCGCCTGAATGCCAAGTTGCTGCTGCACCTGAAGCGCCTGCAGCTTGGTGGACTCCTCATTCATGTCGGCATCGACGAGCGCTCCCACCCCTTGGTCGATCGCTGTCATCAGCGATGAAACGAATTCGGATTGCATCGTCGTGCGCTGCTTGACGGCACCGAGATTGCTGGCGGCGGTTGTCATGCTGCCGACGGCATCATCCACGAAGCCAATCATCTGCTCGAGGTCAGCAAGATCGTCATCGGTATCTGTCAGGGCAGATATGTCGAGATCTGACACCGAATAGTCCACGCTGCCGTTGCCAGTCGTATCAACCGTGTCGAGAATGCCGGACTGGTCATTGGCGTCGAACAGCTTCACACCATCGACATCGATGGAGATGGTGCCAACCGAGACTGAACCTCCGCTGCGCGAAAAGGACGCGATCATCGTCTTGGTGCCATTGTAGCTAGCATTGCTCGAATCGACCGAGAGCCAGTTCTCACCGGAGAACACCGAGGAATCGCCGATGCTCTTGAGCTGATTCTGGAGTTCGGTGATTTCGGACTGAACCTTCTCGCGGTCGATGCCGGGCTGACGTGCTGCGACGAGCTTGTTCTTGATCTCCTTCGTCACGTCGATTGCCTTGTTCATGCCAGTATAGGCCACATCAATGGTGGCGGCGCCGAGACCCAGCGCATCCTTCACGGTCGAAAGTGCTCCTCGGTCAGACTTCATCGTTGTGGCGATGGACCAGTAGGCAGCATTGTCTTCCGCCGCTGCCACCCTGTAACCGGTGGAGATGTGTGACTGTGTCTGATTGAGGTTCTTGTTGGTATTCGTCAAACTCTGCAATGCCGTCATCGCAGACTTGTTGGTCATAATGCTGGTCATCGGTGCAATGTCCCCGTACCCATACGCGTTACAAACTTGAGGACATTCCGGTCGTGGTGCCGGAGGGACGGGATTGCATCATGCCAGAGGACAAGCCCTCCCCGTCATGCGGAAGGCTACTTGCAACTTGCTACCGCACGGCTAATGGAGAAGGTTAAGGAATGATGAAGGAGCTGATCAGGCTTCCCACCAGAAGGTTCCACCCGTCGATCAGGACGAAGAACAGAACCTTGAAGGGAAGTGAAATCACAGTCGGCGGTAGCATCATCATGCCCATGGACATGGTGAGCATTGAGACGATCAGGTCGATGACCAGAAACGGCAGCGCGATCAGGAAGCCAATTTCGAAGCCGCGCCGTAATTCGGATATCATGAAAGCCGGGACCAGGATGCGCAAATCGGCAGGGTCCGTGTTGCCCTCTGAAATCTTCCTGTCTGCGGCGATGGACTGAAAGAGTGCCAGGTCTTTCTCGCGAACGTTCTTGAGCATGAAGTCGCGGAACGGCGCCGTCACACGCTTGTAGGCTTCCTTTTCGTCAATCTGCTGCGCCATGTAGGGATCCAAACCATCCTGCTTCGCCTTGTCGAAGACGGGCGCCATGATGAAGAAGGTGAGGAACAGTGCAAGCGACACAAGCACCAGGTTTGCGGGTGTACTCTGCAAGCCAAGACCTGACCTGAGGAACGAGAAGGCGATCACCAGCCTCGTGAAACTGGTCACCATGATGAGAAGTCCCGGAGCGATGGAGAGTACTGTGAGCAGGATGACGAACTGGATGATGCGGCCTGAAACGGAAGGATCGCCTTGAGGCAGGAGCGCGGTCAGGTCGGTAACCTGCGCTGCGGCGGGTGCCGCGAGAGGGATGATGGCAAGCAGGGCGAGAAGCAGCCTCATTCGACGACCAATCCATGAATCAGAACCCCATGTATCTGCCCACCTGACATGATCTTGACTGTTTCGTTGAGATCATCGCGGAGACCAAGGAATCCTGAAGGTGTTTCGATGTCTTCAAGACGCAGCGTACGCAGATAGGTGAGAATCTGCTCACCCGTTTCCACGGCCAACCTGTCGTCATCTTTTTCCGAGTCGGGAACGACCAGCAGAGCACCCTCGAGCCTGATCCACGTGCCTATGGGCTTGGCGAGTGTGGTGAGTATGGGCGGGAAAGCAACGGGTCTCAGGTCTTCAAGACGGATATCTTCGGCATCCTCCGCTGGTTCCGGCGTTTGCTCATCGCTGCTCGCGGGGGCGGAGCCATGTGTGGCAGCGTCTGATGGCTGTTCTTTCGCAGTCTGTACCTCGGTAGCGGACGGTTGAGAAACCTCACCGGCCGTCACCTCCCGCTGGTTTTGCAGCAAGAGGCCAACCGTGATCCCAACGCCCGCACTCATCAGTGTCAGCAGCGAGATGGCAACAGCCATCATCAGCAGGCTACGCCTGTCCTGACCGATATCACCCGCCATGGTGTACGTGTTCCATCAGAAGGGAGTGACCCTGTCCCATATCTGCTGCCCCCAGCCCGGTTGCTGCACCTCGCTGATACGCCCCTTGCCGCCATAGGTAATGCGGGCTTCGGCGATCTTTTCGTAGGAAATCGAGTTATTGGGCGAAATGTCCACAGGCCGGATGAGGCCCGTTACGTGCAGCGTCCGCTGCTCATAGTTGACCAGCACTTCCTGGCTGCCTTCGATCAACAGATAGCCATTGGGCATCACCCGCGTGACCATGGCCGCCACCGAGAGTTCCACCCGTTCCGAACGCGCCGTGCTGCCCTGCCCGGCGCTGCTGGTGTTCGACATGATCTCGCCCTCGCCGTTCATATCGGCCTCCACCACGCCCATCACGTCGTAATTGAAGCCAAGGCCGGCATCCGCCGATGAATTCCGGCTGCGGTTCGACGTGCTGTTGAGCGTGGCCTTATCGTTGATCTCGATGTTCACGGTGAGAAGATCGCCCCTGCGGCTTGCGCGAGCGTCACGAAAGAAATCGGCATTGCCACCGATCCATCCCTGCCCTGCCTCGCTCAGCGTTTCGACCTCTTCAAGCGATGGCTCACTTGCCACCATCCCGATGCCTTGACCAACGGGGGTCAGCGCCGGGGCCTGTCCGATATCCTCCATGTCCGGTGAACACCCGGACAGCATGGCCGCAAATAGCGACACCGGCAGGAGACCCTTTGTATGCATCATTTCCTGTCCTTGCCACTTGGAGGTGAACTGGCGATGATCTTCACCAGCTGCGCGGCAACATCGGGTTTCATTTCGTTGAGTATGGCGCTTGCCTGCCGTGGTTTCAGTTGCCGGAGAACGGATGAGGCCAGCGCCGCGCCGATCTTTTCCATCTGCGAAGCAGCGATGTCGGGGGCCATGCCGGAGTAGATGCCGACGAGTTCCGCATCGGCAAGGCGGCGCAAGTCGTCCTGCCGCTTGATCGCCGTTTCAAGCTCCGTCCTGGCCTGATCCAGCCTCGCGATGCGCTCCTCCACACGCATTGCCAGTTCCTTAAGGGATTGGGCTTGCCGCGCCGTCCGGCGCTCAGCGGCTGGATCTGCCACGGCCACGCAATACGCCTCAACAATCCTTGCGACGGCTGGCGAGGCCTCGCTCGCTGCCGGTGTCTCCGCGGCAGCCTGAACAGCAAACCCGATCAATGGAATGGCAAGGCAGGTGACTAGGTTCAGGGTGCTGGGATGGCTCATTGAATCACCAGTTCCGCCTGAAGAGCCCCAGCCGTCTTGACAGCCTGAAGAATGGCGATGATACCCGCTGGCTTCAGCCCCAGCCGGTTCAACCCATAGACCAACCGCTCGAGATTTGGCCCGTGGAGCATCGCAACCTTCGACGCTCTTTCTTCGGCAGCAATCGAGGTGGCGGGCTCAACGGCGGAAACACCGTCTGAAAATGGTTCAGGCTGAATGATCAGCGGGGTTTCAGTCACTCTTATCGTGATCGTCCCGTGGGCAATCGCCACGGGCGAGACGCGCACCTTGTTGCCGATGACGATTGTCCCGGTCTTCTCGTCGATCACGACGCGGGCTGGCGCGTCGGCCATGACCGGCAGTTCGCCAATGCGTGCCATCAGCCGGGAAGCCGGTGCCTTTTCCGGCCTGATGACTGAAACGGTCCGGTAATCCTCGGCCTGCGCGATTGCCATGCCATAGGCCTTCAGGGCGAAGCGGTTTATGACTTCGGCAATCCGTTCCGCTGTTGCGAAGTCGGGGTTTCTGACCTTCAGCGAGAGAGACGGAATTGTGTTGAAATCCGCCGTCAGTTCCCGCTCGATCAATGCACCTCCGGGAATCCGGCCACCGGTCGGTGTCCCCTCGGTCAGGGATTCCGCTTCGCCGGAAGCTGCAAGACCAGATACCGAGATTGCACCCTGCGCCACGGCATAGGCATTGCCGTCGGCGGCGGAAAGCGGTGTCATAACGAGTGTTCCCCCCTGGAGCGATGTGGCATCGCCAAGCGAGGAGACTGTCACGTCGATGCGCTCTCCGGGCGAGACAAAGGGTGGCAACTTTGCTGTTACGACAACGGCCGCAATGTTTCTGGCCCGGATTGATCCAGGTGGAACGGCAACGCCGAGCTTCAGCAGCATTGAACGCGCCGATTGCTCCGTAAACGGAGCATTGCGCATCGTGTCGCCCGTGCCTGCAAGGCCCATAACGAGGCCATAGCCTACCAGCTGGTTGTCACGGATGCCCTGCACATCGGTGATATCCTTGATCCGCGACATGCCGGACGCCGGCAGGGACAGGAGAATGCCCAGCGCCATACTCAGCAGGATGCGTCTCATTCTCCGCTCACCTGCACACGCCCTCCGGCCGTTACGACGACCTTGATCACAGCGCCTGTCGTCATGTTGCGGGCCTCGATCATCTCACCTGCGGCGCCATCCTGCAGGATGGTCACCGGCATCGAAATGGAAAGCCCTGCCTCATCATAAGATGCAACGGCCGTGGCACCGCGCTTGACGGCCAGGGGAATTTGCAGCACGGAAACCGGAATGGGCTTTCCCGCAGGCAAGCGGCGGCGGGCTTCCTTGCCGGTAATCTCGCGGGTATCCGTGGCGATGCCGCTGAGGGAACCAGCGGTCGTCTGAAACCGGCGTTTGGTGAGTTGGGAAGCCGTGATGGCCTGTCCTGGATAGATGGTGGCCACTGGCACAGGCAGTGAACGGATATTCGCGGCCTGTGCGCGAATACCGTTCACGCCGAAAGCCAGCAGGCAGAGCGCGGCAGCCAGAATGCGCATCATCACTTAGCGGATACCCTTGCTGACCACCCCTGCCATGTCGTCCGCGGCCTGGATCACTTTGGAGTTCATTTCATAAGCGCGCTGAGCGGAAATCAATTCGGTGATCTCGCGGACCGGATCGACGTTGGAGTTCTCCAGATAGCCTTGCTGCACAGTGCCGAAGGACAGGCTGCCGGGAAGCCCTGTCGCAGCTGGTCCGGACGCATCGGTCGGCTGGAACAGGTTGCCGCCAAGCGCATTGAGGCCAGCTGGATTGACGAAGTTTGCAAGCGTCAATTGTCCAGCAAGGATGAGGTTCGCCTGGCCGTCAACCTTTGCGAATATCTCGCCCGTTTCATTGATCGTGATCGCGGTTGTGTTGGGTGGAACCATGATCGCCGGTTCCATCAGGTAGCCACTGGCCGTGATGATCTGACCCGCTGCATTGGTGTTGAAGGCCCCTGCGCGGGTGTAGAGCGTTTCGCCATTGGGACCCGCCACCTGAAACCATCCGGAGCCGTTGATCGCGAGGTCAAGCTGGTTTCCGGTCTCTGCCAGAGGCCCCTGGATATTCAGCAGGCGGATGGCTGCAAGCCTTGTACCGAGGCCCAGTTGCGCGCCTTCCGGAATCACGTCCTCACCAGTCTGGGCCGGAATGCCCTGTACCCGCTCGACCTGGTAAAGCAGGTCGGTGAATTCGGCGCGGGTGCGCTTGTAACCGGTTGTGTTGATGTTGGCGATGTTGTTGGCAATCACCTCGACATTCAGCTGCTGTGCAGACATGCCGGTTGCGGCGATGGATAAAGCGCGCATCGTTGTATTCTCCTAAATCTGCATCCGGCTGACTTCGAGATAGGCGCTCACCACCTTGTCACGCACGGCGATAGCGGTTTGCAGTGTGCGTTCTGCTACCATCACACGGTCAACCAGGGTTTGCAGTGGCAGGCTGCCGGTGATGCCGGAAAGGGCGGCGGCCTCGCCCTGGCGGAGTGTGTCGGCCGTCTCGCCGGCCAGCTTGCCCAGCATGGAGGCAAAGTCGCCGCCGGACTGCTGCGGGGTGGCCGGCGCGGAGGTTGTAAGCTGCGCGGCGGGTATGGACAGCGTGCCAGCCGCCGCGATGGATGATACCATGACCATCGCCGTCATTGCCCCTTCAGCAGATCGACCATCATCGACGTCATGTCGCGCGCCTGCCTTATCATCTGCAGATTGGCCTCATAGGAGCGGCTCGCCTCACGCATGTCAGCCATCTCCACCATCATGTTCACATTCGGCAGTTTCACATAACCGCTGGCATCGGCGGCTGGATGGCTCGGATCATACTCCGTCTTGAGCGGCTTCTGATCCCGGATGATCCGTTCCACCCGCACCACATCTGCACCGCTGACCTCATCAAGCGACTGGGTGAAGGTGACAAGCTTTCGCCGGTAGGCATCGGCCCCCGCCGTGCTGCCGGTCGAGTGCAGATTAGCAAGGTTCTCTGACACGACCTTGATGCGCATGGTTTGGCTTTGCAGGCCGGAGGAGGCCGTGCGCATCACGGCAAGAAGCGGATCCGCCATGCTACACCTTCACGCTCGTCAGGAGCATGCGGTGGAAGGACCGCGTGAGGCTGACATCAATACTCATCAGCCGGTTGTTGGTGCTGGCCGTCATCAGTTCCTTCTCGAGCGAGACGTTGTTGCCGGAATGGGATGAGGCCCAGCTACCGCCCGCCTCTACGGCGAAGGCTGACACGTCATTTGCAGGAAGCCTCAGATGGCGTGGAGACGTGGCGGCAAGCTCAGTTGTGCGAGATCCGATATAATCCGAGAAAGGAACGACATCCCGCGCACGGTATCCGGGCGTATCCGCATTGGCGATGTTCGCCGCCGTCGTCATCTGGCGCTGGGCAATCCACGACATGTGGCGGGAGGCGACTTCGAACAGATACACCGCGGAATCTCCATCAATAGAGAAGTGATGTTCTGCCTGCATAAGCTTGTCTGGGCCTTGCACGCCTCATGTCGCTGGGGAGCGGCGCGGCAGCCTGCTGCGGCTGTTCAGGTAGTGGATGATTTCAGCCACCGCCCGGTAGAATTCTGGCGGAATCTGCTGGTCGATCTCGACCTGATCATAGAGGCTGCGCGCCAGCGGCCGGTTCTCGATCAAGGGAATAGCGTGTCCGCTGGCGATTTCGCGGATCTTCAGGGCCATGTGATCAACCCCTTTTGCGACAACCACCGGCGCCCCGCCATCCTCGCGGACATAGCGCAGTGCCACGGCGTAATGGGTCGGGTTGGTGATTACCACGCTGGCCTGTGGCAGTTTGTCCAGCATGCGGCGGGAGGCGCGCTGCCGGCCGATGCTCCGTGTCCGCGCCTTGATATAGGGATCGCCTTCCGCTTCCTTCATTTCATCCTTCAGTTCCTGCCGTGTCATCCGCAGGCCTTTCCGCCACCGCCACCGCGACCAGACCAGGTCCGCCATTGCGAAGAACATCGCCAGAATGAGAAGCGGAATAACGACGCCAGTCGCAAGCTCCCGCATTGCGCCGGGCAGCAATGATGGCTCAGCCGAGAGGCTGGAGATGAAAAGCGGCAGATCTTTCCGGAACAGGATCCATAGAATGGCGGCGACGGCGGCCAGCTTCATGACCGATTTCAGGAAGGCCATAAGGCCATCGGTACCGAACAGCCGCTTCCAGCCCGAAGCCGGCGAGATGCGCGACCACTGCGGCTTAATCCGGTCCTGCGCAATGGATGGTGCGTTCTGCAGCAGCGCAGCGAGAATGGCACCCGACGCGAGGAGACCCAGCAACGGAAGCACGGTCAGAGACAGGTCAATGACCAGTCCTGAGATGAAGACGGTGGTTGCTTCGCGGTCGTCGATCCGCAGGTGGCCTGCAGCTTCGAACGCGGCTTGCAGCACATCCAGAATGCGCGATGTGGTCCAGCCCCCGAGCAACAGCAAAGCGAGAAGAATGGCGGCAATAGACCCGAACAGCGCCGCCTCCTGGGCCACTGGAACCTTGCCTTTCCCGACCGCATCCGAAATTCGCTTCTCGGTCGGTTCCTCGGTCTTGCTGTCTTCTTCCTGTTCCTCTGCCATGCCGGCATCCCGCCGAGACTATCCGGCTGGATCCTCTCCTGAGGGAAGTTCGATTTCACCCCGTTGTGCCATCTCGAGCACGCGCGTCACGATGGCGGCGCGCGCCGCTTCCCCCTCCTTGGTGCGGCCGCCCTTGTCATTGGCAAGTTCAGCTTCCACCATCCTCCGCGCGCGGGCACCGAGGGATGAGAGGGCCACTTCCTTGAGCGGTGCATCCATGCCCCTGAGAGCAATGACGATCTGATCAGGCTGCAACTTGTCGAACAGGGCAAGGCGGCCTTCCTGCGTAAGCTTTCCCAAGTCCTCGAAGGAGAAGATCATGCGTTTCAGCTTTGCCGCCTCATCGGGTTTCCAGGCTGCAACACCGGCAAGAATTTCGCCCGACTGGTCGCGGCCGAGTTTGTTCAGCATGGCAGCCAGCCGTCCACGGCCTTCTGCCTCAAGTCCCGCATCTGAGCGGGCCAGCAGGTCTTCCTCCAGTGCAGTCTCCACCATGTCCTCCACGGCCTTTGTTACTGACTGAATCTTCAGAAGGCGGCGTGCGACGGTGATGCGGAAATCGCCGGGAAGGATGGAAAGGCAACGCGCCGCGAAATCGGCATCGAGTTTCGAGAAGATGTAGGCAATGGTCTGTGGGTGTTCGTCCAGAAGATAAGGCACCAGCAGGTTTTCGGTGCCACTTTCGAACTTCTTCCAGACCGGCTCACCAGCCTGCATGATGTGGGTGCCCAGCATGCGCGAGAGTTCGCCAGGCGAGAAGGCGCGTTCAACGAGGCTCCTGACTGCATCAAAATCCGTACCCAGTCCAAGAGCGCGCGCGAAGTTGGCGGCGAAATCATCCACCAGCACATCGAGATCCTGCTTCTCCACCCGGCTGATAGAAGTGGCGGAACTCATGATGGCCTTCACTTCTGACGCATCAAACTTCTGTAGAAGCTGTGTCCCGAGCTTGTCGCCCAGCGCCAACAGGAGAATGGCTACTTTTTCCCGGCCGCTGCGCGGCAGGCTGCGGGGCGGGGCGGGGAGATCGTCGCTCTGCACGGCTCGCTCCGTCAATCTGCCGGCTCGCCGCCGGCAACTCTGGTGATCGTCAGCCCCAGCCTGCCGGTGTCGACATCGACGACAAACAGGTCACCCTCGGCAACCTCGCGCCCATTGACGAGAACCTTGGAGGGTGCCCCCAGCTTCTCTTCAAGTGCCAGCGTCGTGCCGGGTGCAAGCTGTGCTACCTGTGACAGGGGCAGCCTCACCGTACCGATGATGACCTGAACAGAAACCGGAATCCGCAGGACGGCGTTGGGCAGTCCCGGCATCCGGATCTGCTCCGTCTCCACGCCGGGTGCAGTCACGGAAAGCTCCGGCAACTGCTCGCCAAGATCAGCGCTCATCATGTGGTCCGGGCTCTCGTCTGCAGGCATCATTTTGGGTGAACTCGGCTTATGGGAAGGTGGTCATGTCAGTGCAGTGGTCAGGCATACGGCGAGCCTGTCCCCAGCCCGTGCCAGTGTGCCCTGGTAGGTGGCGATCCCGCTGCTCCACACCGTGACAGGCATGGACGCTGTTGAGGCGAGTTCGAGCAGCCGGCCTGGTGAAAGGTTCGATATATCCTCCACAGAGAGCGTTTCCTGGCCCAGCGAAACCGTCAGGATGAGTTCTGACCGGCCAATCTCAAGCTGAAGCTGCTGTTTTGCAGCGCCAGCAGCTACGCTTTCGGCTTCGCCGCGCGTGCCGATCTGCCGAAGCAGTTCGCTCCTTGTCAGCGCGATGCGGATTTCGCCGTCATAGCCAAAGAGATTGACGACGAAATGGAAGGTGACAAGCTGCGAGGCATCATCCGATGGCTCGCGTCTGTCGTCACTCTCGAAAAGGCTGAAGGGCCGGGCCAGCTCACGGCCCAGCGCATGCATCAATTCTTGGGTCATGCTGGACGTTGCCAGTCGCATCACGCCTGTTTCGATCCGCGAGAGCTGCCGGTCGGAGAGGGCGAAGGCAGCCTCGGTTCCCGTGCCGCCCAGCGCAGCCTCCATCAGCGCGGAAGCCGCCTGCCTGTCCATCCACAGATAGGCCGTCAGCGAACCAAGTTCCGACTCGAGTCGCATGGGCGTGATCTCGCTGGCCGCAGCAAGCGGAAGGCCTTCCTCGATTCGATCGAGAGTGACGCGCCAGGGCGCCTGGCCGGTTCTGGCGAGAGCCCGGCTGCAGGCTTCCGCCATCTGGGCTGCTAGCTTTCGCGCCGCCAGCATGGAGGCGACCGGGACCCGCGGTTGCGGCCTGAAGTGACTGATGCTCAGCGCGCTTGCCATGGCTTTCCTTTCTGCCCTGCCATCATGCGGCCTTGCTGTCGCTGCCGCCGGAGTTCATCGTCTCCTGCTCGACTTCCGAAATGCTTGGCCGCTCATAGGCTGAAATCGTCTTGCGGCCATGCTCGAGGGCAACCTGCGGCATGGCGCCGTTCATGAAGGCTAGAAGCGTCTGCTTGATGATGACGTAGAGCCGCACTTTCTTCTCGCGGACTGTCTTTACCTTGGTGGCAAGCGGACCGAAAACACCATAGGAGAACAGAATACCCGCGAAGGTGCCCACGAGTGCCGCGCCGATGAGATGCCCCAGAACTTCCGGCGGCTGGTCGAGTGAACCCATTGCCTTGATGACGCCAAGCACTGCGGCCACGATCCCAAGTGCCGGCAGCCCGTCGGCAACGGCGCTCAGCGCCAGATAGACTTTCAGCTTGTCGCGCTGGATGGTCTGGATCTCTTCATCCATCAGCGCCTCGATCTCATGGGTGCGGGCATTGCCGATGATGATGAGGCGGCAGTAATCGCAGATGAAATTCGTCAGGTCCTTGTCGGCCAGGATCTTGGGAAAAGCCTTGAAGATGTCCGACTCGCCGGGATTGTCCACATGCACCTCCATCTCGGTGCGTGTCTTGGTGCGCAACTCCCGCATCAGGGCGTAGAGAATGGCAAGCGTGTCGAGATAGTCGCGCGGCTTGGGCGTTGCCTCCTTGATGGCCTCCATCGTGGCCTTGAAGGAATCCTTCACGACCTTCATCGAGTTCGCCACGAAGAACGTGCCGATCGATGAACCAAGGATGATTACATATTCGAACGGCTGCCACAGCACGCCGATATGCCCGCCCATGGCTGCAAATCCACCCAGAAGGGAGCCGAAGACGATGATCATGCCGATCACGAAGGTCATGATTGCGATTCCTTCCCGGGGAGGATGATCCTCCCTGGTCTGGGTATGCCCTCCGCCTTGTGCGGGCCTGTATCGCCTCGGCTGATCAGGCCGGGGCAAGCCGCCGTGCTCAGACTTCCAGGCTGGAAGGAGAGGATCCATGTTCGGAACTGTCGCGAAGTATCAGCAGATTGTCCGCAACTTCGATCGTTCGCTCGGTCAGATCTCGAAGCGTCCGGACGTGAAGCGCGAGGCGGATTACTTTCTTGCAAATATCCGCACGGTGAAATCGGCTGATGAATTCCTGAAGAATGACCGGCTCTATCAGTTTGCGATGACGGCGTTCGGCCTCAAGGACATGATCTACGGCAAGGCCTTCATGCGAAAGGTTCTGACCGAGGGGATCGACGGCACCAGAAGCTTTGCCCTGCAGCTCAGCGATCCGCGGTTTCGTGAATTCGTGGAGGCCTTCAACTTCGCGCGTTATGGCGCGACCGCTACCGCCTTCGAGCGCGCTCAGCAGGGCACCGTTGACAAGTTTCTGCGCATCAGGCTGGAAGCTGAAGCCGGTGCGTCCGATGAAGGCCTGCGCATGGCCCTTTACTTTCAACGCAAGGCTCCGGCTGTCAGCAGTATCTATGGCCTGATGGGTGATATGGCGCTCTACAAGGTGGTGCAGACAGCCCTGGGCCTTCCCGCAGCCTACTCGAACGCCGGCATTGACAAACAGGCGGCATTCATTCGGTCCAGGATCGACGTGAAGGACTTTCAGGATCCGGCGAAGCTTGACGCCTTCATCTCGCGCTTCACCGCGCGTTGGCAGGCCTCCAATTCAACCGGTGTACCATCCGTGCCGCGCATCTTGGCCGGCCAGTCGCTTCTGACGACCTTCGACAACTCCCTCCTCCTCAGCATGCAGCTGCTCAAGGGAGGAAGCCGCTGATGGATGTAGGTTCCTATGTCGGGCTGTCTGGCCAGCAAGCCCTGGCCCGGCGGCTTGATACCATTGCCAACAACATCGCCAATGCCCGCACCGCCGGTTTCCGCCGCGAGGCGGTCAGCTTTTCCACCGTGGTCTCCGATACCAAGCCCTTTGCAACCGCCTTTGTCGATGGAGGCGGATCATATGCCGATCTTACCGGTGGCGGTCTCAGCAAGACTGGAAATTCGCTGGACGTTGCCATTCAGGGCTCGGCATTCCTCGGCATCTCCACCCCGCGGGGAATTGCCTACACGCGTGACGGCCGGATGCAGATGCTCCCGGCTGGTGATATTGTCTCCGTCAACGGCCATCCGATTCTCGATGCGAGCGGCTCGCCCCTGACCGCTGATCCAGGTGGCGGTGACGTGGTGATCAGCCGTGATGGAACGGTCCGTCAATCCGGCCGCGCAATCGGCGCCATCGGCCTCTTCGTGGTTGATCTGAGCAAAGGCTATCAGCGCTATGAGAACTCCGCGTTTCTGCCAGCCGCTCAGCCGGAGCCTGTGACAGACTTCACCCTGAACGGCGTCGTGCAGGGCTTCACGGAAGAATCGAACGTGAACCCCATACTGGAGATGACGCGGCTCATCAATGTCCAGCGGGCCTTCGAGGCTGTCAGCGCCAGTCTCGAACAGCGTGACAGCGCCCTGCGGGAGACGATTCAGGCGCTTGGCGCCCGCGGTGCCTGATCGTGACGCGGCAGGTCAGAAACGCCTTTGCGTTGCAGGCCCTTGCGCGCCGCATCCGGCATGCGGCGCAGAACACGCCCTTCGCGAGGCCTCTGGGCGAGGTGCATGCGGTGGGTCCGTCGGTCATCGAGGTGAGGGGGCTGTCGCGCTGGCTGAGGCTCGGCTCGCTGGTCGAAATCGCCACGGCGCGCGGGCCGGAACTGGCGGAGGTCATCCGCCTCGATCATGATCATGCCTACTGCAAGCCATTTGATGTTCGTGCGTCCGCTGCCTTGTCGGATGTGGTCTTTCCGCGCGGTGAACTTGTCTATCATCCCCACGACAGTTGGCGCGGGCGGATCATCGATGCCCTTGCGCGCCCGGTTGATGGGGGAGAGCCCCTGCGCATGGGTGATTCAGCCGTAAAGGTCAGCGCCGCACCGCCGCGCGCCATGGCGCGGCACATCGTGTCGCGTCCGGTGCAGACGGGGGTGCGCGTCATTGATGCCTTCACGCCGCTCTGCCATGGACAGCGCCTTGGTGTTTTTGCCGGTTCGGGCGTCGGCAAGTCCACCTTGCTCTCGATGATGGCGCGCACGCAGGGCTTCGACAGGATCATCGTGTCGCTGGTGGGTGAACGGGGGCGTGAGGTGCGTGAGTTTGTCGAACACACGCTGGGGGATGCGGCCGCGGGCGCCATCACCATCATCGCGACGGGTGACGAGAGCGCCATGATGCGGCGGCTCGCGCCGCAACTGGCGACGGCGCTCGCCGAACAGCTGCGCGACGGCGGCCATGATGTACTGCTCATTATGGATTCGGTGACCCGATACGCCCATGCCTGCCGCGAGGTGGCGCTTGCGGCAGGTGAACCGCCCGTCGCGCGCGGCTATCCGCCTTCCGTGTTCAGTGATCTGCCGCAGCTTCTCGAACGGGCGGGCCCCGGTGCTGAAGGCCAGGGCACCATCACCGGTGTCTATGCGGTTCTGGTCGATGGCGACGACCACAACGACCCCGTGGCCGATACGGTGCGCGGCACGCTTGATGGGCATATCGTGCTGGATCGCGCGATTGCCGAGCAGGGCCGCTATCCTGCGGTCAATGTACTGGCATCGCTGTCACGTCTGGCGCCGCGGGTCTGGACCAAGGATCAGGTAACGGCGGTGCTGGCATTGCGCAAACTTGCTGCACGCTTCGAGGATACGCGCGATCTCCGGGCAATGGGTGGCTATGTCGCGGGCTCAGATGCGGAACTCGACAGGGCGGTGGAGATGGTGCCGAAGCTTTACAAGATCCTCAGCCAGTCCACGTCCGATCCCGCCTCGGTTGATGCCTTTCGCGAAATTGCGGCGGCGCTGTCAGGCGGCCTCTGACATGCGGGCGAGGATCTGATAACCGAGATAGCGCCTTGTGTCGATCGGATCATAGCCCAGAACACCGCGGAGCTTTTTCCGGAGCTTGCTGATGTGGCTTTCGACCACGCTTTCCTCGACGTCCTCATCGAACAGGCCATAAACGGCGTTGAAGATCTGGCTGCGGCAGACGCGGCGGTTGCGGTTGGCTACCAGATATTCAAGGATGCGGCGCTCGCGGCGGGGCAGCATCAGAACGTTTCCACCCACTTCAGGATCAC
>CAYMQH010000002.1:0-108017 GCA_964392525.1 uncultured Aestuariivirga sp.
TCGGCCACAGCAGGCGGCGGGCCTTGTCGAGGTTGGTGTTGTCCGGCCAGCTGTTGAGCGGTGCGAAGCGTTGGGCGCCGGTGCCGCCGCCGCCGCGCCCGTCGGCGGTGCGGTAGGTGCCGGCCGAGTGCCACGCCATGCGGATCATCAGGCCACCATAGTGACCCCAATCCGCCGGCCACCAATCCTGGCTTTCGGTCATCAGCTTGGCGAGGTCCGCCTTCAGCGCCTTGACGTCAAGCTTCTTGACCTCTTCACGGTAGTCAAAGCCCTTGAGCGGGTTGGTCTTGCTGTCGTGCTGGTGCAGGATGTCGAGATTGAGCGCCTTGGGCCACCACTCCACGACGGAGCTGCTGCTCAACGTGTTGGCGCCGTGCATAAACGGGCAGCTGCCCGAACCTTTGCTTGACTTGTCCATCTCATCCTCTGGGAATAGCGAAAATTGCGTTATTGCCACCGGCCTGCTGCTCCGCCGCGTCTGTTCCCCGCAACTGATACCGGTATGGCTTGGAGATAGTCGAAAACCGAGATAATGAGAAGTTTCATTTTTTTATCGTACCGATAAGAAACAAATATGAACAACCTGACATTGCGCCATCTCCGCTACTTCGAAGCTCTGGCCCAGTATGGACACTTCGGCCGTGCTGCCGAGGCCCTTGGCATTTCTCAGCCGGCCCTATCAATCCAGATGCGCGACCTCGAAGACATCGTTGGAAAACCGCTGGTTGAGCGGGGCGCGCGGCAGGTGCGCCTGACGGGCTTGGGCGAGGTGCTGCTGCAGCGGGGGCGAGACATTTTGCGCGCTGTCGATGAACTCGCCTCCCTGGCGCGCACTGCGAGTGAGGACCTAACCGGCCGACTTAGGGTCGGTGTCATTCCGACCGTAGCACCCTATCTTCTGCCGCGGGTGATTGAGGGCCTGACAGAGCGGTTTCCCGGTCTCGACCTCCGCCTGCGGGAGGCCGTAACCCAGAAGCTGGTGGGCGATCTGATCGAAGGCCGCCTCGATGTGGCGATCGTCGCGCTGCCGATTTCCGAGCCCTCGCTCGTCGAGCATCCGCTGTTCACCGAGGAGTTCGTTCTTGTCCGCCCGGTGGCCGATGCCGCGAAGCCAGTGCCGCGCCCCGAGATCCTGCGCGAGATGCGCCTCCTCCTGCTGGAGGAGGGCCATTGCTTCCGCGATCAGGCACTGTCGTTCTGCAAGATGAGCCCGCCCGGGCCGCGAGACCTGATGGAGGCGAGTGCGCTGTCAACCCTGGTCCAGATGGTGGGTGCTGGCATCGGCGTGACGCTGGTGCCGCAGATGGCGGTGGAGGTCGAGGCGCGCACAGCGGCCGTTGCCATCGCGCGCCTGCCCGCGCCGCGCCCCGAACGGACGATCGGACTCGTGTGGCGCAAGACCAATCCGTTGGGAAAGCAGTTCGCCACGCTGATCGACATCCTGAAGGATGCCGCGGCCTGAGCGCCAGGCGTCCGAGGCGGTGTTGAACCGTCAGTCTATTGCAGATTGAAAACGTGCCGCCAGGTTCCATCTTCCAGATGGGTCGTGACGACGGTGCCACGCGCGCCCGCATATTTGCCGGTCCCGCCAATGACGGCGCGCTCGAGCGTCGCGTCGATCTTCACCGTGGAGCCCTTGGTCGGATAGACGCCGACACCCTGGATGAGGATGCGGTCGCCCGTGGCGCTGCCGATGGAAAAGACGGCCGAGGTCATCCGGTTTTCCACGCCGGCAGCCACCTGCGGCTGGCCTGTCGTTGTCATCACCCAGTCCATGACCACGGGTTCGCCTTCCGCCGTGGTGCCGCCGAATTCCCAGATGCGCTGATCACCGGCCGAATCCCCCGCCGGGCCAAGATCGATGTAGGTTGGGTCAGGCGTCTTGCCATGCGTGACCGTGATGGTGGAGTCGGCAAGCGTGGGCGTTCCGAGCATGGCGAGAAGCGTCAGCGTGGCGATCGGGCGGATAAGTTTCTGCATAACGATTCCGTTGTTTATCTATCATGGGCGCGCGGCAGGATGATGCGGCTTGGCCGGTCCGTCAACTGCCCCGGATTTGGTCGATGAGGCGATAGTTCGCCGGGTCATCCGGCAGAACCCAGGAAAAGCCCTCGAGGAAAACGATCATCACCGCGTTGGCCACGATCGTCAGGAAGAACAGGCCGATCGTCAGCCTGGTGATCAGCGAGGCCGGATCGGGCGCGGCCTTTCGCTCGGACATGGTCACGGGCGCCAGAATGCCGAGGCCCGCCACGGCGATCAGGCTGATGAAGAACGTCACCAGCGCCCATGTATAGAGATGGGTCAGCATCATGGTGGAGCCATAGCCGGGATCGTCGGGCATGATGTGGAGAAGGATCTGGCGGGTCGACACGATCGCGCCAAGCAAGGCGCCCAGCGCCGCAAGGCCAAGGCCCTGTTGATAGCTCTGAGCGGTGAGTTGCCCGCGGTTCGCCTGCAGGATGATCCAGAACGGGCCGAGCGTGGAAAGCAGCATGGCATAGCGCTGCAGCATGCACAGCGGACACGGCAGTTCGCCCTCCCAGAACTGCAACACGAATGCGCCGAGCAGAACGCCGCAATAGGCAAGAATCCAGAGATGCAGGAACCAGAAGACCGGGCGCGACAGGGATATGTTCATCAGAAGCTCAGATTGAGAGCGGACGTGACATGATGCTTGAACAGAACGGCGGTCAGCAGCGCCGCGGCGAACCATGAGCCGAGAATGACCCGGCGCGGCGCGTCAATCAGCATGAGGGTGCCGGTCAGCACCAGCAGAAGAAGTATGATTATATCCATCGCGCCGCTCCCCGGTTGCGAAAGCCTCCGCGTCAGGCGCGGAAGACTGCCGGATCGCCAATGCTCCGGCAGCCCGACATCTTCGCGGCTATTCGGGCTCCTTGCAAGTACGGCCTGAGGTGAAAGGCGGAACGCGGGTCTGCCATGTCTGTGTGCATGGCCGGGGCCGGTGTCTACCGCAGCAGCGGTCGCTCGCGCCGCAGCACCTCCGGGCTTTCACCGCCCAGTTCCCGCGCCATGCGGTGCGCCGAGTAGATGGCATCCGCGATCGAGGAGGGTTGCAGGCAGTCACCCACGCGGTGCAGCGAGAAGCCCTGTCCTGCCGCTGCGAGTTCATTGTGGAGTTGGTCATACGGCAGGCGGCCGGTCACGAGAATCAGCGTACCACAGGCGATCTCGCTCTCGCGGCCCGATGCCGCAGAGGACAGGCGCAAGCAGTCCGCGGCTTGTGAAAGCAGAAGCAGGGACGGCAGGCATGTCACGCCCGCTTCATGCAGCCGGGTATGCAGGAAGGCGATTTCATCGGTCATCGCGGTCCAGCTTGAAACCGAGGCCTGTGGCGTCACCAGTGTTACGGCATGGCCGGCGCGGGCCAGTTTCTCTGCCAGCGCGCCGCCCATGAAGTAATGCTCGTCATCATAGATCACCACCGGCCCCGCGACTGGTACTGCGGCGAACACGTCATCGGGCGTCAGCGCATGGGGAAGGTCGAGCGGTGCCGCTCCCGTGACGCCCACGCCATCGCGCCGCCAGCGTGCGCCGGTGGCGAGCACGACATGGCTGGCGCCGGTATCCACGATGTCTGCGGCTGTCATGTCGCTGCCGGGAAAGACACTGACATTCGGCAGCTTGGAGATCATATGCTGGCGCCAGTCGCGCACGCGGATCCAGGTCGAGAGGCCGGGCAGGGCGCTCTCATGGATCAGCCGCCCTCCAAGTCGCGGCGCGCGCTCGGCCAGCGTCACGTCAAGGCCGCGGCGGCCGAGGCTCAGCGCTGCTTCGAGTCCAGCGGGGCCAGCCCCGATGACGAGTGCGGTTTCCCGGCGCGGGAAGGCCGCGATGCGCTCTGGATGCCAGCCGCGCCGCCACTCCTCGGCGATGGTCGGGTTCTGGGTGCAGCGTAAATGCACGCCCTCATTGTTTGCGGCCCGGCAGATATTGCAGCCGATGCACTCGCGGATTTCATCCTCGCGGCCTTCGCGGATCTTGCGTGGAAGGAAGGGATCGGCGATCGAGGGCCGTGCGGCACCGATGAAATCCTGGATGCCGCGGCGGATCTGACTCACCATGACATCCGGCGAAGTGAATCGCCCGACCGAGACAACGGGCTTGGTGGTGAGCTGCTTGACGAAGGCCACATGCGGCTCCTGGTAGCCTTCTCCCGAGAAGCGCGCGGACTTGCTGTCATTGCCGAGTGAACCAGCCACATTCACGTCCCACAGGTCGGGAAGCTCGGCCAGCATGGCAAGGATGTCGCGGCCCTCGCCGTCCGATGTGATGCCGCCGGGGCCATGCAACTCATCAACTGCGAGGCGCACTGCGACGGCGCAGCTGCCGCCCACCGCCTCCTTTGTGTCCTCGATCATTTCACGCAGCAGGCGCACGCGGTTCTCAAGGCTGCCGCCATAGGCGTCGCCGCGCTGATTGTGCCGGCGCGACAGGAACTGGAAGGGCAGGTAGTCATGGCCGGCATAGACATAGACGATGTCGAAGCCAGCACGCTTGGCGCGCAGGGCCGCCGCGCGCTGCCAGCCGCGGAAGGCCCGGATGTCCTCCAGGTCCATGGCGCGTGCCGTGGTCGGCAGGTGATACATGGCGGGCGTCACCGAGGGCGCGAGGCCGGGAAGCCGCGACATGCGGTTGGAGGCATGCGAGCCGCCATGCCAGAGTTCGATCCCTGCGAGGCTGCCATGCGCGTGGATGCTCTCCGCTGTTGTGGCAAGTGCTGCAACATCGTCCTCGTCCCACAGGGTGAGGAAGCCATAGGGCGAATCGTCTGAGGACGGATGAATGGAACAATACTCCGTGCAGACCACGCCCCAGCCGCCTTCGGCCTTCATGCCGCGCAGCGCCGCCCCTGCCTTCGGGCGCTGCCAGCCGAGCCCCGTGGCATGGGGCGTCTGGTAGAAGCGGTTGGGAGCAGTCACCGGGCCGATCTTCACGGCTTCGAACAAGATGTCGTAGCGGCTATCACGCGCCATGGAATTTTCCGTTCTTGTACAAGCGTACAATAACAATTTGACTTGCTGGCGGTCAAGAATTAAAGAATTGCCACAGAAATATGAGGGCTTCTGTCCTTTGCCCGCCTGTTGAACAGATTTTCAGGATAAACTTGTGCGCCGCCGCAACGCGGCAGGACATTCCACATCATCCATGAAGACCCGGACATCCGCTGCCCCCAAGTTTGAACGCATCGCGCCCGAGGCGCGGCGCGCGCGCCTTGTCGAGGCCGGCATCGCCTGTCTCGCACGTCATGGGCTCCAGGGCTTTACGGTGGACAATATCTGCCGCGAATCCGGCACCTCGCGCGGCCTCATTACCCATCATTTCGGATCCAAGGATGCGCTTCTCGCGGCGGTCTATGCAACGGTCTATGGCCGGGTTCTCGACAGTCTGGACCGTGTCGAAAAGCCGCCCCGCAGCCTTGACGATCTCGTCAGCCTGATTTTCGTCGCCTCCTCCCTCGACCGTGATGAGTTGAATGTATGGCTGGCACTGTGGGGCGAGATTGCCATCAATCCGGTACTCCAGTCTGAGCATCGCAGGAATTACGCGCTCTACCGCGAGCGCGTTGCCCGCCTGATCTCTGCTTATGCGCGCAGCAAGCGCATCACGATCGACAGTTACGAGTTGGCAACGGTCATGATCTCGCTGGCTGATGGACTGTGGCTCGAGCAATGCATCGACCAGAGCCAGTTGTCACTGGCCCGCGCCACGGACCTGTTCCGCCGCACGCTTGCGGCCTTGCTCAGGGCCTGACGCAGCGGGCCTTCTACAACTGCCCGTTCGGCGCGAGGCTGATGTCCACTACGTGAAGCTATTGTCATCAGCCGGGTTTGCTGCCTATCTACACCGATGCTCTTGACGCTTCCCATGTATGACTATCCCGAGTGGCGGCCTGCAACGGAAGCCTGGGCTTCAGCCATTGCACGCCACGCGGGGGCCAGCGTGTCATTGTCGCGGCCTGAGGACTACATGGGCGCGTGGGGGCGGGACGATCTCCTGTTCAGCCAGACATGCGGCTATCCGTTTACGCATGCGTTCCGCAACAGGCTCAATCTTGTCGGGACGCCCCATTATGCCGTGGCGGGTTGCGATGGCTGTCGCTATTCGAGCGCGGTTTTTGCCCGCGGAAAGCACAGGGCAGAGGACTGTCGTGGAACGGTCGCCGCGGTGAACACGCCTGACTCCATGTCGGGTATGCTTGCGCTCAAGCATTTCTTCATTGACCAGGCCGGGGGCGGCAGGTTCTTCAGCCATGTGCAGGTGTCCGGCGGGCATGTGAAGTCGCTTGAAATGCTGCATCGTGGTGAGGCTGATGTCTGCGCTATCGACGCGGTCTGCGTCGGCTATGTCCGGCGCCACCGGCCTGAGTTGCTTGAAGGGCTTCATCAACTCGGATCGACGCCCCGCGTGCCGGGTCTTCCCTATGTCACGCGTGATCGGGACACGCGGCGCTGGCAGGAGGCCGTGGCCGCGGCGGTGGCCGATCCCGCACTCGCCGATGTGCGCGGCACGCTGATGATCGGCGGCTTCACCGTGACGGAACCCGCCGACTACGATGTGATCCTCACGCTTGAGGCGGCGGTGATGGAAAAGGGCGGCCTGTTCTCGCTGGCATGACCTTGGGCGCAAGCGGCGATCGATCACACGCTGCAGCCTCGCGTTCCGGTCACCGTGACAGCGCGGCGAGGGCAATGACACCCCATACCGCAAGGCTGAAGAGCGCCGCGATGAGAAGCCATTTTCCAAACAGCGAGAGCCTGACACCGGATTGACGGGTGGCTCCCACCGACTGCTGGTTTTCCTTCAACATATGTCTCCTGACTGGACCGGTTCCATGCCATTGCGCCCGGTGTGTGGCAAGTGTTCGGCAAGCTCCTGCAACCGCATAGAGACTGGGACGTGCGGGTCCGGAAGGGTACGCGCGGCGGTAGCATCTGAAACTCTGGCGTGGCCCGCGCGCCAACCGGAACGGGTGCTCGCGGTGGCGTTTTTCTTCTCGCTTGTTCACATGCGGAACTTTGCTACCGCTCTCACGTTTTGAGGCCCAACTGACAGCGGCGGACATCACTCTTATTTCCCCCAATGAAGAACGGATCTTCTGGCGCTGCCGGCATGCCTTGCATGCCGGTTTTCTGTGAACAGGAAAGGTGCGCGCGCATGTGCGGTCTCGCGGGGTGCTTGGGCCTTCAGGACAATCCTGACAAGGCCATCCGTCAGATGACAGAATCGATCAGGCACCGCGGCCCCGATGATGGCGGCAGCTGGCTTGATCCGGTTGCCGGCATTGCTCTGGGGCACCGGCGCCTCGCCATCGTGGACACCTCGCTGGCCGGCCACCAGCCGATGATGTCGGAAAACGG
This sequence comes from uncultured Aestuariivirga sp., assembly GCA_964392525.1. Taxonomy (GTDB): domain Bacteria; phylum Pseudomonadota; class Alphaproteobacteria; order Rhizobiales; family Aestuariivirgaceae; genus Aestuariivirga. The sequence continues at coordinate 7,386 of CAYMQH010000002.1, forward strand.
CCGTTTCATTCTGGTGTTCAACGGCGAAATCTACAATCATCCTGATTTGCGGGATGATCTGGCTTCGGCGGGCGCGGCTCCACGCTGGCGGGGCCATTCCGATACAGAGACACTGCTGGCGGGAATCTCGCGCTGGGGACTGAAGGACACGTTGCGGCGGGCTGCCGGCATGTTTGCCCTGGCCGTATGGGACCGCCAGTCCGGCGAGTTGATGCTGGCGCGCGACAGGTTCGGCGAAAAGCCTCTCTATTATGGCTGGGCGGGTAACAGCTTGATCTTCGGCTCGGAACTCAAGAGCCTCAAGGCCCATCCGCGGTTTGAAGCGCAGCTGTGTTTTGAGGCTCTGGAACAGTACCTGCGCTTTGGTTACGTTCCAAGTCCGCGCAGCATCTGGAAGCATGTCTACAAGCTGGAACCCGGCTGCATCCTCACCATTGGCGGATCGGCGGCTCGCCTGCCGCGCGCGCCGCTGCGCCCCGGTCAGAGTGGAGAGGGCTTCAGCGTCGAGCGTTACTGGTCTTTCTCGGATGTGACGGAAGCTGGCCATCGCGATGCCATCCGCGATGACGCAGAGGCCGTTGAACGGCTGGACACGCTGCTGGACCGTGCGGTGCGCCGCCAGTTGCTGTCGGATGTGCCGCTTGGGGCCTTTCTGTCAGGCGGTATCGATTCCTCGCTCATTGTTGCGCTGATGCAGAAGAACAGCATGGCGCCGGTCCGTACCTTTACCGTCGGCTTCGAGGAGAAGGAGTTCGACGAGTCAGGCCATGCGGCGGCGGTGGCCCGCCACATCGGAACCCAGCACACCGAAATCCGTGTGACGGCGGCGGAGGCGAGAGCCGTGATCCCGCGCCTTGCCGGTATCTTCGACGAACCCTTCGCAGACGCTTCGCAGATCCCGACACGGCTGATCTGCGAGGCGGCGCGGCCGCATGTATCTGTGGCACTGACCGGTGATGCGGGTGATGAGTTGTTTGGCGGATATGACCGCTACCAGCGCGTGCCTGCCTTGTGGAACAGCTTCAGTGCTATTCCCTTCGCCGTACGCCGTTCGCTCGGGGCCGCCATCGCAACCGTTCCGGCAAGCTGGTGGGATGGGCTGACGCAGTTGCAGGCCGCGCGGCACAAGGCGCCTCTCCTCGCGGACAGGCTGCAGCGTCTCGGTCATCGGTTCTCGAATGTGCGGAGCCTCGATGATCTTTATCTGAACTTTGTCGCCTCCTGGCCCGAGCCGGGCCGCGTTGCGGCCTTCAGGAACGGCGCCCGGCCGGAGATGCCGCTGCTTCTCGGCGACCCGCTGCCCCGAACCGGCCTTGAAGATCCGGCAGCGCGCCTGATGTATTTCGATGCACTGACCTATCTGCCTGATGACATTCTCTGCAAAGTGGATCGCACGGCGATGAGCGTGAGTCTTGAAACGCGCGCTCCGCTGCTCGACCCCGATTTGGTGGCGTTTGCCGCCAGACTGCCTGCCGGCCTGAAGATCCGCCACGGCCAGGGAAAATGGGCGCTCCGCCAGGTTCTCTACAGATATGTGCCGCAGGCCATCATCGACCGGCCGAAACTCGGCTTCTTTCTGCCCATAGGCCAGTGGCTGCGCGGGCCGCTGCGCGACTGGGCCGAGTCCTTGCTCGACCCCGCGCGGCTAGCGGAACAGGGCGTGTTCGCTCCTGACGCGATAGCCGGCATCTGGGCCGAGCATGTGTCGGGCCGCCGCGACTGGACCTTGCAGATGTGGACGGTGCTAATGTTCGAGGCCTGGGCGGATGAGCATCTCGGGGCGAAGCCCTGAACCCGCGCTTCGGGCCGCGCAGCCGGTGCAATGCCACCACGCGCTGCGCATCGTCAACTTTGCCCGCGGCAGCGGGAACAATCAGGCACTGCTGAACTTCTGAATGATGCACATGCGGACAGATATCCTCGGCGTACCCATCAGCGTGATCGACATGCAAGGCGCAATCCATCAGATCGGGCAATGGGCTGATGCAGGCGAAACCCGCTATGTCTGCGCTGCCGATGTCAACAGCGTGATGCAGGCACAAAGCAACGCGGCGCATCTGTCGGCGTTGCGCAACGCCGATATGGTGCTGCCGGATGGAACCCCGCTGGTCTGGATATCGAGGCTTCGCGGACAACGCGCGGCACAGCGCGTCCCCGGGCCTGACATCATGCTGCAGCTCTGCGCGGCCGGTGTTGGCCGTGGCTGGCGGCATTATTTCTATGGTGGCGCCGAAGGCGTTGCCGAAGACCTCGCCCAGTCGCTTCAGCGCCGATTTCCCGGGCTGCTGACCGCAGGCACCCATGCACCGCCCTTCCGCCCGCTTTCATCCGCCGAGCAGGCGCGCGATCTCGAACGCATCAAAGCGGCGCAGCCCCACATCGTCTGGGTAGGGCTTGGTTGCCCCAAGCAGGAAATGTGGATGCGCGAGAATGCTGCGAAGCTCAACGGCGCCGTCGTGATTGGTGTTGGCGCGGCCTTTGATTTCCATGCCGGCCGGATTCCGCGCGCCCCATTGTGGATGCGCCGGAACGGGCTTGAGTGGCTGCATCGCCTCGGCTGCGAACCGGCACGCCTGTGGCGGCGCTATCTTGTGCTGGGGCCAGCCTTCCTGGCGAGGGCTGCGGTTGAGACCTTCCGGCTCCGCCTCACCGGCAGCCGGGTGACCGGACCATGAAACCGGAGAAGAGGATCTGATGAACTTGCCGCACTATTTCGCGCCGCAGGAATTCCAGAGCATCGGCCATGCAGCGGGCCGGGACTACGCCGCCTTCGGCGATGTTCTCGGTTTACTCTCCCGTAACCGGCTGATCCTTGCGGTGGCAACGGCCTGCGCCCTCATGCTGGGTGCGGCCTATTTTGTTCTGGCGCCTGTCACTTACCGCGCCCAGGCCCAGTTGCTGCTCGACCCCAGACTGCCGCAGATTTTCCGCGAGGCAAGTGACCTGGGCCTCAACGTCGATACAGGCCAGATCGAAACGCATATGGTGGTGCTGAAGTCACGCACCCTCGCGCTCGCGGTGGTCAACCGGCTTGATCTGCCGAAGGACCCGGAGTTCCAGAAGCAGCCGCCGCGGTTCGGCTTCCTCTCATTCCTGTCCGGCGCGCAACCCGGCAAGGACGATCCCGTGCAGACGGCCGCTGACATCTTCCTCAGCAAGCTCCGCATCGAAAGGGAAGGCATCTCACAGGTCATCAACGTGGCCTTCCAGTCCAGCGATCGCGGCAAGGCGGCGCTCATCGCCAACGAAGTGGCGCTGGCCTATGTGCAGTATCTGATCGACGCGCGTGCCGAAGCGGCGCGCAGCGCGGCCGAGTGGATGGAGAGCCGCCTGCAGCAATTGCGGTTGCAGATGAATGCGGCAGCGAAACGTGCACAGAACTTTCGCGCCAGCAGCGAGTCCGCCACCATTGAAGAGCTGCAACTGAGCGCAGACACCTATCGTAAGGTCTATCAGGATTTCTACAGCGCCTTCACCGAGGCCGTGCAGCGTGAATCCTATCCGGTCTCGACCGTGAGGATCGTGACAGCCGCCTCGCAGCCGGCACGCGCCTATGCGCCGGACTTCGTCCTGGTGTTCGGCCTCGCTGCGGTGCTCGGCATGGCGGCAGGCCTGCTGCTGGCCATCCTGCGTGACAGCCGTCGGCAGGAGGCTGCATCATGACTGTGGAATTGGGACGCAACGGGCGGCCACCGCTCTCGGTCTATCTCGCCACACCTTACGGGCAGGATGGCATGGGTGGCATCGACCGGCTCAATGATGCGATCATCGAGGGGATTGAGCGTCATCCCGAACTGGGTGTGCGCTGCCAGCGTCTCGTCACGCGCGGAAAGGGCAGCCTGTGGGCGGCACAGGGCATCTTTGCCGGCGCGCTCGTCCGGCTGGCGCTGGCTGCTGCGCGAGGTGATGTTTCCCTGTTGCATATCCATCTCTCGGTCAGGGGAAGCAGTTACCGCAAGGCGGTTCTCGCCAGGCTGGCGCGGCTGCTCGGCGTGCCCTATGTCGTGCATCTCCACGGCACCGACTACAAGGACTTCTGGCACCAGACCAACGGTGTCCTGCGTGCCGAACTGGGCCGCATGTTTGATGGCAGCGCAGGCATTCTCGTGCTTGGCACGTACTGGGCGAAGGTGGTGGGCGAGTTGCAGCCGTCTGCTATTCCCAAGATCACCGTGTTGCCCAATGCCACTGTGTCGGTGGTGCCGCGGCCACCCAACGAAAGAGCGGAGCCCGCAATGGCTCGCATCACCTTCCTCGGCCAATTGGGCAAGCGCAAAGGCAGTTCCGACCTTCTGGAGGCGCTGGCGCGGCTGAACACGCTTCCGGGCTGGACGGCCACGCTGGCCGGGGATGGCCCTGTCGCAGAGACACGCCAGCAGGTGGAGGCCATGGGCCTTGCGGGGCGGGTTCAGGTGCCGGGCTGGATTTCCACCGCCGAGCGGACAGCCCTGCTGGACAAGACCGACATGCTGGTCCTGCCTTCCTATGCCGAAAACCTTCCCATGGTCATTCTGGAGGCCTTCGCGCATGGCGTGCCGGTCATCTCGACGCCGGTCGGTGCGATTCCGGAGGTCGTTGTGCCAGGGCGCAACGGGCTGCTTTTCGAGCCGGGCGATGTGCCGGCACTGGCCGGTGCCATCCGGCAGTTGATTGAATCGCCCGGTCTTCGCAGAGAGATGGGCAAAGCCGCCCGGCAGGATCATGCCGCCAAGTTCGAGATGGAGCGCTACCTCACCCGCCTGGCCGGCTGGTGGACCGGGATTGCCGCAAGCCGTGTTGAACTCCGCGATGAGCAACATGCCGATGTCTGATGACGCGGCCGGACGCCGCAGGGTGGAGACGGCCACGGCGGGCCCGGCGCAACAGGCCGCGCCCGCGATCAGTATCGTATCGCCGTTTCACAACCGCCGGACCTTTCTGTCGCCGCTGATCGCATCGCTGCAGGAGCAGACATTCACGGACTTCGAACTGATCATCGTCGATGATGGATCAACGGATGGCCTGGCGGATGCGGTGGCTACGTTGCAGACGGGCTTCCCCGTGCGCTTCATTCGCCTTGAGCCGAACCGCGGTGCTGCTGCTGCGCGCAATGCCGGTATTGATGCGGCACGTGGCCGCTATGTGGCGCTGCTGGACAGTGACGACGCCTGGCATCCCGACAAGCTGCGCCTGCAGTTCCAGCAACTGGAGGCGGATGTCTCCGGGCCGCCGCTTGTCTCGCTCACCCGGCAACTGGTCAGGTCGGGCGTGAGCTATGTCTCGCCTTCCGCCACCATGGGGCCTGACGACGATGTGGGCAGCTATCTGTTTCTGCGCGGCGGGGTGATCCAGTCGAGCATGATGATGCTGAACCGTGACCTTGCGGCGCGTGTGCGCTTCGATGGCTCGGACCATGGCCATGACGACTGGTCTTTTGCCTTGCGCCTGCAGGCCGCGGGCGCCCGTTTTGCGATGCTCGAACAGCCGCTGACCCTCTATAACGACACTGCGGGGCGCTCACGGCGATCTCCTGCCTATTCCAGCAAGCGCCTCGGCTGGCTTGAGGCCCGCCGGGCAGTACTCGGCGAACGGGCCTACTGGGCTGCCGCAGCGGCTGTTGCATCGCACTTGCCGCTTGGAACAGGCGTCAGCCCGCTCGGCATCATCCGCGAAGCCCACAGGCAGCACGCGATCAGCGCGGCGCGGGCCATCTATTATGCGACTGTCTGGGCCTTCCCCGCCCTCAGGGGTTGGACACGGCAGGCCCACCAATGGTGGAACAGCCGGTCAACCGGGTGGGCGTCATGACCAAGAGCTCGGCCGCCTCCGGCATTCTCCGCTCTATGCCATGGCCAGCGGCCGAGGCCATGACGGCGCTGATGACCGGTGCGGTTTCGATGTTCGTCATCGCCCGGCTGATCGGCGCGGATGAATTCGGCCGCGGCGCCATTGCCTTTGGCATCATACTCATCATGGTCGTCGGCGTGAACAGCCTCGTCCATGACGCGCTGGTGCGCATGCCAGACCTCGAGCAGAAGGACATCGATACGGGCTTCACCGCATCACTGGCGCTCGCCATCCTGTTCGTGGCGCTGATGGCGGTTGCCGCGCCTCACATCGGGCGCTTCTATGCCGACAGCCGCCTCACCCTGCTAATCCTCGGCTTCATTCCGTTATTGCCGCTGGCGGCCCTCTCCGAAACATTGATTGCGACATGCCGCCGGGGCCTCGACTTCCGTACCGTTGCCATGAGCCAGATTGGCGGACGCATCGCCGGCAGTGTACTTGGCATCATTGCAGCACTGCTCGATGCGGGTGCCTGGGCCCTCGTCATTCAGAGCGTTGTCATGGCCGCCTACATCACCGCGGCCATGCTGATCCATGTGAAGCTGCGGCCCGGCTTTTGTGTCTCCTGGAAGCGTCTGGCCCCGATGCTGGGATTTTGCGCCCCGATCATCACAAGCCAGGTGATGATGCAGGGCACAAGCCGCGTGCTGCTGCTGGCGGTTGGCCACTGGCACGGGCTTGCCGTTGCGGGCTATTGGAGTGCCGCCACGCGCATTGCCGAAAACCTGTTCGGCGGCCTCATGCAGGCAGCCTACAATGTGGGCCTCGCCCATTTCTCGATCACGCAGAGCGCCCGCGACGCCCTGCTGGCAAACCTGCGTGACGTGCAGTCCGTGACGGCCCTTCTGGCGGTGCCGGTTCTGGCGGGGCTTGCCGTTGCAGCGCATCCGCTCATCCAGTTGCTGCTCGGGCCATCATGGGATGCGGTGGCCACCCTCATGATCGGCCCGTTGGTTGCGTGCTTCCTGCAGATCCGGCGCATGTTTCCAACCACGGCGCTGCGCGCGGTGGGCCGTTCCGGCGTATCCCTCGTCAGTTCATCGGTGGAGTGCGCTGTGCTGGCCGTGGCGTTCGTCGCCTTCGGCCGCCAGTCCACCCTCGCACTCAATTTCATCTATCCATTGGGCATTCTGGCGGGCAGCCTTCCGATATTCCTCGTGCTCATCCGCGAACTCCGGGCCTCGCCCCTGCTGCAGGCGCTGGTATTCGTGCGGGAAGTGGTGGCTGGCCTTTTCGGCTTCGCCGCCGGTGCTGCCGCCATCTCGGCGGTGGCGGGGTATTCACTCATCACGCAGCTTCTCGCCGGAGGCGGGGTGGCCTTCGCCGCCGCCATCATGTTTCTGGTCCTCACCGATGCGCCCCACCTCATGCGGATCGCAGGCCTCGCGCAGAAGCCGCAGGCCCGGTGATGTGATGCCCGCATGGATTTGAAGCCCACGTGCCGGAAGGACCTGATGCTGACAAAGGACGTAACGCCCAGCAATGCATTCAGGCGGCTGGCGGCACAGTCCATCCGGACCGCCGACACGCTGCTGCCGCATACCACCTGGATCGACGGGAAGTTCCGGCTGTTCCGCTTCTGGCAGGCCAACCATCGGCTTCCCCGCAGCTCCAGCGACCCGGCCGCCACCTTCAATGACTTCATCCTTGAGCGGATGATCCGTGACGACTGGACGCCGCTTGAACGTGCCTGCATCGACAAGGAATACGCGAAACTCATCGCCGTAGCGATCTGCCCGTTCGTCAAGACCGCGGAAACCAGGCGGATCATTTCACTTGCTGGTGAGGGCGCCGCCGCCCGGGCCTTCGATATCCTGCGCGCGCGCGTCGGCCGCGCCGAGGTCGCCAAGCCGACCCATGGCTCCGGCTCGGTATTGTTCCTGCGGAATTCTCCGTGCGTGGAGCGAATCGAGAAGTTCTGCGAGACCGCTTCGCGGAGTTACCATGCGGTGTCGCGCGAGAGTCAATACAAGGGTCTGGCGCGCAAGATCATCATCGAGGAAGACCTCTCCAGCGCGTCAGGCCCGCCCGAAGACTACAAGTTTTTCTGCAGCTATGGCGATGTACTGTTCTGCCAGGTGGATGTTGGCCGGTTCACGCAGCACCGGCGCCTGCTGGTTACGCCCGGCTTTGAGCCGATCGGCGTGCGCTTCACCCATGACTGGCCTGAAACGCCGCCCGCCCCGCCACCCGATTTTGACAACATGCTGCGCGCCGCCCGGCAATTGTCGAGGCTGTTCGCCTTCGTGCGCATCGATCTTTATGCGATCGGGAACACCGTCTGCTTCGGGGAGTTTACCTTTGCACCGGAAGGCGCAACCGGCACCCTGTCGAGCGAGGCCTTCGGTACCGGCGTGATGGAGAAGATCCGCCGAAGCATGCAGGCACAGGAGGGCAAGACATGACCGATTTTCTGTTCAGCGATGACTGGCTTCCCGAAGTTTCGGGATCTGACCAACCGGACCTGTCGCGCCGCGCGGTTCTTGGCATGTTGGCGGCCTCAGTGTGCGGTGGAAGAACGCCATTCGATTGCGCAGCCGCGGTCAGCAACTCCCGCCGCATCTATGTCTCGCCAACCGGAAGTGACCGGAATGCAGGAACCTCGGCGAGCCCTATGGCCACCATCAACGGCGCCCTAAACAGGTTTTCGGACCTCGGCGCGGGCGATGTGATCGTCGTCATGCCCGGTGTCTACAACGAGGCTGTCTTCGTCAACAAGGGCGGCAATGCCTCTGCCAATCTCGTGCTGACGTCGAGTGTGCGGCATGCGGCAAAGATCAGATCGCCCGCCAATTCCTACAGCGCCGTCAACATCGTGAAGAGCTATGTCTCGGTGGAGGGCTTCGATGTGCAGAGCGGCGGCACCGGGCACGGCATCGAGGCGACCTTCCTTGACGGCGACAGCCGCAACAACGGGCCGCACCACATCGTCATCCGCCACAACATCTGTCATGACAGCCCTGGCAGCGGCATCAGCGTGTCCTATGGTGACTATTACCGGATCGTCAACAATATCTGTTTCCGGAACTGTGCCACCAACGGGTACCAGGGCAGTGGCATATCCGTCTATGAGGCGCGCTCCATCGCGGGGGCGGATGGGGTGATCGGCACGCGCATCGTCGTGGCCTCCAACACCTGTTATGCCAACACGGCGATCACGCTGCCAGGTAATGTTCCCCATTCCGACGGCAACGGCATCATCATCGACGATCTGCGGAATACCCAGAAGCCCAATCCCGCCGGAGCCTACCGGTTCAAGACGCTCGTGGAGAACAATGTCTGCTATGCGAATGGCGGCAAGGGCATTCATGTGTTCTTCAGTGACAATGTGACCGTGCGCAACAACACGTGCTGCTACAACGGGCGCGACCCCAAGAACCCGGCGACATGGCGGGCCGAACTGAGCAATGTGAATTCCGCCAGTACGCTGTGGCTCAACAACATCGGCGTGGCGGATACCGCCGTAAACCGGTGGAATGCCGCGATTCTCGATGGTGCCAGTAGTGGCAATGTGAACCGCAACGTGGTGTGGATACGCAATCTCACTTTCAACGGCCAGGTGGGTGCTCGGTCCATCACGCAGTCCCCTGTCAATCCGACGCTCAGTCCGCTTGCGCCCTATTTCAATCTGCTGGGTGTCGATCCGCTGTTCGTGCGCGGCGGTGCCAGGGAGGCGAACCCCGATTTCCGCATCCGCGAGCGCTCGCCGGCCCGCGATGCGGGAACAGCGGAAAAGGGTGCGCCGCGTTATGACCGGCTGGGGGTGCGCCGCAACGGCCTGGGCATCCCAGACATCGGGGCCTATGAATACAGGAGTCTCTGATCCGATGAGCGATTGCCAATGACGGTCAGTGCGCATGTACCCGCCGCGCCTGCTGCAAACACCGGAGCATGGTTGCTCCCAGTCTATTTCGGTCTGGGTTTCATCTTTGTTGGCGGCGGCTTCGTGCTCTACACGGCCGGTGCCGACCCGCGGGTGCCGCGGGAGGTTACGGCTGGGTCTCCCTTCTCCCAGCTCGTTCTTGGCTTTTTCTATCTGAGCGCAACCCTGCTGCTGGTTGCCAGCCCCGGCAGCCGGCGGGTGCTCCGCTATGCCTGGCCCATGCTGCTGCTGCCGGGGCTGGCGATGGCCTCCACGCTCTGGTCTCCCGATCCGCAGTTGACGTTGCGCCGCGCCATCGCCTTTGCCGGGACCATCATGTTCGGGCTGTCGCTGGGCGCCGCCTTCCGCTTCCGGGGAACGCTGGCCGTCGTGGCTACGGCCATGGCGGCCGTCATGCTGATCAGCGTGGCGCTGGCTGTTGTCGATCCGCTGCGTGCCATCCACCAGCCCGATGATGCCATACAGGCCGTGCATGCGGGGCATTGGCGCGGCATGTTTGCCCATCGCAACACGCTGGGCTTCTGGTCCGGCGCCAGCATCGCCGTTCTCGTGCTGGCAGGCGGCGAAGCGTTCCGGCGCCGGTGGATGTGGGCGGCTGCGATATTGGCAGCCGGTGCCTGCCTCATCGCTTCGGGCTCCAGCGCCGGGCTGGCCATCGTCGTTCTTGCGGCTGTGTTTTTCCTGGTCCTGACCACGACGCTCAGTCAACCAGCTGGACTGCGCATTGCGCTTGCCGTGTTCTGGGGCTTTTTGGGGCTCGCTGCCTTTCTGAGCTTCGAGGAGATCGCCCGTTTCGGTCTTCATCTTCTGGGCCGGGAGAGCAATCTTTCGGGCCGCACCGGCCTGTGGTCCTATCTTCTCGACCTTGTGCGCGAGGCCGACAAGCCGCTCGGGCTCGGCTATTTCGTCGGCACCCTGCTGTTGGACCAACGGCTCTCGGCCGCCATGCAGATGCGCAATGTCAACGCCCATAACGGCTATCTGGAAGCCTATGTCTATTTCGGCTGGCTGGGCGTCGTCGTGGCGGCTGGCGTTGCGGTCTGGCTGCTGACGAACACCATCCGCTTCGCGGCGCGCTGGGCGGGGCGTGCGGGCAATCTCGCCGCCGTGCCCGCGGTGATCGTGTTCATCTGCCTGGTCCACAACATGGTGGAGAGCACGATCGTCTCGCCCAACAACCTCAACAATGTCCTGCTGTCAGTGGTGGCGGCGATGGTGGCGCGGGCGCGGCTGGAGGACCGGCGGTAGCCGGAACCCGCGGGTGGGTGCTTCACCAGCCGCACGCCGTCCGGGCAGGGGCGATGGCCGTGTCGATGCCGCGAAGATCGAAGACCGCCGAGATTGGATCATCCGAATGTGGCGTCATGCGGACGCTCAGCACCGACTTGCCGAGAAGTGCCCGGATGAAGGGGATCGCACGGTCACCCGACCAGAAGCCGAGCGACCTGCCATCCGGGCCGGCCGTCATGCGTGCCACACTTGTCTCGCTGTCTTCGATCTGGAACGACACGTCGCCATCAGCGCGGTTCGTGCCGGATGCCATGTAGCAGCCGGTTTCCAGAAAGACGGAGGTGACATTCGAGAGGCACCTGATGCGCAGCTCGACCGGTCGGGGATCCGTCCAGCGGCATTGCACCATGGACTGTGAGGCAAGCGAGATGGTGTGGTCGGTGCGGTGTGAGACGGCCGAAGGCGCGGCTTGCAGCTGCCATTTTCCGGTAGCTTCTTCCGGAGGAAGCAGCATGGCCCTGGGATACTCGGCATCGAAACAGGCAAGCCGCGCGGCGGCCTCCCCGATCCTGGCGCAGTCCAGTGGCCCTGCCGCGGCGGGAGGCATGTCCGCAGAGGAGAGGATGAGAAGAAGGCCTGCCGTGCCAGCCAGCCTGCGGGCGGTGGTGTGCCGCCGAACCATCTTGCCAATCATGCCGCGTTACCGTTCGCTCATCGCTTGAATGGGTGCCTGATCATCGGAGATCGTGACTTCCAGAACATCGCCGGGCCTCATGGCGGCTGATGACATGACGGGGGTGGCTTCCGCCTTGCCTTGATGCGTCAGCCGGAAGGTGACGCTGCGCTGCGGTTCTTCGTAACCAGCAGCGCTCAGGATGTTGCGCGATGCGGCCTCGGTGAGCCTGGCCTCTTCGATGATGCGCTCGGCGTCGAGCAGGCTTTCGGTAATCTCGCGTTGGCGCGCCTCGCGCGCATCGGCAAGGCCGCTGCGGGCCGCTTCGATGCTGGCGGCGGTGCGCGTGGCACTGGCGGTCAGCGTCGCCTTCGTCGTTTCGAGCGCCGTGACGCGCTGTTCGAGTTCGAAGGCGCGCAGTTGCTGCCCGGGAATGCGGCGGATTCGCGCTGCCTCCTTGCTGATCTGCGTCTGCTGCGCCTCCAGCTCCGCATATTGCTTCTGATAGGAAGCCGCCTCCGCCTCGCCGAGCCGTACCTGTTCGGCAAGCAGCCGTTCTCTGATGGTGTGCTGGCGGCTGCGCATATCGAGCAGCGCGGCCTCCTGCGCCAGCAGCCTGTCCATCCGCTGCCCGGCGGCAAGCGTGAAGGGCTGATCGAGGGAAATGTCCGTCTTGCCGTTGCGTTCGGCGATCAGCCGGGCTCTCCGTGCCAGTGCGCCGGCCATCTTCTCGATCGCCTGCAGGCGGCGTTCACGCTCGCGGATCAGGTCGAGGCGGATGTTGTCATGTGGCGTGAGCTGGCGCTGCATGCCGCCGCTGACGGCCACGGCCTGCAGAACCGTCATGCCTTCGCGGTAGGGATATGCGCCGGGTGAATGCACCGCTCCAAGAACATAGACGGGTGCGCGCTGGGCATATTCGATGGTAACGCTCATCGGCGTGCCCAGCCGGTTCTCCCACGCGGTCGCCAGTTGAGCTTCAAGCTGGCGGGGCGAACGGCTTTCAAGTTCGACCGTTCCGATGAGCGGCAGCGAGAGAACTGGCCCGGGCTGCACGCTGTAGTGCCCCGTGAGGTCTTCCCGCCCATAGGCGGTGATCTTTAGAACATCCCCATCCGCGAAACTGCCGTTGGCGGGTTGGGCGGTGGCCGGAAGGGCGAGCGGCGTGGACAGCAGAAGCGCTGCCAGGAGGGCCGGCCGCGCGAGGCCCCGAGGGTGCCGGGTGGCGGGTAACGTAACGGTCTGTGCCATCAATATGCGCTCCTGTCGAACAACACGATGCGGGCCGTCCGGAACAGGATCTTCATGTCTCCGGCGAACGACCAGTGATCTATGTAGTGGATGTCAGCCTCGACGCGGCCGGCCATGGCTTCGAGGGCTGCGGTTTCGCCGCGCCAGCCGCCGACCTGCGCCAGCCCGGTGATGCCGGGCTTCATGCGCTGGCGAAGCCTGTAGCGGGACAGCAGCCCGCCATAATACTGATCATGCGCGACGGCATGCGGGCGTGGCCCCACGAGCGACATGTCGCCCGTCAGCACATTCCACAATTGCGGAAGCTCATCGAGGCTCGTCCGCCGCAGGAAAGCGCCGAACCTCGTGACGCGTGGATCGTTTCGCTGCGCCTGAGACAGATCCGGGCCGTCCTCCATGACCCGCATGGTGCGGAATTTCACGATATTGAAAGGCCGGCCATCAAGGCCGCCTCTCTTCTGCCGGAAGAACAGCGGCCGGCCCGATTCGGCCAGGACCAGGAGTGATATCAGCGCAAGGGCAGGCAGCAGGAAGCACAGCAGGAAAAGGCTGACCGCCACGTCAAGGCTTCGCTTGGCAAAGCGCTGCCTCCGGCTCAGCGGCGGCGACGGCGCGAGGCTGGCTGTCCTCTTGCTGCCTGCGGCGTACGGCTGATGCTCTGCCGTCTGCTCCTGCTGCCACGAGGAATAGTCATTCATGGCGGCTCATCATTTGTCTTGTTGCGGCATTCACGAAGGGCGGAAAGCAGCAAGAGGCCCAAATGTTCCACCACGTTGCAAAGCTTATGACAGGCCGGTGAACTTGCGCTGTGCGATGGAACAATTTTCGCGCTGACGACTAACCTAGGGACCGAATGAACGGATCCAGCAGCTCAGATATTGGGCAGAAAGGGCAATGATGAGGAAGAAAGCGCTCATCACGGGCGTCACGGGACAGGATGGTTCCTATCTCGCCGAATTCCTGCTCGACAAAGGTTATGAAGTGCATGGCATCAAGCGCCGCTCCTCATCCTTCAACACCGGACGCATCGATCATATCTATGAGGACCCGCATGGTCCGGGCGTGCGCCTCCATCTGCACTATGGCGACCTGTCGGATAGCCTCGGGCTGACCCGTATCGTCGCCGAGGTTGAGCCGGACGAGATCTATAATCTCGGCGCCCAGTCGCATGTGGCGGTGAGTTTCGAGGCGCCCGAGTATACGGCCGATGTCAACGGCCTTGGAACGTTGCGCCTGCTCGAGGCGATCCGCTTCCTGAAACTCGAGGGCAAGACGCGCTTCTATCAGGCGTCCACGTCCGAACTGTTCGGCCTCGTCCAGGAGGTGCCGCAGCGCGAGACGACGCCATTCTATCCGCGCAGCCCCTATGCGGTGTCCAAGCTGTTTTCATACTGGACGACCGTCAACTACCGTGAGGCGTATGGCATCTTTGCCTGCAACGGCATCCTGTTCAATCACGAAGGGCCACGGCGCGGCGAGACTTTCGTGACCCGCAAGATAACGCGCGGGCTTGCCAACATTGCGCAGGGACTCGAATCCTGCCTTTATCTCGGCAACATCGATGCGAAGCGCGACTGGGGCCACGCGCGCGACTATGTCGCCATGCAGTGGCTCATGCTGCAGCAAGACAAGCCTGAGGACTTCGTCATCGCCACCGGCCAGCAGCATTCGGTGCGCGAGTTCGTGACATGGGCCGCCGCCGAACTCGGCATCACGCTCGGGTTCGAGAACAAGGGCCTGCGTGAAGTGGGTGTCGTGGAGCGCGTCAATGGCAACAAGGTCACCTATGTGAAGCCCGGCCAGGTGATCGTCAGGATCGACCCGCGCTATTTCCGGCCCTCCGAAGTGGAAACGCTGCTCGGGGATCCGTCGCGGGCAGGCGAGAGGCTCGGCTGGCGACCGACCACCACGGTGCGGCAGATGTGCGCTGAAATGGTGCTGGAGGACCTCGCCGCCGCGCGCCGCTACCGCTTGCTGCAAAGTCACGGCCTTGCGCTGCCTGTGGCGCGGGAGGCCTGAACGGTGACGCGCTATTATGTGGCAGGCCACCGCGGCATGGTGGGGTCCGCGATCCTCCGGCAGCTCCGGCGTCTGGGACGGCGCACCATCACCAGAACCCGCAACGAGCTTGACCTGACAGATCAGATGGCAACCCGGGCCTTCATGCAGGCCGAACGGCCGGATGTGGTGATCCTCGCCGCCGCCCGCGTGGGTGGAATTCTGGCGAATGCATCCTATCCCGCGTCATTCATTCACGAGAACCTGGCGATCGAGGCCAATGTCATTCATGAAGCCTACCGCGCGGGGGTAAGGCAGCTGCTGTTCCTCGGCTCCTCCTGCATCTACCCGCGCCTGTCGCCGCAACCCATCCCCGAGAGCGCGTTGCTGACCGGCCCGCTTGAGCCAACGAATGAGGCCTATGCCATCGCCAAGATCGCGGGGATCAAGCTGTGCGAGAGTTATAACAGGCAGTATGGCACGGATTACCGGAGCGTGATGCCAACCAACCTCTATGGACCGGGCGACAACTTTCATCCGCTCAACTCCCATGTCGTGCCAGCGCTTCTGTGGCGCTTCCACGAGGCTGTGCGCCAGGGTAAGCAGGAGGTGACGGTATGGGGCTCCGGCGAACCCCGCCGTGAATTCCTGCATGTGGACGACATGGCAGAGGCCTGCCTTTTCGTGCTGGCGGTGGAGCAGGCCGATTACGAACATCAGGTCGATCCGAGGATGAGCCACATCAACATCGGAACCGGGTCGGATGTCAGCATCGCGGAGCTGGCGCAAATGGTAGCGGGGGTGACGGGATACCGCGGCGAGATCCTGTTCGACCGCTCGAAGCCGGACGGTACGCCGCGCAAGCTGCTTGACGTCACGCGCCTCTCCTGCCTTGGCTGGGCCGCGAAGCGCGACCTGCGCGGCGGACTTTCTGAAACCTACCGGTGGTTCTGCAGGTCGAGCGAGCGGCTGCGCGCCTAGGGCGTCCGCTGTCCATGCCGCTGCCACAGCTTCCGTTCTTCCCCAGAGAAGGGGAGGGGGACACCTGAATGCAAATACGTCCTGCTTCGCTTTCATGCCCTGTCTCAAGGAGGGCTACTGACGAGTGAACTTTCTTTCACCTGTATCACGGAGTCGACATGCAGCCAGAGTGCCTCATTCATCCTGTCATCCTGTGTGGAGGTTCGGGAACACGGCTGTGGCCGGTCTCGCGGCTGGCCTTTCCCAAGCAGTTTTCACATCTCATCGGGAGTGAGAGCCTGTTCCAGTCGGCGGTGCGGCGCCTCACCGGACCCGGCTTTGCTGCTCCGGTGATCGTCACCGCGGCGGAATTCCGTTTCATCGTCAGGGATCAACTCGCGGCCCTTGGCATTTTGCCGGCGGCGATCCTGATCGAGCCCGAGGCGCGCAATACAGGCCCGGCGATCCTCGCTGCCACGCTGTGGCTGCAGGCCCATGCGCCGCCGGGACTGGTGCTGGTCGCTCCCTCCGATCACCTGATTACCGCGCCAGCCGCCTTTCGTGAGGCGGTGGCGCTTGCCACGCCGCGCGCCGCCGAGGGTGCCATCGTTACCTTCGGCATCGCGCCCGAAAAACCGGAGACCGGCTATGGCTATCTTGAGCTGGCTGGCGGGATCGATGAGCAAAGTCCGGAGCAGCCGGTTCAACTCCGCCGTTTCATCGAAAAGCCGGATGCGGCGCGGGCCGCGGCGATGGTGGCCAGCGGCCGGCACCTATGGAATGCCGGGATCTTCCTGTTCCGCGTCGATGTTATGATCACGGCTTTCAACCGGCTGGCGCCCGGGATCGTGGCGCCGGTGCAGCGGGCCGTTGACGCCGCCGCCGCCGACCTCGGCTTCATCAGTCTGGAGCCCACGGCATGGTCGGCCGCGCCTGCAGTGTCTATCGACTATGCGGTGATGGAAAAGGCCGATGACCTTTGGGTCATGCCCTATCGCGGCAGCTGGTCCGACCTCGGCGGATGGGACGCCATCTGGGGTGAAAGCGCACGCGATGGCGATGGCGTTGCAAGCCAGGGGGCGGTCACCGCACTGGGATGCCGCAACAGCCTGCTGCGCTCGGAAGATGACGGCATCACCCTTGTTGCCATCGGGCTTGAGGACATCGTGGCAGTGGCCATGCCGGATGCCGTTTTGATCGCACGAAAGTCCGAATGCCAGAAGGTGAAGGATGTGGTGGCGAGCCTGCGGCAGGCGAGGACGCGCCAGGCCGATGCGTTTCGCCGCGATCACCGGCCGTGGGGATGGTTCGAGTGCCTCTCGCTCGGCCAGCGCTTCCAGGTGAAGCGGATCGTCGTTCACCCCGGTGCGGCCCTGTCGCTGCAGTCGCACCACCACCGCTCCGAACACTGGATTGTCGTTGAGGGTACGGCGAAGGTGACGATCGGCACCCAAAGCCGGATCATTTCGGAAAACCAGTCGGTCTATATCCCGCTTGGCGAGAAGCACAGGCTGGAAAATCCCGGCCGCGTTCCAATGGCCCTGATCGAGGTGCAGACCGGCGCCTATCTGGGCGAGGACGACATTATCCGCTATGAGGACGTTTATGCGCGGCGTTGAACGCCCCCATGCCTATGGGGCAGCCTGAAGGAGAGATAAGTTTGCCGGTGAAGGATGTAAGTTTGGGTGAGCTGGCCGCTGCCGCCAGCGCAGGCTTCGGTACCTCCGGTGTGCGCGCCCGCGTGACGGATCTCACGCCCGCGCTGTGCAGCGCCTATACGCAAGCGTTTCTCGCGGTGGCGGAGCCGCGCGCCGGCAGGCTTCTGATCGGGCACGACCTGCGCCCCAGCAGCCCGTCCATCGCCGCTGTCTGCCGCGCCGCCGCCCATGATCTCGGGGTTGAGGTCCTGTATGCCGGCATCTTGCCGACCCCGGCCCTGGCCTTTGCCGCGCAAAGCCTCGGCATGCCTGCCATCATGGTCACCGGAAGCCATATTCCCTTCGACCGAAACGGACTCAAATTCTACCACGCGCATGGTGAGATCACCAAGGCGGACGAGCAGCGCATTCTCGCTATGCCCGTTGAGGAGCATGCCGCTGTGGCCATCGGGGATTTGCCCGCGCCGGATCCACAGCCGTTGAGCCTCTATCTCCGGCGCTATCTGGACGCCTTCGCACCCGATGCGCTCGCCGGACTTCGGATCGGCGTTTATGAACACTCCTCGGCGGCGCGCGAGAGCCTGCATCACGTGCTGCGGGCACTCGGCGCTGACACGGTCAGCCTTGGGCGCAGCGATGATTTCGTTGCGATCGATACTGAGGCAGTGCGGCCGGAAGATCACGAGATCGGCCCCATCTGGGCGCGTCAGCATGGGCTCGATGCCATCGTCACCACCGACGGCGACGCAGACCGGCCGCTCCTCGCCGATGAGAATGGCGCCTGGCTGCGGGGCGATGTGCTTGGCATGATCTGCGCGCGTGAACTGTTCGCCCGCACCGTCGTGACCCCTGTCACCAGCAACAGCGGGCTTGAGGCCTGCGGGCTTTTCCCTTCTGTCCACCGAACCCGCGTCGGATCACCCTATGTGATCGCGGCGATGGAGACGGCAACCGATGGGCCTGTCGTCGGCTATGAGGCCAATGGTGGCTTGCTGCTCGGCAGCGAGGCTGCGCTCGCGCATGGTGTGCTGGCGCCGCTCAAAACCCGCGACGCGGTGTTGCCGGTGTTGCTCGCACTCTCTGCCATGCGGCGCGCCGCCAGCCCGTTGTCCGGGCTTCGCAATGGCCTTGGCGGCCGGCATACATTCAGTGACCGCCTGCAGAACATCGATGTCGGGCGCTGCCGGCACCTGCTGGAGCGGGCGGCTGCGGATCCGCAAGCTGTAGCCGTTGAGCTGACCGGCGAAGCGGCCGGCCCGGTTACCATCGACCGTACCGATGGCGTGCGCTTCCTCTTCGAGTCCGGCGACATCATACACCTGCGCCTGTCGGGCAATGCGCCGGAACTGCGCTGCTACACGGACGCCGGAAGTGCTGAACGCGCCGAGCAGCTTTGCCGGAACTGCCTTGACCGTCTGCGGCTGCAGCTTTGAGATGAAGCCGCAGCCGGGGCGCTCGGCGTCAGACCTGGTTCAGAACATGGGCGCGGGTCGAAGGCCAGCTGGCAAACAGGCGTGATCCACCCTTCAGGTCGATCTGTTCGAGTTCGCGCTGGCCGATCTGAACCTTAAGCTCGGCACCGCCCGGTGCTTCGAGGAACAGCGTCACCGTTGTTCCCATGAACTGCTCCGAGATGATCTGGCATTCAACGATGTTTTCGGCGGCGGGGCGCTCACTCGAGATCTGGACCAGGTCAGCGGCGACCACGAAGCTCATCGGATCGCCCGGGTTGCAGGGGCGGGCCGGGCGGGGAACCGTGAATTCCCCGACCGGCGTGGCGACCTTGACGGTGTCCGCCGAGGCTGCGGTCACCTTGCCTTCGAAGATGTTGTTGCGGCCCACGAACTCGGCCACGAATTTGTTCGACGGGCTGCGGTAGATATCCTTGGCCTTGCCGATCTGGGCGATTTCGCCCTGCGCCATGATGATCACGCGGTCCGCCATGGCGAAGGCCTCGGACTGGCTGTGCGTGACATAGACGAAGGTGATGCCGAGTTCCTTCTGCAGCTTGGTGAGCACGCTCTGCATGCGGATGACGAGATGCGCATCGAGGGCCGAGAGCGGCTCGTCGAGCAGCAGAATCTTCGGTTCCGTGACCAGCGAGCGCGCCAGGGCAACGCGCTGGCGCTGGCCGCCCGAGAGTTTCGCCACATTGCGTTCCGCGAATTGGCCGATGCCGAGGCGATCCAGCCAGTCGAGCGCCCGCCTGCGGCGCTCGGCGGAAGGAACACCGCGCATCTTGAGGCCGAACTCCACATTTTCGCGGGCGTTCAGGAAGGGGAAGAGCGCCAGAGACTGCCAGACCATGGGCGTGTCGCGCTCATGCGGCTTCACATCATTCATGACCCTGCCTTCAAAGCGGATCTCGCCGGCGGTTGGCGCCTCGAGTCCGGCCAGCATGCGCAGCGTCGTTGTCTTGCCGCAGCCCGAAGGCCCCATGATGGCCAGAAACTCGCCAGCACCGATTTCGAAGCTGGTGGGCTTCACCGCAACGAAGTCCGCAAAACGCTTCTCGACGCGGTCAAAAACAACCAGTGGTTTTGTCATGAGGCGACGTCCTTCTTGCGGCTCTGCGACATCAGCAGGGCCTGGGCGATGATGATGAGGGTCATGGACACGAAGAACACGAAGGTGCCGATCGCGTTGATCTGCGGGTCGACGTTGCCCTGCAGGATTTCGAGCACGACGACGGGGATCGTCTTGTTGAGGCCGGAGACGAACCACGCGACGGCGAACTCGTCGAAGGAGACGGCGGCGGTGAGGCAGAGCGAGGCGATGATGGCCGGCTTCGCAAATGGAATGACGACCTCCCACATCGCCCGCCACTCGGATGCGCCGAGGTTCCATGAGGCCGCTTCGAGGCTCGGGTCCATGTCGTTGAGGCGCAGGCGGATTACCGCCATTGCAAAGGGGGCGGCCAGCACCGTGTGGGAAATGATGATCGACACCACCTTGCCCGACAGGCCGATCTGCGCCAGCCATGAGAGCATGGCGAGCGCCATGATGATCAGCGGGATAGTGGGCGGCAGCAGCGCCAGCGCGAGGTAGGCGCTCTTGCCGAAGAAGTTGAAGCGGAAGTCGGTATAGGCGGTGCAGAACCCGATGAATGTCGAGAGGATCGACGTGCACACGGCGACGATCAGGCTGGTGCGCGCGGCTTCCAGAACCTCCGGCCGGCTGAGGATCGTCTCGTACCACTGGAAGGTGAAGGAGCCGAGCGGCAGGCTCGGAAAGCGGTCCGAGTTGAACGAGAATGTCAGGCTTGCGAGGATCGGCGTGAAGATGAACACGAAGATCAGCACGATATAGACGATGAGCGAAAGCTTGATGGCCCGGTCCGCGTTCATCCGCGCCTCCTGTAAGCTGTGCTGATGGCGGCGAATGCGACGGCAAGCAGGGTGAGGATCATCATCACCGCGATCACCGCGGCGCGTGGCCATTGTTGCCCGGACTTGGTCGAGTCGATGATCATGATCGACAGCGTCGGCGGTTTGGAACCGCCGAGATAATACGGGCTCACGAAGTCACCAAAGGACAGGATGAAGCAGAACAGCGCCGCCACGATCAGGCCCACCTTGGCGGCGGGCAGGATCACGGCGTAGATCGTGCGGAACCGGCCGCAGCCGAGGTTGTGTGCGGCCTCGACCAGCGTCTTGTCGATGCTCGAGAGCGAGATGGTCTGCAGGATCACAATCAGCGGCAGGGTGAGCGTCAGATAGCCGATGAGGGTGCCAAAGGGCGTGTTCAGCATGGTGAGGGGCGCTATGCCGATGGAGCCCAGCATGGCGTTGATCACGCCATTTCCGCCCAACACCACCTGCCAGGCATAAATGCGCACCAGATAGCTGGTGAAAAAGGGAATGATGAGGAGGAAGATGGCCCACCGCCTTGTTGTTTCGCTGACCTTGAAGGAGAGGCCGTAGGCGGCGGGAAAGGCCAGCAGGGAGGTGATAATGGTGGAGGCGATGGCCAGCGCGAGCGTGAAGCCATAGGCCTTCCAGAAAATGTCCCAGGTGAGGATCCTCTCCCAGTTGGCGAAGGAGATGTCCGGCACCATGCGGTAGTTGCGCACCAGCCAGAAGCTCATGACGAACATGAACCCGAGCGGCACGACGAAGAACAGGAACTGCCAGATCAGAAGCGGCAGCCGCCAGACGATGGTGTATGGATCAATTCTGCGACCTGCACCCATTGCGAATCCCTCCCAGAACCGCGCGCCGCCGGATTAAGGAACACTCCGCGGCAGATATAAAGAGGGCCCCCGAAACACTGTGATCCGGGGGCCCGTTGGATGCCGGGCTCAGGCGCCCTTGTACTCGGACCAGAAGTCGTTCCACTCCTCGAGGCTCTGCTGCACCGGCAGGCCACGGTACTTGATGCGGCCTTCCTTGATCAGCACGACCGGGTCGTTCGGAACGCCGTCGATCTGGCCGGTGCGCTGGGCTTCCTTGGGGTCCTTTTCGTTCAGGAGCGCGCGGCCGCCCTTCGTCACGCAGAAGGCCGGGTATGCCAGCATGGTGGCCGAATGCACCTGGCCGGGAGGCGTCATCATGTACTGGATGAACTTCTTCGCCATGTCAGCCTTTTGCGTGCCCTTGCCGATCGACCAGGACTCGGTGAACTGAATGCCGCCTTCCTTCGGAACAACCGAGGCAACGTCGGCGCCGTCCTTCTGCAGAACGCCCGTGATCCAGTCGCCGATGCCTGCCATGGCCAGCATTTCACCGTTCTTGAGCGAGTTGAAGGTGCCACCGTAATCGAAGAAGCCGCCGACCTGCGGCCGCAGCGTCTTGGCCGTCTCCTGAACCTGTGCCCAGGCGGCAGCATCGATGTTGAAGGGCAGGGTGTTGCCATTGTACAGGCTGAGCTGGCCCAGGTTCGGCAGGTGCCAGTCGAAGTGGCCAAGCTTGCCGGCGATTTCGGGCTTCCAGAAGCATTTGTAGCTGGCCGCTTCTTCGGCGGAGATGGCCTTGGTGTTGTAAGACACCCCGAGGTGGCCGAAGCGCACCATCACCGAATAAAGCTTGCCGTCCTTCCAGTGGCCGGGGAACTGTTTCCACTCATCATAGAGGAAATCGTCGAAGGGGTAGTCGGCGGGGTTCAGTTCGTCGATGTAGCCGGCATCGTTCAACTGCTGCACGAACTCCGCATCCGACAGGATCACGTCATAGGTGCCGGGCGGGGACTGGGCGATCAGGGCCAGCATGTTGTCGCCACCGGCGTAATACTTGGGCTTGAACTTGACGTTGTTGGCCTGTTCGAACTCGCCCACCACGTCGGGCTCGCCGTGGCCGTACCAGGCCAGCATGTTAAGCTCGACGGTATTGGCCCAGGCCCTGTTGACATAGGGCATCGACAGGGCCGAGGCCGCGAGGCCCATCTTCAGCACACTGCGGCGGCGTAAGCTCTTCAATCCGTTGTCTTCCATGGATTTCCTCCGGGTAGCGGGTGCTGGGTTTCTATGTCATGGTTCCCGCGTGATGTTATGAAAACACAGTGGCCAGTCTCTGGAAAATTGATCCTTTAAATAGGTTGATGAGTTTTGCTTATGGCGCTGGTGGCCGCCGCCATGCGCTGCAGCCGGATGAAGTCGGTTTGTCCTGAATCATGAAGGGCTTGCATGACGTAGTTTACGAGCAGGAGGGCGGCCGTCGAGGCCCCGGTGTTCTTGAAGTGCAAGCCGACATGGATGTCCGACAGGGCGGGGAACCCGTCCTTTTCGGTGAGCGGCCGCATGCCGCGGAGCAGCGTCCTGCGGGTCAGGGCGGTGACCGCGAGGCCGGACTGTACGGCCTGTTGCAGGCCGTTGATTCCGGGGCTGGAATAGACGATCCGCCAGTTCCGGCCGACCTGGTCCAGCGATTTCGTCATGCGCCGCCGGTAGTGGCAGCCTTCGGGGTGTGCGGCGAGGGGCACCGGGTCGCGCCGGTCAGCATCGGAATCAACCGCGGTGGCCCAGATCGGCTTCTCCGCCCAGGAATAGATGAGGCCGGGCGCCGGGGTATCGTCGAACATGGCGATGGCGAGGTCCAGTTCATCCGCCGCGAATGTTTTCAGCAGCATGTCGCTGATGTCGCAGTGGATCGACATTTCGACATCGGGGTTGAGGCGCGCAAAGGACGAGAGCGCCTTCTGGAAGAATGACACGGCATAGTCGGTGGGCAGGCCCACCCGCAGGCTTCCGCCTGTGTCACGCTTCTGGATACGCGCCACGATCTCGTCATTCATCGCCAGCAGTTGGCGGGCATAGCGCGCCAGCATTTCGCCTTCATGAGTGAGGGCGATGCCGCGGCCGCTGGTGTCGATCAGCCGGTGGCCGACCAGATCCTCCAGCTTGTGGATTTGCAGGCTGACGGCCGGCTGCGTCCGCCCCAGAACCTGGCCTGCCTTGGTGAAGCTTTCCAGGTCGATCACCGCAAGAAAGGTGCGCAGCACATCCGTGGGAAGGTTGATGAGGGCCATGTCAGGCGTTCATTTGAAATCCTTATGCCGGGATAACATAAATGAATTTCACAGATGAATGCAAGCGCGCTTAGCTTCTCCCGTCCGAGCAAACCGAGTGAGGCACCATGTCAACTGAAAGCCCTTTCGCCGCTGAACTTGCGT
Organism: uncultured Aestuariivirga sp.; assembly: GCA_964392525.1. GTDB lineage: Bacteria > Pseudomonadota > Alphaproteobacteria > Rhizobiales > Aestuariivirgaceae > Aestuariivirga. Next base: position 31,471 of record CAYMQH010000002.1, read on the forward strand.
GGCCCGATTACCTGGCTCGCGTCAAGGATGCAAAATCGCCGATCCTGATTCCTCTTGGTTCGATGGAGCAGCACGGCCATCACATGCCGCTGCATGTCGATGTGCTGCTGCCGACGGAATTTTCCCGGCGCGTTGCCCTCGAAGTGGGCGGCCTCGTCGCCCCGGCGTTCTGTTACGGTTACAAGTCGCAGCAGAAATGCGGCGGCGGCAATCACATGCCCGGCACGATCAGCCTCGAAGGCTCCACACTGGTTCATGCGCTGCGTGACGTGCTGAAGGAATTCGCCCGCCACGGCAGCCGCCAGTTCGCCATCGTCAACGGTCACTACGAAAACTCGTGGTTCATCACGGAAGCCGTCGACCTGGCGCTGCGCGAACTGAAGTGGGACGGCATTTCCGACATGAAGGTGGTGGTGCTGTCCTACTGGGATTTCGTCACCGAAGAGGCGATTGCCCGTCTCTATCCCGATGGGTTCCCCGGATGGGCAGTGGAGCATGGCGGCGTTCTCGAAACCTCGCTGATGCTGGCACTGCATCCCCATCTCGTGGCGCTCGAGCGCGCCGTGGACCATGCGCCGGCAACCTTTCCGCCCTACGATGTCTATCCGGTGAAGCCGGAGTGGACACCCGCCAGCGGCACGCTCTCCTCGCCCCGGCATGCCTCGCGCGAGAAGGGCGACATCCTGCTCGATGTCTGCACCACGGGAATCGTGAAGGCGCTGCGCGATGAATTCGCAATTCCGGCCCGGGGCCGCCAGCCGAAGGCGGCATAGGCGAGGCCGCCACACAGATTTATTCTGACAATGGGAGAACATCCATGACGGACGACATGCTTCACGTGGTGAAGTGGCACAATGGCAGCAAGGACTGGTCGCCCTTCTCCGACGCGGAGATGAGCCGCCGCCAGAACGACCTGCGCGCGCATATGGAAAAGAACCGGATCGATGCGGCGCTTTTCACATCCTACCACAACATCTGCTACTACTCCGGCTTCCTCTACTGCTATTTCGGCCGCAAGTATGGCATGGTCATCACCGCGAGCGAGGCCACGACCATCACCGCCGCGATCGATGGCGGCCAGCCGTGGCGTCGCAGCTTCGGCGACAACGTGACCTACACCGACTGGCGCAAAGACAATTTCTTCCGCGCCGTCCAGCAACTCACCAAGGGCGTGAAGCGGATCGGTGTCGAATTCGACCATATCTCGGTTGATTACCGCAAGCAGATCGAAGCCGCGCTGCCGGGCGTCGAACTCGTCGACATCGCGCAGGACGCGATGTGGATGCGCTCCATCAAGTCGGCCGAAGAGCACAAGCTCATCCGCGAAGGCGCGCGCATCTGCAACGTCGGCGGCCGCGCCGTGATGGCCGCGGTGAAGGCCGGTGTGCCGGAACATGAGGTGGCGATTGCCTCCACCAATGCCATGATCCGCGAAATCGCCAAGGGCTTCCCCTTCGTCGAGCTGATGGACACCTGGACGTGGTTCCAGTCGGGCATCAATACCGACGGCGCCCATAACCCCGTCACCAACCGCGTCGTCCAGTCGGGTGACATCCTGTCACTCAACACCTTCCCGATGATCTTCGGTTACTACACGGCGCTTGAACGCACGCTGTTCTGTGACTACGCCTCGAAGAGCCACCTCGACCTGTGGGAAAAGAACTGCGAGGTTCACCGCGTTGGCGCGACGCTGATCAAGCCCGGTGCGAAGTGCTCGGACATCGCCGCGGAGCTCAACGAGATGTACCGCGGCTGGGGGCTGCTCAAGTACCGCTCCTTCGGTTATGGCCACAGCTTCGGTGTGCTGAGCCACTACTACGGCCGCGAGGCAGGTGTTGAACTGCGAGAGGACATCCACACTGAACTCAAGCCCGGCATGGTCGTTTCGATGGAACCCATGATCATGATCCCCGAAGGCCAGCCGGGTGCTGGTGGCTACCGCGAGCATGATATCTTCATCGTGACCGACACGGGTGCCGAGAACATCACGAACTTCCCATTCGGCCCCGAGGAAATGATCATCAAGAACTGATCCGCCGCGTTCCCTGTGACTGGCCCCGTCTCCACGCCGGAGGCGGGGCATTCTTTTGGCGGCCGGCCTCATGGCGCGGGGTGTCTGTATGGACATCAAGGCTCCACGGAGGCACCATGCCGGAACCACCGCAGGTTGCTTCCCGTTTCCCGGGACTGCGAACAGAGGAAACATCAGGCCTCATGAATTCTTTCCGGAAGATCCTCATCGCCAACCGCGGCGAGATCGCCATCCGCGTGATGCGCGCCGCAACCGAACTGGGCAAGAAGACGGTGGCCGTCTATGCCGGGGAGGACAAGCTGTCCTTGCACCGCTTCAAGGCGGATGAGGCCTATCTGATCGGCGAAGGCATGGGGCCGGTCGCGGCCTATCTGTCGATCCCCGAGATCATCCGGGTCGCCAGGGCCTGCGGGGCGGACGCGATCCATCCGGGCTACGGCCTCCTGTCGGAGAATCCCGGTTTCGTCGATGCCTGCGAGGCGGCAGGCATCGCCTTCATTGGCCCCAGAGCCGCGACGATGCGGGCGTTGGGCGACAAGGCGAGTGCGCGGCGCGTGGCGATGGCGGCGGGTGTTCCCGTCATCCCCGCCACGGAGGTTCTGGGCGATGACATGGCGGCGATCGCAGCGGAGGCCGAGGCGATTGGCTATCCGCTGATGCTGAAGGCCAGCTGGGGCGGTGGCGGCCGCGGCATGCGGCCCATTCACGGGCCTGAGGAACTTGAGGCCAAGGTTCTCGAAGGCAGGCGCGAAGCGCATTCCGCCTTCGGCAATGGCGAAGGATATCTCGAAAAGATGATCCTGCGCGCCCGCCATGTGGAAGTTCAGATCCTCGGCGACAGATTTGGCGCGATCTATCACCTGTTCGAGCGCGATTGCACCGTGCAGCGGCGGAACCAGAAGGTGGTGGAGCGTGCCCCCGCACCCTATCTCACGCCCGCGCAGCGTGCCGAGATCTGCGAACTCGGCCGCCGCATCTGCGCCCATGTTGGCTATGAATGCGCAGGCACCGTCGAGTTCCTGATGGACATGGATACGGGGCACTTCTACTTCATCGAGGTGAACCCGCGTGTGCAGGTGGAGCACACGGTCACCGAGCAGGTCACCGGCATCGATATCGTGCGCGCCCAGATCCTGATTGCGGAAGGCCATACCCTGGCCGAGGCAACCGGCGTGGCTCGCCAGGAGGATGTGCGCCTCTACGGCCACGCGCTGCAGTGCCGTGTCACCACGGAAGATCCTCAGAACAATTTCATCCCCGATTATGGCCGCATCACCGCCTATCGCTCGGCGACCGGCATGGGCATCCGCCTCGATGGCGGCACGGCCTATGCGGGGGCGGTCATCACCCGCTACTATGACTCACTTCTGGTCAAGGTCACCGCCTGGGCGCAGACGCCGGAACAGGCCATTGCCCGCATGAGCCGCGCCCTGTCCGAGTTCCGGGTGCGCGGTGTTGCCACCAACATCGCCTTTGTCGAGAACCTGCTGAAGCATCCGCGCTTCCTCGACAACAGCTGCACCACGAAATTCATCGACACGACGCCGGAGCTGTTCGACTTCCGCAAGCGCCGCGACCGGGCGACGAAGATCCTGACATACATTGCCGACATCTCTGTCAATGGACATCCGGAGACGGCGGGCCGCGCCCGGCCGAGGGCTGTTGCCCGTGAGCTCGTGTTGCCGAAGCTCCATGGCGCGCCCCAGCCCGGCACGCGCGACCTGCTGCTGGCGAAGGGGCCCGAAGCCGTGGCAGCATGGATGCTGGCGGAGAAGCGGCTGCTTCTCACCGACACAACGATGCGCGACGGCCACCAGTCGCTGCTGGCAACCCGCATGCGCTCGATCGACATGATCCGCGTGGCGCCGGCCTATGCCGCCAATCTTCCGCAGCTGTTCAGTGTTGAATGCTGGGGCGGGGCCACCTTCGACGTGGCCTACCGCTTCCTGAAGGAATGTCCCTGGCAGCGCCTGCGTGACCTGCGCGCCCGGATGCCGAACCTGATGCTGCAGATGCTGCTGCGCGGCGCCAATGGCGTTGGCTACACGACCTATCCGGACAATGTGGTGAAGGCCTTCGTCCACCAGGCCGCCGCCAGCGGCATCGACGTGTTCCGGGTGTTCGACAGCCTCAACTGGGTTGAAAACATGCGCGTTGCCATGGATGCGGTGGTGGAGGCCGGGCGCGTCTGCGAGGCGGCCATCTGCTACACCGGCGACATCCTCGACCCGGACCGCGCCAAATACGATCTCAAATACTATGTCGGCATGGCGAAGGACCTGAAGGCCGCGGGCGCCCATGTGCTGGGCCTGAAGGATATGGCTGGCCTGATGAAACCAGCAGCCGCGCACCGCCTCGTCCGCACACTGAAGGAAGAGGTGGGAATGCCCATCCACTTCCACACCCATGACACGAGCGGCATTGCCGGGGCGAGCATCCTCGCTGCCGCCGAAGCCGGTGCTGATGCGGTTGACGCGGCGATGGACGCTTTTTCAGGCGGCACATCGCAGCCCTGCCTTGGTGCCATTGTGGAGGCGCTTGCCCATACCGGGCGCGACACGGGGATTGATCCGGCCGCGATCCGCGCGATCTCGAACTATTGGGAGGGGGTGCGCCACCAATATGCTGCCTTCGAGAGTGGCCTCGAGGCGCCCGCTTCGGAAGTCTATCTACACGAGATGCCGGGTGGCCAGTTCACCAACCTCAAGGCCCAGGCCCGCAGCATGGGCCTTGAAGCGCGCTGGCACGAGGTGGCTGAAGCCTATGCCGAGGCCAACCGGATGTTCGGCGACATCGTCAAGGTCACGCCATCCTCCAAGGTCGTGGGCGATATGGCGCTGATGATGGTGGCGCAGGGCCTGACGCGCCAGCAGGTCGAGGACCCGGATGTGGAGGTTGCCTTTCCTGACTCCGTCATCGACATGCTGCGGGGCAATCTCGGCCAGCCGCCCGGCGGCTGGCCTCTGGAGCTGCAGAAGAAGGTCCTGAAGGGTGAGGCGCCCATCGCCGTCCGCCCGGGTTCGCTGCTGCCTCCCGTCGACCTTGAGGAGACCCGCCTCCGGCTATCGAAAGACCTGAACGGGCGTAGCATCGATGATGAGGACCTCAACGGCTACCTGATGTATCCCAAGGTCTTCCTCGACTACATGGGCCGCCACCGCATCTATGGCCCGGTCCGGACCCTGCCCACGCCGGTGTTCTTCTACGGCATGCAGGCGGGCGAGGAGATTTCGGTTGAGATCGACCCCGGCAAGACACTGGAAATCCGCCTGCAGGCCGTCGGCGAAACGACGGAGGAAGGCGACGTCAAGGTGTTCTTCGAACTGAACGGCCAGCCGCGCGTCATCCGGGTTCCGAACCGCGCGGCGAAGGCCAAGGCCCCGGTGCGCGCCAAGGCGGAGGACGGCAACACTGCCCATGTCGGCGCACCCATGCCGGGCGCCATCGCAGCCGTTGCTGTGAGCGCCGGACAGAAGATCGCAGCGGGAGATCTCCTGTTCACCATCGAGGCGATGAAGATGGAAATGGGCCTGCGGGCCGAGCGCGCCGCCACCATCAAGGCAATCCACGTCAACCCGGGCTCACAGGTCGAGGCCAAGGATCTGCTGCTGGAGTTCACCGATTGAAAAGAGCCCGTCAACTTGGCGTTAAGCATAAGGAACGCGGGCGGAATCTCAACAGTTCCGAAATCACTTGCGGCTAGTTTCCACTGGTGTGTCGTTCATCCGGGTGGGTTGCCGTGAAATTCTTTTCTCTGTGCGCAGCGCCGCTGAGCCTCGCCTTGCTCGGTTCAGCGGCTCAGGCTTCGGAATTGCCGGGGCTGGGGTTTGACTGGTCGGGAGCCTATTTCGGGGTGAATGCGGGTTTCGCGTCCAATGCGTCCAGCGTCGGTAGTGCGGTGGCCTTGGAGGGGCAGCGCTACGATGAACTTGCAAGCCGGATCGAGGACGATCAGACCAGCCTCATTGGCGGCGGCCTGATTGGATACAACCTGCAGGCTGGCGGCTTCATCTTCGGCGCCGAGGCTGACCTCACCTATCTGGGCTTCAGCGAGGCGCGCTCGCAGCTGCGTGAAACGGATGCCTATGAGGTGGTGAAGGGCACCAGCTTCAACGCCACCTGGCTTGGGACGCTGCGTGGCCGGCTCGGCTATACGCTGGGCGGCCTGCTCGTCTATGGCACGGCAGGTCTCGCCGGGGGCGACATGGAGGCCAAGGCGTCGGTCAAGGCCATCGACATCGCAAACGGTGAATATGCCAAGTGGAAAGGCTCCACCGACGCCATGAACTGGGGCTGGGCGGCGGGCATCGGTACGGAATATGGTATCAGCAATGTGAGTTTCGGGCTCGAATACCTGTTCGTGGACCTAGGCAGTGCGTCGTGGGATGCCGATCCCAGCGGCACGATCCCGGACATCATCGATGAGTCAAATGCCCGCGGTTCGGCCGACTATCAGTTCGGCATGCTCCGCGCCACCGCCAAGCTGAAGCTCTGAGCTGCTGCGAGGCCGCCGACAGGCCTCGCGCCTGTCAGCCCGAAAGCGGCGGGAGGGGTAGACCCGAAGCGCGGGATAAATCACCCATGCCGATGAGATTGGCGGCACGGCGCAGGTCATGCGCCATGTAGCGGTCATCCTCCATGGCGGCGACATCGCGGCGCAGCCGGCCGATCACCGCCTGCAGCGGCCTGCTGGTGGCCAGTGGGGCACGGAACGCAACCCCCTGCGCCGCGCACATGGCTTCGACGCCCAGTATGACATTCAGGTTTTCGACCATCCGGCCAAGCCGCACCGCGCCATGCGCGGCCATGCTGACATGGTCTTCCTGGTTTGCGGAGGTCGGGGTTGAATCGGTGACGCATGGCATGGCGATGTGCTTGTTCTCGCTCATCAGGGCGGCCGTCGTCACTTCGGCGATCATCAGGCCGGAGTTCAGGCCGGGGCGCGGCGTCAGGAAAGGCGGAAGGTTGAAGGACAGGGCAGGGTCCACCATCAGCGCCACGCGGCGCTGGGAAATGGCGCCGATCTCGGCCAGCGCCAGCGCGATCATGTCGGCCGCGAAGCCCACGGGTTCGGCATGGAAGTTGCCGCCGGAGACGATCTCCCCGCTGCTGGTGAGCACGAGCGGATTGTCTGTTGCGGCGTTGGCTTCGATCTCCAGAGTACGCGCCGCCTGGCGCAGCACATCCATGGCGGCACCTGTTACCTGCGGCTGGCAGCGGATGCAGTAGGGGTCCTGAACGCGCTGATCACCCGAGATGTGGCTTTCGCGGATCTCTGACCCCGCCAGCAGGGCGCGCATGAAGGTGGCTGCCTCGATCTGTCCGGCATGGCCGCGCAGGGCGTGGATTTCGGGTGTGAGCGGTGCGGTCGAACCCATGATGGCATCGGTCGAGAGGGCCGAGACCACCAGTGCCGATTGCGCCGCATTCCAGCCATCGAACAGGCCGGCCAGCGCGAAGGCCGTGGAGAATTGTGTGCCGTTGATGAAGGCGAGGCCTTCCTTGGGGCCGAGTGCGATGGGCGAAAGCCCCGCCGCCGCGAGCGCCGCCGCCCCCGGCATGACACGGCCTTCGTATTCGGCTTCTCCGTGGCCGATCAGCACCGCTGTCATGTGCGACAGCGGCGCGAGATCGCCCGAGGCGCCGACCGATCCCTGTGACGGAATGACGGGCGTGACGCCGCGTGCCAGCATCTGCTCCATCAGTTCGACCAGTTCCCAGCGCACGCCGGATGCGCCACGCCCGATGCCGAGCAGTTTCAGAACCATCAAGAGCCGCCCGTGAGGCCTTGGAATTGGCGCGCCGACACCACAGCAATGCGACAGGATCAGGTTGCGCTGCAGGAGGGCCGTATCCTCGGGCGGAATGCGCAGGCTGGCCAGCTTGCCGAAACCTGTGTTGACGCCATAGACCGGGAGGTCGCCGGCGGCCGCGGCGGCGATGGCGGCAGCGGCGGCATCGACGCCCGGCCGTGCCCGCCTGTCCAGCAGGACCGGCCGTTCCTCGCGGTAGATCCGTTCGAGTTGCTGCAGCGTTGCTTCGCCGGGGATCAGGATTTCAGGTGTCAAACGGGCCTCCAGAGATGGGCAGCGTGGCGTCCCGGCCGGGTCTTCCTGACCCGGTGAGAGGCCTTGCCTGCTGCCCCGCCTCTTACAGCCCTTCCGATCCCCGCAAAAGGGCCCGGCGGGCGTTGTCGGTCCTGCCAGACAAGAGAATCGGCCACTGTGGCGCGGCCGGACCTCCCGGTGTTGCGCGCCTCAGAGGCCTTCAGCTTCGGCCCAGATGCGTCTCGAGGTCGAGCCTCACGGCAACGCCCGCCATGGCGATGACCGAGACGCCGCCGCGTTCCTCGTCGGGAATGTCGAGTCCGCCCTTCACCACCTTCACCGTCACCTGGCCATGCGGCAGGCTGGCGGCGACGGCGGCCGTGTCCACCTTGTCGGGTTGCTGCACGCCGATCGTCACTTCGATCTGCATGGTCTTCGGCTCAACGCCGAGCGTTCGCAGGAACGGAAGGGACGAGTGGTGGATGCAGTCCTGCACGGCGCGAAGGGCCGCCTTGGTGTAATCGCCGCCATGCATGTCGTTGCCGTGGCCCATCTCAAGAATGATGCGTTTCAGGGCCATCACTTTTTCTCCGGAATATCGAGGTAGACGATCGCTGCGGCATTGGCCATCAGGGTGAGGTTGGTGCCTTCGTCATTCATGATCTCGAGGCCACCCTCGACGACTTCGACGCTGGACTTGCCATAGGGGAGTGTTGCGGCGACTGCCGCCTTGTCAACCAGTTCGGGCTTGGGCACGCCGACCAGCACCTTCACATGCATGTCATGCGGCGACTGCCCGACGGCATTGGCGATGGTGAGTGAGTTGTGCCAGAGCGCATCCTTCAGCGCCCGGATCGCAGCCTTGGTGTAATCGGCCCCGGTCAGGTCCGTTCCCATGCCGATTTCGACGATCATGCGTTTGAGCGCCATGTGTTCTCCGATCTTTCCGCGTCTCTCAAGCTGACAGGAATGCCGATACCTCGGCGTTGAAGCGGCGGGGGTTTTCAAAGAACATGAAGTGCCCGCCGCCTTCATGCTCCTCATAGATGGATGCTGTGGCATTCGGGTTCACCGCGGCGATCCACTCCTGCGATTCAGCGCTGAAGATGCTCTTGCGGCCGCCGATCACCAGTGTGGGAAGGCGGCTCGCCATGATGACGTCCCGCCAGTCGTTGAGGCAATGATCGAACAGCAGTTCGGCGGCCGCCTCACGCGGCATCTTCAGGTTCTCGGCAGCGATCCAGCGCAGGTCCGCCTCCGGCAGGGCGCCGGTGAACATGCCCTTGAGGATGCCCATGGTGCCATCCACCGTTGCGGTGGCGCGCACCACGTCCGCGAAACCGGCAACCGACTGCACGTCCGGCAGCAGGCAGCCGTACTTCTTCTTTGTCGCGTCGTCCCAACCGGGAAGGGCGGCCACCATCGGCGCCTGGTCGACGATGACCAGCCGCCGCAGCCGCTCCTCGCCGAACAGGTCGAGATAGCTCCAGATGATCGAACTGCCCATGGAGTGTCCGAGCACATCCACCTGGTCGAGGCCCAGAACATCGATTGCCTCCCTCAGGTCCTTGGCCAGCCGCTGGATGCGATGGCCTCCGGCCGCATTGGGACTGTCGCCATGACTGCGCATGTCGAGCGCGATGACCCGCCGCGATTTCGCCAGATCGTCGATGTTGCGGCCGAACTCGGCCGCCGACTGCGACCAGCCGGGTATCATGATGAGCGGCGCCCCGCGTCCCGCCTCGATGGCGTTGAGGGTTGCGCCGCCCGGAAGCACGATGTGTCTGCCAGCCGTCATGGCCGCCTCCCCTGACTCAGAGTTGCACGCCCTTGGTGAGCGCCCCGTCGATCACCAGATTGGTGCCCATGGTGAAGCTCGAGGCGGGGCTGGCGAGGAACACGATACCCTTGCCGATTTCCTCCGCCGTGGCCATGCGCCCCGTCGGGTTGAGGGCGAGGGCCTGCTGGAACAGGTCAGGCAGGTTCTTCTCGATATAGTGCCAGATGCCATCCTTGAAATACACGTTGCCGGGCGAGACGGAGTTCACGCGGATCAGCTTCGGGGCCAGCTTGTGGGCAAGGCCGTGCGCGTAGTGAATGAGTGCCGCCTTGAACGCACCATAGGCGGGCGAGGTGAAGTCGATCTCTCGGCCCGACACCGACGAGACGATGACGATCGACGGCCACTTGGATGTTTCGAGATAGGGAAGCGAGGCATTGACGGCGCGAACCGTGTGCATCATGTCGATGTCGAACTGGGCCTGCCACGAGGCTTCGGTGTCTTCCGCCGCAGCGAGCGCCGACACATTGGCGACGAGGATGTCGATGCCGCCCAGCGCCTCGGCGCTTGCCTTCACCCAGCCTTCGAGGGCGGCTTTGTTGCCCACGTCAATGGCTTGCCCGAAGGCCTTCACGCCTTTGCCCTTGAGCGATGCGACCGTGCTGTTCACCGTTCCTTCATCGCGCGCGCAGACCGAGACATTGGCGCCTTCGTCGGCGAACATGTCGGCAGCGCGCCGCCCGATGCCCTTGGTGCCGCCGGTGACCAGTACGTTCAAGCCCTTCAAACCGAGATCCATTTTCCGTCTCCCTATTGCTGAGTGTTTGCTGATTGTCCGAGGTAGGATTTCCTGATGGAGGCCCCGAGCGTGTATTTGGGGTCTACCATGTTGCCCACGCGCACGCGGCCGGCCTGCGTCAGCAGGAAATAGGCTTCGAGTTCGTCGAAGCCATAATCGGAGGCAAGCCAGCGGGTGAGCTCGCGATAGGCGATGCGGGCGGCGTCCTCCATCGGGCGCGCCGAACCGATTGTCATGATGAAGTCTTCCGTCTCAAGCCGCGGCCAGGAGATCTGCCAGTTCTTGATGAGGTCGACCTGGATGGTCGTCGTCGATGGCATTTCGACAGCCACGCCGCAGAGTTCGCCATCGCCCTGCCGCCCGTGGCAATCGCCGAGATAGAGATAGGCATCCTTGTGCAGTACGGGGAAATAGACGACGGCGCCCGGCGCCACGTCCGGCAGGTCCATGTTGCCGCCCCAGTAGTCTGGCTGCAGCGACAGCACCGCCTCGATCAGCGGCGAGACGCCAAGCGTACCGATGAATGGTTCATAGGGCAGGGTGATGCGGTCGTTGAACTTCACGCCCGCTTCGGTGACCTCGTATTTCATCACCCGCTCCGGCAGGGGCGGGTTCAGCATGGCCGTCTGGCCGTTGGAAACGAGGCCGCCGAATTCCGGGATCAGGGCAGAGGTGCCCACCGGCTGCGGCCCGCGCGGCAGGATCGACTTGATATGGACGCACAGGACATCCCCCGGCTCCGCCCCTTCGACCGCGATGGGGCCACACTGCGGGTTGACGAATGGCATGCGCAGCTTCTGCGAGGGGAGGTCTTTCTCGGTCCTGATGGCGCCGCCGAAGGCATCCTCCGTCTCGGCGATCACCGTGTCGCCAGGGCGGATCGACAGAACCGGCTTGGCATAGGGACCATAGACATAGTGATACTCACCCTGCACGGCCTTGTTCAGCAGATGTGTCGTGCCGTCCCGCCCGCCTGAAACGGCCTTGCGCCCCATGTAGCTTTTCGTAAGCCAGCTCATCTTCTGTCGTTCTCCCTTTTGCAACTGCGAACATCTTGGCGCGGGCACGGGTCCGATCCCGGCGAAGCGATGCAGAATACATGCCATTGTGCACCGCAACGAGGTCTATGGTGATGGTGTTCCCTAAGCCCCCGGAGACAGCTTTGTTCTTGACATGGATTTTTTCAAGGACCGATAGTGTTGTCCACATCAGGAGGAAGCCCATCTCTTCGGCGCAAAGCGATCACATCAACGAACTCATCCGTGTCGCTGAAGGCGACCCCACGGACCGTGATCCTCTGATCCTCGAATCCTGGCGGCGCTGCGTTGGAAATCATGGGCTGGACCCCTCTGTGATGCGCCCTGCCGTGATCGTCGAAGACCGCCGCCTGCGCGAGCATCGCGACGCGATGGAAGAGTTGCTGCGCACCGCGCGCTTCGGCGTCGAGGCCCTGTACCGGCATGTGACGGGGCTTGGATATGTGGTTCTCCTCACCGATCATCAGGGCATCACAGTCGATTACATCGGGGATGAATCGACAACGGACTATCTCCGGTCGGCCGGGCTCTATCTCGGGGCGGACTGGAACGAGGCGCGCGCCGGCACCAACGGCACGGGCACCTGCATCGCCACCGGCGAGTCGCTTACCGTTCACCAGTGCGACCATTTCGACGCGACCCACATTCCGCTCACCTGCACCGTGGCACCGATCTTCGATCCGGCGGGAAACCTCGCAGCCGTCCTCGACATTTCGGCGCTCCGTTCGCCGCGCGAAAAATCCAGCCAGTTTCTGGCCCTGCAGATCGTCAGGAACTTCGCCCACCGGATCGAGACGGCCAATCTCATCCGCTCCTGCTCGCGCAACTGGATCGTCAAGCTGACGACCAACCAGGCGCTGGCGGAAGTCGACATTGAATGCGTGCTGGTACTCGATTCCTCCGGCCGCATCGTAGGGTTCAACCTGTCGGGGCGGCAATTGCTGGCGCAGGAACTCAAGGTGGGCTGGCGGGACGCCGCCCGCTGCCTCGGCCGGCTTTTTTCCGATTTCTTCGACTGCGAGATCGACGGCCTGACACGCTTCGTGGCGCCCAACGCCATCGAGCGCAATGTCGTGCGCCTCACGGCCTCCGGCCGCAGCCTGTTCATTCAGGTGGTGCCGCCCGCCACCATTCGCGTTCTGACCCCCACGCCTGCGCCGGAGGACAGCAAGCTGCCGCCCGCCCTGAAGGCCGTGGCGGGCGAGGAACCCTCGATCCAGCGGAGCCTGCGCAAGATTTCCCGCCTGCTCAACACCAACATGAGCATTCTGGTGAATGGCGAAACAGGCACCGGCAAGGAGTTTCTCGCCAAGGCCATTCACCTGTCCGGCGTGCGGGCGTCAGGCCCCTTCATTCCTGTCAATTGTGCGGCGCTGCCGGACAGCCTGATCGAAAGCGAGTTGTTCGGCTATGAGAGCGGTTCCTTCACCGGGGCGCTGGCCAAGGGCAAGAAGGGGCTGATCCGCGAGGCGCATGGCGGAACGCTGTTTCTTGACGAGATCGGCGACATGCCGCTCAGTTCCCAGACACGCCTGCTGCGGGTGCTGGCCGAGCGCGAGGTGCTGCCCATCGGCGGTACGCGGCCGCATGCGGTCGATATGCGGGTGATTGCCGCCACCCACCGCGATCTGCTCGCCATGGTGAAGAGCGGGGCCTTCCGGGAAGATTTGTATTTCCGGCTCAATGGCGCCGTCATCACGCTGCCGCCGCTGCGTGACCGCAGCGACCTCGCTGCCCTCGTCGCGCGGCTGTTGGAAAGCCGCGCCTTCCCCGATGGCACGCCGCGCGCCATCTCGGCCAATGCCCTCGGTATTCTGGCCTCCCACACCTGGCCGGGGAACATCCGGGAGCTCGTCAACGTCATCGATTTTGCCTGTGCTGTGGCCAGCAACCCGGAAATCGCGGTCGATGATCTACCGGATGAGGTGTTCCGCCGCTCGCCGAACGAGGCGGGTTCGGCCATCGAAGAAGTCGCCGGGCGCGAGGGCCATCATGCCGCTGCCCTGCGTGAGGACCTGCGCCGCGCCGGCTGGAACATTTCCGCCGCCGCGCGCCTCTTGGGGGTAGACCGCACCACGCTGCACCGGCGCATGCGTAAGCTCGGCGTCACGCTGCCGCCGCGCATGCCGCAGTGATGTGGCAGGTGTGGCGCCACATCTGTGGCACACGCCGCCACAGATCAGATATCCCGGTAGGGACGTTTCGCGGATGCACAAAAATCCTGTTGCGCGTCTTTTCTCGAAAACAGCCATTTAACTGCTGCAGTGCGCAGTTGGCACGTAACTTGCGAATATCCTGCCAAGTGCTTTTCAAGAGACATGGGTTCACATGGGAAAGTCCATCGGCATCATCGCCAATCCAGTTTCAGCGCGTGACATCCGCCGCGTGATCGCCAATGCGACGGCACTGCAGATCACCGACCGCGCCAACATCGTGTTGCGGGTCCTGTCCTGCGTGAAGGCGTGCGGGGTAGACCATGTTTACATGATGCCGGAGAATGGCGGCATTCGGCATCATGTGCGCCGCGGCATCGACCGGGCGGTGAATCAGGGGCTGAAGCATTTCCCCGAGATCGAATATCTCGATTACAAGATCTCCGGCACGGTTGAGGACACGCTCAAGGCCTCCCGCATGATGAAGGAGAAGGGTGTCTCCGCCATAGTGGTGCTGGGCGGCGATGGCACCCACCGCGCCGTGGTGACGGCCTGCGGCGATGTGCCGATCGCCGGCATCTCAACGGGCACCAACAATGCATTCCCCGAGCACCGCGAACCGACCATCACGGGCCTTGCCGTTGGCCTTGCAGTGATGGGCAGGGTGCCGCCGGAACATGCCTTCCTGCCCAACAAGGAAATCGTCGTCCGCGTCAACGGCCATGAGGAGATCGCCCTGGTCGATGTGGCGGTCGTCACCGAGCGCTACATCGGCGCCCGGGCGCTGTGGCGCACCGAGACGTTCCGCGAATTGTTCGTCACCTTTGCTGACCCGGAAGTGATCGGCATGTCGGCGATTGCCGGGCTCCTGACGCCGGTGACACGGCTTGATCCCGGCGGACTGCATGTGCGCCTCGCACCCGAAGATGAAGCCAGCATCGTGCTCGATACGCCGATTGCACCGGGCTACATGCGCGGCATCGGCATCCGCGACTATATGCCGATGCAGCCAAACGTGAAGTACCGGCCCTCGATCACCGATGGCTCGATCGCGCTCGACGGCGAGCGCGAACTCTCCTTCACGCGTGACGACGATGTGTCGATCGAGCTCATCCCCAATGCCTTCAGGACCGTGAATGTGAGCGGCTGCATGCAGTATGCCTCGCGCCACGGGCTGATGCGCCTCACGCCAAAAACCAGACCTTAAACCATGGGAGGACTTATATGACTGCTCCAAACAGCACCGCCGGGATATTCCCGCTGGACAAGCCAGGGCTCCTGAAGGCGTACCGTACCATGCGGACGATCCGTGAGTTCGAGGAACGCCTGCATGCCGATTTCGCCAAGGGCGACATCCCGGGCTTCGTGCATCTTTATGCGGGCGAGGAAGCCTCGGGCACCGGCATCATGATGCACCTAGAGGACAAGGACCGGATCGCCTCGACCCACCGCGGCCACGGGCACTGCATCGCAAAGGGCGTCGATCCTGAGGGCATGATGGCCGAAATCTACGGCAAGGTGACGGGCTCCTGCCGGGGCAAGGGCGGCTCGATGCACATCGCCGACCTGTCCAAGGGCATGATGGGGGCGAACGGCATTCTCGGTGCCGGAGCGCCATTGGTGTGCGGTGCGGCCCTTGCCGCCAAGTACCGCGGCGATGGCGCGGTGGCGATCTGCTTCGTGGGAGACGGCGCCTCGAACCAGGGCACCTTCCTCGAAAGCCTGAACCTTGCGGCGGTGTGGAACCTGCCGGCGATTTTCGTGGTCGAGAACAACGGCTACGCCGAATCGACGTCGCGCGATTACGCCGTGGCGGTCGATTCCTATGTGGACCGCGCGGCGGGCTTCGGCCTTCCCGGCGTCACCGTCGACGGCCTCGATTTCTTCGCGGTCTATGAAGCAGCCGGCGAAATCATCAAGCGGGCGCGCGAGGGCGGCGGCCCGGCGCTTCTCGAGTGCAAGATGATCCGCATGTACGGCCACTTCGAGGGCGACCAGCAGACCTACCGTGCCAAGGGTGAACTCGAGGACATCCGCGCCAACAAGGACTGCATCAAGATGTTCGTGCAGCGCGTGACCGAGGCGGGCGTCATCAGCCGTGGCGAGCTCGACGCCATCGACCGAGAGGTGGTGAAGCAGATCCAGGATGCCGTGGCCTCCGCCAAGGCTGCGCCGCTGCCCACGGCGGCCGACCTCGTCACCGATGTTTATGTCAGCTACTGATCTGAGGGAGAGATAAGCACATGGCACGCAAGATCAGCATGCGCCAGGCGATCAACGAGGCGCTCGACCAGGAAATGGCCCGTGATCCGTCAGTGATCGTGATGGGTGAGGACATCGTCGGCGGCGCCGGCGGCGAAGGTGAGGAAGATGCATGGGGTGGCGTCCTTGGCGTCACCAAGGGGCTTCATGCCAAGCACCGCGGCAAGCTGCTCGACACGCCGCTCTCCGAGTCGGCCTATATCGGTGCGGCGATCGGCGCTGCGGCCTGCGGCATGCGCCCCGTGGCGGAGCTGATGTTCCTCGACTTCATGGGCGTCTGCTTCGACCAGATCTTCAACCAGGCCGCCAAGTTCAAGTATATGTTCGGCGGCAAGGCCGAAACACCCGTGGTCATCCGCGCCATGGTGGGTGCGGGCTTCCGTGCGGCCGCCCAGCACAGCCAGATGCTCACACCGCTCTTCGTGCACATACCGGGTCTCAAGGTGGTGTGCCCGTCCAACGCCTATGACGCCAAGGGCCTTCTGATCCAGTCGATCCGCGACAATGATCCGGTGATCTTCTGCGAACACAAGAACCTCTACGGCCTCGAGACCGACGTTCCGGCGGAATCCTACGCCATTCCGTTCGGCGAGGCCAATGTGGTGCGCGACGGCAAGCACGTCACCATCGTGACCTATGGCATGATGGTACACCGCGCGATGGACGCCGCCGCAGCTCTGGCCAAGCAGGGCGTGGAGTGCGAGGTGATTGATCTGCGCACCCTGTCGCCCATCGACTGGGATACGGTGATCGATTCCGCCGAGCGTACCGGCCATGTGGTCTGCGTGGACGAGGCGAACCCGCGCTGCTCGATCGCGGCCGACGTCTCCGCCATGCTGAGCCAGGAATGCTTCAAGGCCTTGAAGGGCCCGATCCAGATGGTGACGCCGCCGCACACGCCGGTGCCGTTCTCGCCGGTGCTGGAAGACCTGTACATCCCCTCGGCCGACGCCATCGTGAAGGCCGCGAACAAGTCGATGGGACGCTGAGAGACGCCTGACGCTTAGATTGAGGAATGAACTATGACTGATACCCGTATCGTGCCGATCGTCATGCCCAAGTGGGGTCTCTCGATGAAAGAGGGAAAGGTGACGGGCTGGCTTCTGGAAGATGGCTCGAAGATCAACCCCGGCGATGCGATCCTTGAGGTCGAGACCGACAAGATCGCGGGATCGGTCGAGGCGCATGAGGCCGGCGTGCTGCGAAGGCGCGTCGGCCAACCCGACACCATCTACCCGGTGAAGACGCTGCTCGGCGTCATCGCCGATCCATCCGTGCCGGACGCCGAGATCGACGCCTTCGTCGCGGCCTATGTGACGCCATCCTCTGAGGAGGACGAGGAAGACCAGGGCCCGAAGTTCGAGTTCGCCGAGACATCGGCCGGTACGCTGCGCTATGCCAAGCGCGGCGATGGCGATGAGACCGTCATCCTGATACATGGCTTTGGCGGCGATCTTGACAACTGGCTGTTCAACATCGACGCCCTCGGTGAGGCCGCCACCGTCTATGCGCTGGACCTGCCGGGCCATGGCCAGTCCACCAAGAAGCTGGAGAAGCCCAGCCTCAAGGCCATGACCGCGGCGCTGGCCTCCTTCATGGACAAGCTCGGCATCGGCAAGGCGCATCTCGCGGGCCATTCGATGGGGGGCGCCATCGCCATGCAGATGGCGGCGGATCATCCGGAGAAGGTGAAGTCGCTGACGCTGATCTGCTCGGCGGGGCTCGGGCCCGACATTGGTTCTTATGTCGATGACTATGTCGCAGCCCAAGGCCGGAAAGACCTCAAACCCGTGCTTGAGCAGTTGTTCGCCGACAAGAACCTCGTCAGCCGCCAGTTGGTTGACGACGTGTTGAAGTACAAGCGGCTGGATGGTGTCGATTCGCTTCTGAAGGAACTCGCGGCATCGCTGTTCGCCGGGCGCAAGCAGCAGGATCAGCCGGCTGCTCAACTCGCGGGCAAGCTGCCGCCAGCGCTCGTCATCTGGGGCAAGGAGGATCAGATCATCCCCTCCGCCCATGCCGCCAACTTGCCGGGCGCCAAGGTCCATGTCCTCGAGGGGGCTGGCCACATGGTGTTCATGGAGAAGGCCAGCGATGTGAATAACCTTATCAAGGCTCACATCGCTGGCGCGTGACCCAACTCATCCGATGCCGCTGACACGGCACAAGAAAGGAGGACCACAGATCACGGAAGCTTGAGACTTTCCGCGAGATACGGAGGCGCTGCAACGCCGCCGCATCTCCTGTTTGATCGACACAACAATGAAAATCAATGGGAGAAAACGCTGATGTTTTCGATACCGAAGAATGCAGTTTACCAGCGGGTCAGCCGCCGCAAATTCCTTGAACTTGGCGGCGGTGCTGCCTCTGCGCTGGGCGTTGGCGGAATGACGCTGGGCCTGAGTTCCACCATCACCCGCAACAAGGTGCAGGCCGCATCTTCAGATGATGCGAAGTGGAAGCAATACGCTGGCTCCAAGCTTGTCTTCATGTCCGAGAATACGCCGCCGTCCTTCGCTATCCGCGACAACATCAAGGCGTTCACCGACAAGACGGGCATCGAAGTCACCATTCTCACCGATGACCTGCCTGTGGTGCAGCAAAAGGTCGGTATCGACCTGCGCGGCGGCAAGGCGGACTATGTGCTGAACTATATTCAGGATAAGCCCATCGGCGCCCCGTTTGCCGATTTCTACGCCGATCTGACGCCAATGTTCGGTGACGAGACCCTGCCGCAGGACCCGGAAGGCTATGGTGACGATGCGTGGTTCACCAACTTCCTCTCGGCGTGCGGCCGTTTCTACGACAAAGGCAAGATCGTCGCACTGCCCTATGATGCGGCCATTGCCTGCACTTTCTACCGGCAGGACCTGTTCGAGGCGAACTCCAAGGATTTCGAAGCTGAGTATGGCTATCGCCTCGAGTTCAACAAGGACTCGACCTGGCAGAACGTCATCGACATGGCGACCTTCTTCAAGAAGGCCAAGGAGTCGGGCAAGGATGTGCCCTATGGCTATGCCCAGCACCAGGGCTCCTTCGCATGGACGACACAGCTTGACATTCAGCGCTTCCTGTTTGCCAACGGCCGCTGGATGGACTGGAACATCGACGACGTTTATGGCTCCAAGGACCCGGGCAAGACCAACTGGGGCGATGAGCAGTCCATCTTCATGCTCGGCAAGTTCAAGGAACTGGCGGATGTCTGCCACCCCGACAATCTTGCGAATGGCACGCTGGAACTGAACACCGTCTATCAGTCCGGAAACATCGCGATGCAGACCCAGTATCACGAGTTTGCCGCCTCGATTGAAGACGAGTCGAAGTCCCGCGCCGCAGGCGGCAAGACAGCCTACGCACCCTGCCCGAAGGGCGATCCCAACTGGATCAAGAACGGCGGGCAGGCTGTCAACGGCACCAACTGCGGTATTGGCGGTATCGGCATCAACGGCAATGCCTCCGATGACCTCAAGCGCGCGGCTTACATCTTCGCGATCTGGTCGGTGTCGAAGGACAACCAGTTCAACGTGCTGAAGGGCCTCGGCGGCACGCCCACTCGCAAGTCGGTTCTGGAGATCGAGGAAGTCAAGAAGGCCGAACAGCGTCCGACCACCATGCCGAACGCGCTGACCTTCGATGTGGTCTACAACTACGGCATCAAGGATCCGAACTTCGTGTTGGGGCCCAAGATCCCCAATGCCAACGAGTACCACTCGATCCTTGCGGGCGAAGTGCAGAAGTGCCTGTCGAACGAGCAGAGCCCGGAAGAGGCCGCCAAGTCGATCCAGACACAGCTCGATGAGCTGAACGGCGCGGGCTGACCGGCCCGCACCCGACACGCCGGCGGCCAGTACTGGCCGCCGGCACCCCTCCCTTCAACCATCGAGCGAGCCGATGACTGACGCCACCATGCCTCATGCCGCCGGGCGATCCGCGGGAAGCCAGAACAATCTGGACCTGTTCCGCGTCCGCCAGATACCAGACAGTGTCGAGTCCCGCCCCGCAACAACGCTTGGCGCGGAACTGCCCTCGGTCAATCCACCGGCTTCGAAGGCCTATTACTTCTGGCTCATGGCTCCGGCCATTCTGGTGCTTGCCTTCATATCGATCTACCCGTTCTTCTGGATGATCTACATGAGCCTCCATGATGTGGATATCGGCCACATCGAATGGAACAACTTCGCCAACTTCACCAGGCTCGCTTCCGATACGCGCTTCCTGATGGGCTGGGTGCTGCTGATCCAGTACAGCGCCATGTGCCTGTTCCTGCAGATCGTCATCGGCGTGTTCCTGGCCCTGGCCCTCAACCGCTCACGCTATGAGAAGGTGCTGGTCACCACATTGCTGATGCCCATGATGATGGCCCCGCTGGTAGCCGGCATGGTGTGGTACTTTCTCTATAACGGCACTTTCGGCTGGTATCACTGGCTGCTGCAAAGCCTCGGCATCCTTGGCCCCAAGTCCATTCTGGCCAGTGGCAGCACTGCCATGATCGGGCTCGTGCTCGTCGACGTCTGGCAGTGGACGCCGCTCATCACGCTCATCACGCTCGCTGGCCTGAAGCGCGTGCCGCAGGACCAGCTCGAGGCCAACATGGTGGACGGTGCCTCGCCCTTCCGCAACTTCATCTCTGTGACGCTCCCGAACCTCTATCCGGTGCTGCTGATCGCCATCATGCTCCGCTTCATGGACAATTTCCGCTTCATCGACTCGGTGCTGGTGCTCACCGGCGGCGGCCCCGGCAATGCGACGAAGATCCTGCCCGTCTATCTCTTCGAGGTGTCGTTCAAGTTCTTCAAGCTGGGGCGGGGTGCCGCGATTGCCCTCATCCTCCTCATCGTCACCATCATTCTCGGAATGCTCCTGGTCCGTATCTTCGACCGCCAGCAGCCCAGAAAGGGGTAAGTCATGGCTTCCCGCGACCTCATACAATACGAGACGCCGGCATCGAAGGCCTTCAGATGGTTCTCCATCGTATTCCTCGCCTTCTACGTGGTGTGGACGGTGCTGCCGCTGTTCATCATGTTCGTGTCCTCCTTCAAGGACCTGCTGGAAGCCTTCAAGCTTCCGGCGGTTGGGGACTGGGCAGGGGTAACAGTCTTCTTCGACTTCACGCCGACGACGAAGCATTACTATGAACTCTTCGCCAATCTCGGCTTCTCAACCTATCTGTTCAACTCGCTGGTCGCGGCGGCGGGATCTGCCGTTGTATCGGTCATCCTCGGATCCATGTGCGCCTATTCCCTGTCGCGCATCGACTTCAAGGGCAAGAATGACCTGTTCTTCTGGATCATTTCGACTCGCATGGCACCCGTCGTCGCCGTGATGGTGCCGCTCTACTGGATCTTCCGGCAGCTTGAACTTGTCGGAACGCTGCCGGGCCTCATCCTTGCCTACACGACCTTCAATCTTCCCTTTGCGATCTGGATCCTCAAGGGCTTCTTCGACAATGTGCCCTATGCCATCGAGGAGGCCCAGATGGTGGATGGCGCAACCCGGCTGCAAGCGCTGCGCGCCATCCTGCCACTGGTGGCGCCCGGTATCGGCGCCTTCGTGGTGCTCTGCATCCTGTTCGCCTGGAACGACTATCTGTTCGCCGCGATCATCGGTTCGGGCGGCGCCAAGACGTTACCCGCGGCGACGCGCGAACTGGTGCAGCCGCAGAACATCCAGTGGGGGCAGATCATGGCGGCGGGCGTCGTGACGACGTTGCCCATGATGTTCCTGGGTCTCGTCATCCGGAAATATCTCGTCACCGGCCTCACCATGGGCGCGGTCAAGGAATAGCAGGAGCTGCACATGGCAAAGATATCCTTCAGGAACGTATGGAAGAAATACGGCGACATGCCCGCCGTCAAAGACCTCAACATCGAGTGCCCGGACGGCTCCTTCCTCTCCATCCTCGGCCCCTCGGGCTGCGGCAAGTCATCCACCATGCGCATGGTGGCCGGGCTTGAGCACATCTCCTCCGGACAGATCCTGTTCGACGAAAAGCCCGTCAATGATCTCGCCCCCAAGGACCGCGACGTGGCCATGGTGTTCGAGAATTATGCGCTCTATCCGCACAAGACGGTCTACGAAAACATGGCCAACCCACTCAAGCTGCGCGGCCAGGACAGCGCGCGCATCAAGGAACGCGTGACAGCGGCTGCGAAGCTTCTCGAGATTGCCCACCTGCTGGAGCGTCGTCCGCAGGAACTCTCCGGCGGCCAGAAGCAGCGCGTCGCCATCGGGCGCGCCATCGTGCGGGAACCCAACCTGTTCCTGTTTGATGAGCCCATCGCCCATCTCGACGCCAAGCTTCGCGCCCATATGCGCGGCGAGATCAAGCATCTCCAGCGCACGCTCGGCACAACGATGATCTATGTGACGCATGATCAGCTCGAAGCCATGTCCATGGCTGACAGCATTGCCGTGATGTATGAGGGCGAACTCCAGCAGCTGGGCACACCGCGTGAGGTCTACAACCACCCGGTCAATGCCTGGGTCGCGGGCTTCGTCGGCGAACCCGCGATGAACTTTGTCGATGTCGGCCTTGAGGAGAGGGCCGGTCGGACCCACTTCATGCACGGCAATTTCGCCATACCGGTGAGCGAGGACCAGCAGCGGCGCATTTCCGCCGGGGCAAAGGCGAACACGCTGCGCATGGGCGTACGCCCCGACGCCCTGTCGATCTCCATGACGAAGCCGGCGGAACCGCATATCACTGGCAAGATCTTCGTGACCGAACTGCTCGGCGGCGACATGATTGTCGATGTTGATCTCGATGATTGCCGCATCCGCGTGAAGACCTCAACCGAGTTCGAGGGGCTGGAGGGGCAACCCTGCTACATGACCGTCAACACCGCCAAGTGGCATGCCTTCTCGAAAGAGAATGGCAAGGCCTTGTTCTAGATTGGGAGGCCGCAATGGCGGATGCGAAGGAAAAGCTTGAATTGATCAACGCCAGGCTGATGGGCCTGTTCAAGGCTGAAAAGCAGACGATGATGGCCTTCAACGGTCTGACCGTTGCTGCGACCCGCGCGGGGAAGATTTCCCCAGCCATCAAGGAGCTGACGGCGGTTGCCATCGCGGTGGCCAAGGGCTGTGAAGACTGCATCGTCTATCATGCGGCGGCGGCGAAGAAGCACGGCGCGACGCGCGAGGAACTGGCGGAAATGCTGGCTGTCGCTGTCGAGATGGCGGGTGGCCCCGGTGCCGTCTATGCCGCCAGAGCGGTGGAGGTGTTCGACCAGTTGCCCTGAATGCAAGCCGCGCGTCACCAGCTTCCGACCGGAAAATCTTTTTTCGCGTTTTGGGTTGTAATCCCCGTACCGGTAGCCTATGTGAAGGCTATCGAAATTTTGGCCTGATGGCTAAGCATCGCGTTCCTTTTGTGTGCACGAGCTCATTCTTCTCCAGAACATCGGTGACTGCGTACTGCTGAGACAGCAGTCGGGAGTCGTGCATTTTTCCAAAAGGATTCATCATGCAAACAGGTACCGTGAAGTGGTTCAATTCCCAGAAGGGTTTTGGCTTCATTGAACAGAGTGGTGGCGGCCCGGATGTGTTCGTTCACATCAGCGCTGTCGAACGGGCGGGCTGGACCAGCCTCAACGAAGGTCAGAAGCTGTCCTTCGAGATCGTGACCGATCGCCGGAACGGCAAGTCGTCGGCTGATCGTCTCCAGGCGGCTTGAACAGGAATTGAGCCGCGCCGACTGCGAGCCACGGATGTACTGGTGGCAGGCGGCGCGGTGAAAGAAGCGTCGGTGTTCTGCACCGGCGCTGCTTCTTTTATGGGCGATTTTCCGAGGAGGCCGGTGTGACGCTGTCCGCGACGATCTATCTCTACCGGTCGACGAAGACCAAGGGCCTGTTCTGCTTCTCGACTGGTGAGAAGCCCGCCGGCTTGCCGGAAAGCCTTGCGCCGTGGCGGCGCTTCGGCGTGGTGAAGCCCGGTGAACAACTTCCGCATGGCCTCAAGCGGGAGGCGATTGCGCCAGGCATCGCCGAAAATGGTTACCAACTGTTCCGGCGCAAGGCGAAGTCAGGTAACTGACAAGGAGTTCCATCTCGTGAAAATTTTTGTTCGTGACAACAATATCGACCAGGCCCTGCGCTTTCTGAAGAAGAAGATGCAGCGTGAAGGCCTGTTCCGTGACATGAAGGCCAGGACGGCCTATGAAAAGCCATCCGAGCGCCGCATCCGCGAACAGGCCGAAGCGGTGCGCCGTGCGCGCAAGCTGGCACGCAAACAGGCTCAGCGGGAGGGGCTGTTGCCCATGCCGAAGGCCAAGCCGAAGCCTCTCCGTCCGTCCAATCCCTTCGCGCGCGTTGATGCGCCGAAGCCCGCTGAAAAATAGTTCATACATCTTCGCGCACTGTCCCAGGGGCAAATCCGGGAAAGTGAAATGATGGTAAACCTGCCGGAGCCTTTTCGTGCAGGCGTTGCAGAACCTGTCCACGCCTTTGGGCTGGTGAACGGTTCTCCGGGGCGTAGTTTTTGATTGATGTCTTTGTCGCCATGGCGCAAGACTCAAGCCCGGCAGAGTTCCGGGAATACAAGCATGCGGGCGTTGAGTGCGGTTTGGTGGGCTTTTCTGGCCTGTGCGGTCAGCACGTCACCTGGCGCAGCGCAAGTCGCCGCCGGAAAATCGGACCTCGAGACGGGGCACCCCAGTGTCTATGCCGCTGCCGGTGTGATCCCGCGGGTCAATCCCGATGAATGGGGCGCGGAGCGCATACCGGCCCTTCAGGCGATCAACGTCCTGCCGGCCGCGGATGTGTCCGGTGGTTACGCCGACGTGCCGGTTGAGTGGTCCTACACGCCAGCGGACTTCTATCACAATGTCACGCTGATCCCATGGGAGACGGCCGCCATCGTCGGCGGAACGCTTGCTTTGGGCTTTGGTGACTGGGACTGGGGCAACGCAAGTTTTCACTTCGTCGATGAAGGTTTCTTTGGCAAGGACACCAACAACGGCGGCATGGATAAGCTGGGTCATGTTTACGGAACCATGCTTCTGTCGGACTTCTTCACGGCGAGCCTTGAGCGGCGTCACGTCAACCAGCATTCGGCCGCCCTCACCGGGGCGATCATGGGCTGGGGCGTCTTGGCCATGGTGGAGACCTTCGATGGCTTCTCGAAGGACTATGGCTTCTCGCCCCAGGATATCGTGGCGAACACCGTTGGCGCGGCATTCTCCTACCTGCGCAACACGATGCCGGGCTTGAAGGACAAGGTCGATTACCGGCTTGAATATGTTCCCTCGGGATATGACGAGGGTTTCAAGCCCCACTCGGACTATGCCGGCCAGAAATACATTCTGGCGCTGAAGCTTGCAGGCTTCGAGCAGTTCGAGGAAACGCCCCTCCGGTTTTTCGAGTTGGACGTGGGCTATTTCACGCAAGGCTTCAAGCAGAACGAAGCGCGGGACCGGGGCATCTCGCCGACCCGCCACTTGTTCGCTGCCATTGGCATCAATGTTGAACAGGTACTCTTCGGTTATCAGGAAGAGGGCGAGTCCTTCGCGGAACGGGCCGCCCGCGCCACGCTTCAGCGGGTGCAGATTCCCTACACTTACCTGACCTATGACCGGGACGCCTATCACTACTGATCCGGGGCGTGCCTGAGCAACCCTCGGTCAGATTGAAACCGTATGGAACCTGCCTTCTCGTTCAGATGCTGATCAGCCTGCGGCCAGGGGAGGCGGCCACGAAAATCCGGGCGCGCAATCACATGATGGCTCAGCGCTTCGTGCCTCGATCTGACGTGCGCTATTTGCGCGGGAACAGGAATGTCATGCCGAAGCGCGCGCCCCAGCCTTCAGGGCCTGCATCCTGTGGCGAGACGGCCCAGTAGCGCGCCCCGGCAAACAAGCTGATGGGCTGCTTGTCAATTCTGATCAGCTTGGAAACCGTTGCATTGAATGGCACGGACCATTCATCGTCGATCCAGTTATAGGTGGATTCGGAGTTCAGCGTGAACGTCCAGGCATCCTTCGTCGTGTAAGCAATGAACGGCTGAAGATATGTGGCGTTGATGTCTGTCTCGTCCGTGTCGCCCGCGAATGACCATGTCTGATTGGCGAGAACGCCGGCCGTCCAGGGCCCGCCCTGCCACAGGGCGACGCCGGTGGGCCCTGCGCCCCATTTGTCCGGTCCGAGAAGCTCATCTGTCGCGGTGGGCAGATAGAAGATGGGCCCAACGCCCCAGATGATGCCGTTCATCGGCTTGGCGGGCGAGAAGAACAGGCTTTGCTGTGTATTGGCGAGGCCGAATTGTGAGCCCGCGCCGGGAAAGATGTCGGACTGACTGGTGATCGGCAGAATTGTGCGCGAGATCAAGTTCCAGTCATCGTTCAGCTTGAAGGGGATAACCGGCTGGAAGTTGACATAAGTCTGGTTGCCGTCCTCCGCCGGTCCGATGGCGTGATTGTAATTGCCCTGAAACGGAACGCTGATCAGGTCAGCAATCGGATTGGCCAGTTGCTTTGCAAGGTCGGACGCGTCCTCAGCCTGCGCGGCAGGCGCCAGAAGTGCGATGTGAACCAGCGTTACAAACAGCTTTTTCAGCATGTCCGCGACCATTCCTGATACATGAGAATCACCGGAACCCTTATACAGTAAAAAATCATGTTCACGCTTGCTGTGGCCTTTACCGTGGCCTTGGTTATCTGCGATCGGGTGGGGCGGACGTGCCCCGGCCGAGAACAGTAGCCCGCTGCGGGCTCATTGAAGCACGTTGCAATTGTGGTTTTTCCTGCTTTCATCAGGCAATTCAGGACGGCGGCAGGCGAGTGTGAAGACATCGTCATTTGACTTGCCCGGCGCTTGAACATACACACGAGCATCAGACCGTGTTTCAGATATCAGAGGAGGAGGTTCTCCATGTGCCTTGGCTGCGTCAACCCAATGCTGGCTCACCCTTCGCTCTACGACCAGCCTTCAGGACTGGCGTCGATCTCCAGCTTCACGCCATCCCGCCGGGGGTTCATGGCAATATCAGCCGCCGCGGCGATTGGCGCGAGCCTGCCGGGGGCTGGCGGCCGGCCGGTCTTTGCCGCAACTTCGGCACCGGGTAAGATCGACCGTATCTTCAAAGGGGGCACCATCCTGCCCATCGCCGGCCCTGCAACGGCAGAGGCGATGGCCATCAGTGCGGGCAAGATCGTCAAGATTGGTGCCGCGGCTGATGTCATGGCGCTTGCCGGCACGGATACAGAGATCATCGATCTTGCAGGCCGCACCATGCTGCCGGGCCTGATAGACCCCCATCATCATACGGTTCTGGCCTCGCTCTATTTCGAATTGCTGACGGATGTGGGCTATGAGAAGAACCGCACGCGCGCGGCACTCATCGACAATCTGCGCCAGCTCGCCTCGCGCACGCCGCCTGGCCAGTGGGTTGCGGTTTCCAATTTCGACAACCTGCTCCAGGGCGGCGATCTTTCGCTCGAGGAGCTTGACGGGGTATCGACCCAGAATCCGATCTTCGTCTGGTACACCAATGGCCATGACGCCTGCGTGAACTCCATGGCACTCAAGATCGCGGAGATACCTGAGGATATCGGAACACTGCCCGGCGGCGGGCATTTTGGCCGTGGGCCGGACGGCAAGCTGAACGGCCTTGTCTATGAAGAAAGCGCGATGCTGAAGATCGCCAAATTCGCACTGCCGAAGATCACGCCGCAACTCGCCTACAAGGCGGTCAGCCAGTACATGCAGTCAGCCGCCGCGGTGGGCAACACACTGCTGCATGAGCCGGGCACGCTGCGTTCGGAGTGGATCGAGGCGTTCACGAAGCTGTCACTGCATGCGCCGCTGCGCACCAGTGCCAGCCTGATGTATGAGGACATGAAGGGGTTCGACCCTTACCGTTCGCTCGGCCTCGGCGCCCGCGCGGCGCAGTTGCCGGACTCGCTGTTCACGCTCTACGGCGTGAAGATCGTTGGCGACGGATCGAACCAGACGCTGACAGGCGCGCAGACCCAGCCCTATCTGGGCACCGACATCAAGGGTTCTCCCAACTTCCCGTTGGACAAGATGAAGCCCATGGTGGCGGATGTGAAGGCAGCGGGCCTGCCCGTGCTGATTCATTGCAATGGCGATGAGACCATCGACCTTGCTCTGGATGCCATCGAGGCGGCGTATGGCAACTCCACCGCATTCGGCATCAACCGCATTGAGCATTCGACCATGGCGCGCGCCGACCAGTTGGCCCGCATGAAATCGCTCAATGTCGAGCCGAGTTTCCTGATGAATCATGTGGGGCTGTATGGCGCCGCCTACCGCGACCAGATTTTCGGGCCTGAGCGCGCCGCTTTCATGGATCCTGCCGGGGCCTGCGTGAAGGAAGACATCCGCTTCACCCTGCACACGGATTCACCTTGCTCGCCCATCGGGCCGCTGCGCCTCGTGCAGACGGCGGTAACGCGCCGCTGCGAGTTCGACAACAGCGTGATCGGGCCCGATCAGGCGATCAGTGTGCAGCGCGCGCTGGAGGCGATCACCGTCGATGCCGCGCGTCAGGTTGGCATGGCGGACCGGATCGGCACGCTGGAGGCTGGCAAGGAAGCCGACATGACAATTCTCGAGGACAACCCGCTCACCGTCGATCCGGACAAGATTGCCGCCATCAAGATCAGCGAGACCTGGGTGCAGGGCGAAAAGAAATTCGGCTGAGCAACTTTACCCTGGCCTAAGCCAGGGCCTCGCGGCGCCGTTCAGAAGCGGTATTGCGGCTCCTCCTGATCAAGCTGGCGGCGCAGCGATTGAAGGTGCATGCGGGCGGAATCCGTATCACCGCCGCGCATCTGCTCATAGGTTGCCTTTGCTACCTCTGGCGCGACAGGCAGCACCGTGCGGCCTGTCGACATGGCCAGAACCTGGGCTTCCGCGGCGCGCTCGAGATAATAGAGGTCATCCCATGCCTCGGCGATGGATGGAGCGAGCACCAATACGCCATGGTGCTTGAGGAAGATGATGTCGGCATCGCCGGCCGACCTTGCGATGCGGGCACCTTCCGCATTGTCCAGCGCAAGGCCGTTATAGGTGTTGTCCACCGCGGTGCGGCCGTAGAATTTGAGCGCGGTCTGCCCGGCCCAGATCAATGGCTCGCCCTCGGTCATCGAGAGGGCCGTCGCATAGGGCATATGGGTGTGGAAGGCGGCCCTGGCGCGTGGCAGAAGACGGTGGATTTCGGCATGGATATAGAAGGCCGTCGCCTCCGGCTGGCCTTCGCCATCAATGACATTGCCATGGAAGTCGCAGATCAGCAGTTTTGATGCGGTGATCTCGCGGAAGGCATAACCATACGGATTGACGATGAAGAGATCGTCATGACCCGGCACCACGGCCGAGAAATGATTGCAGATGCCTTCCTCGAAGCCGTTGCGCGCGGCCATGCGGAAGCACGCGGCAAGGTCTTCGCGTGCGGCGCGGATCGCGTCGGATGAAAGATCGGGCTGGTTCGGCCGGCTGGCCTTTGCGGAAGCCGGCGTGTTGTCGGGAAAGCTGTGGGCCATGCTTTGAACTCCTCCTGCAATCTCTCCTGCTCACTGCGCATAGAAGAAGGCAATGGCTTGCGAGCGGTTCTTGAGGCCGAGCTTCTCATACAGATTGCGCAAATGGAACTTCACCGTGTTGATGGAGATGCCGAGCTCGGTTGCAAGTTCGGTATTGGTGCGGCCCCTTGCGAGGGCCGCCAGCATGGTCTTCTCACGCTCCGTCAGGTTTTCGCGCGGGTCCTGTTTCAGGGCGCGCACATCCATGAAAGGGAATACCATGCGCCCCTTGGCAACGGTGAGCGCAACATCCAGCAACTGGTCTTCAGGAGCGTCACGTGTGCAGAAGGCGGCGGCACCTGCCGCGAGGGCGCGGCGCGGCACATCCGGGTCGCCGCCCCCGGCATAGACGATGATGCGTGGCGCGTTGGGCTTGTCGCGCAGGATGCCGAGCAGCCGCTCCGCCCCCAGTTGCGGGATGGCCCAGTCCACGATGCCGATATCGACAGGCACCCGCAGGCAGCTTTCAAGGAAGCCCTCCGCCGTCCGGGAGGTGGCGACAAGGCTGAACCGCCGGTCCCGCTCGAACAGGTCCGAGAGGGCCTGAAGCATCATGGTATTGGGGTCTGCGATGATGACGCTGCGGATATCCACCATAAAACCATTCTTACGGGTAGGAATTGTCTAAGACAAGTGCCATTTACAATACGAAAGGATGGGCAATTTACAACCCCTTCGGATGCCAAAAGGCTGGTTCTTGGAGTGTTTTCAAGTTTCAGCTACCCGGTCATTCTTTCCCCATGCGCACGGGACCCACATCCGGGCGAAAACAAAATGGGAGAACAAAATGCCGGGATCACGGGGACTTTTCATACCGGGGCCAACCAACGTGCCGCAAGCGGTGCGGGTCGCCATGGATATCGCCATGGAAGACCAGCGGGCGCCGGACTTGCCTGCCTTCACGCTGCCGCTGTTCGAGGATGTGAGGAAGGTCTTCAAGTCCCGCACCGGGCAGGTGTTCCTGTTCCCGGCTTCGGGCACGGGTGGTTGGGAAGCGGCGATGACCAACACGCTGTCGCCGGGCGACAAGGTGCTGATCGCACGCTTCGGCCAGTTCTCCCTGCTGTGGGCCGACATGTGCGAGCGCATGGGGCTTGAGGCCGATGTCGTGGATGTGCCGTGGGGCGAGGGTGTGCCGGTGGACGTCTTTTCGGAGAAGCTCCGGGCCGACAAGGCGCATGCCTACAAGGCGGTGCTGGTGACGCATAATGAAACCGCCACCGGCGTGACGAGCGATGTTGCCGCTGTGCGCCGCGCCATGGATCATGCGAAGCACCCGGCGCTGCTGTTCGTCGATGGAGTGAGTTCGATCGCCTCGATTGACTTCCGCATGGATGAGTGGGGTGTCGATATCTGTGTCTCGGGTTCGCAGAAGGGCTTCATGATGCCCGCCGGGCTCGCCATTCTGTGCGTCTCCCAGAAAGCGCTCGAAGCGCGCAAGGCGGCCGGCATGCGCCGCTGCTACTTCGACTTCGAAGACATGCTGCGCACCAACAAGGATGGCTTCTTCCCCTACACGCCGCCGCTCCACATGCTGCGCGCGCTGCGCGCCGCAACCGACATGCTGCTGGCCGAAGGGCTCGACAATGTGTTCGCCCGCCACCACCGGCTGGCCGAGGGCGTGCGCCGCGCCGTGTCCGCCTGGGGCCTCCGTCTCTGCGCGAAGGAGGCTAAGTGGCATTCCGACACGGTGAGCGCCATCATGCTGCCGGACGGCTTCGACAGCGCCGCCATGCTCAAGCTTGCTTACACCAAGTATCATCTTTCGCTGGGAGCTGGCCTCAACAAGGTGGCGGGCAAGGTATTCCGCATCGGCCATCTCGGAGACCTGAACGAGCTGATGTGCCTCTCGGCCATCGCCGGTTCGGAAATGGTGATGCGTGACATCGGCGTTCCGGTGCAGGCCGGGTCGGGCGTCGCCGCAGCCATCGAATATTACCGCGGCACACCCGCCGCCGCCCTGAAGACAGCGGCCTGAGGAGGACACAAGCATGGACATTCATGAGTATCAGGCCAAGGAAATCCTCAGCCGCTTCGGCGTCTCGACACCAAAGGGGGCGCTCGCCTACAGCCCCGAACAGGCAGCTTACCGGGCACGCGAAATCGGCGGCAAGCTGTGGGTGGTGAAGGCTCAGGTCCACACCGGCGGGCGCGGCAAGGCGGGTGGCATCAAGCTTTGCCGGTCGGAAGATGAGGTCTTGGAAGCGGCTGACGAACTGCTTGGCAAAAAGCTCGTCACCCACCAGTCCGGCCCCACTGGCAAGATCGTTTACCGCCTCTACGTCGAAGGCGGTGTGGCGATCACGAAGGAGCTTTATTTGGGTTTTGTGCTGGACCGCAAGTCAGAGCGCGTCATGGTGGTTGCCTCTTCACAGGGCGGCATGGAGATCGAGGACATCGCGGCGGAAAAACCCGAGTCCATCGTGAAGGTGAGCGTCGAGCCCGCCGTCGGCATGCAGGCCTTCCAGGCGCGTGAGGTGGCCTTCGCGCTGGGGCTCAAGCCCTCGCAGATTCAGTCCGCCGTCAACGCCATCATGGGCTGCTACCGCGCATTCGCGGAGCTTGATGCGACCATGCTGGAAATCAACCCGCTGATCGTGACCGAGGACGACCACGTCGTGGCCCTCGATGCCAAGATGACCTTTGACGACAATGCGCTGTTCCGTCACCCGGCCATTTCCGAGCTTCGTGACAAGAGCCAGGAAGACCCGCGCGAGACCCACGCCAATGACCGTGGCCTGTCCTATGTCGGCCTCACCGGCAAGATCGGCTGCATCGTCAACGGTGCGGGCCTCGCAATGGCCACGATGGACATGATCAAGCTGGCGGGCGGCGAGCCCGCGAACTTCCTCGACATCGGCGGTGGCGCCACACCCGAGCGTGTGGCCAAGGCCTTCAAGCTCGTCACCATGGACAAGAACGTGGAGGCGATCCTCGTCAACATTTTTGCCGGCATCAACCGGTGTGACTGGGTGGCGGAAGGCGTTGTGCAGGCGCTCGAAAAATCTCCGGTGAGTGTTCCGGTGATCGTGCGCCTCGCGGGCACCCATGTGGAAGAGGGCCGCCGCATCCTGGCACGCTCCGGACTTTCCATCATCCGCGCCAACACGCTGGCGGAAGCCGCAGAACGCGCGGTGTCTGCCTGGAAAAACAATCCCAGCACAATGGGCCTCAAGGTGGTGAACTCATGAGCATTCTTCTCGACCGCACAACGCCTGTTCTGGTGCAGGGTATCACCGGCAAGATCGGCTCCTTCCATGCCCGCGAAATGCTGGCCTACGGCACCAACATCGTGGGCGGCGTGACGCCGGGCAAGGGCGGTACATCGATCGACGGCCTGCCGGTGTTCGACACCATGAAGGAAGCTGTGGACAAGACAGGGGCAACCGCCTCCATCGTCTTCGTGCCGCCGCCCTTTGCGGCTGACTCGATCATGGAAGCCGCGGATGCGAACATCCGCTTCTGCGTTGCGATCACCGATGGCATCCCCTCGCAGGACATGATCCGGGTGAAGCGCTACATGCGACGCTACCGCTCGGAAAACCGCATGCGCCTCATCGGCCCCAACTGTGCCGGCGTCATCTCGCCCGGCAAGGCGCTGATGGGCATCATGCCCGGCAATATCTATCTTCCTGGCAATGTCGGTATCGTCGGCCGGTCGGGTACGCTGGGCTATGAGGCGGCAGCCCAGATGATGGAACTGGGCATTGGCGTCTCGACCTCCGTCGGCATCGGCGGCGATCCGATCAACGGCTCGTCCTTCAAGGATGTCCTCGAACTCTTCGAGGCGGATCCGGAAACCCATGCGGTGGTGATGATCGGTGAGATCGGCGGTCCGCAGGAAGCCGAAGCTGCCGAATACATCCGCGACCACATGACCAAGCCCGTCATTGCCTATGTGGCGGGTCTGTCAGCGCCCAAGGGCCGCAAGATGGGCCATGCCGGCGCCATCATCCAGGCCTTCGGCGAAGGCGCTTCCGAGAAGGTCGAACTGCTGCGTGATGTGGGCGTTGCCATTGCGCCCACCCCTGCCGAAATCGGCAGCACGGCGCAGAAGGTCCTCAAGGCGGCCTGAGGCGCATCATGATCCATCCCCTCAGCATTGCGATGGAGGCGGGGCACAAGCAGTCGGCCGCAGGCCCGGTGACGATCGTCCCTGACCTGCGCTCCTACCGCTATGAACCCAAGCCCGGCCGGCTCTCGCCCATGCAGGATCTCGTCGTGCAACTCGTGTGCTGCGGCATGGCCGACAAGGAGATCGCCTTCCTTCTCGGCCTCAGCAGCGCCACCGTGAAGGCGCACATGTCGCGCGCCATCGCGGAGCTGGGGCTCTACCGCCGCCATCAGCTGGTGCGCTACGTGTTCGAGAACAACCTCTTCGATCCCGAGCGGGCGCAGGCCGAAATCCTCCGCCGCCGCTCTGCTTGACATCGCATCTTAAGGAATAATCATGAGCTTCTTTGTAATCGAGCAGGCGCCCGCGCGCCTCAACCGCAGCGAACTTGCCGTGCCCGGCAGCCAGCCGCACATGTTCGAAAAGGCCGCGAAATCGTCGGCTGACGTCGTGTTCCTCGACCTGGAGGATGCAGTGGCGCCGGATGACAAGGCGCAAGCCCGCAGGAATATCATTCAGGCCATCGGCGACATCGACTGGGGCAACAAGCAGCTGTCGGTGCGCATCAACGGCCTCGACACGCACTACATGTACCGCGACGTGGTGGATGTGCTGGAGCAGGCCAGTGACCGGCTCGACCTGATCATGATCCCCAAGGTTGGTACCGCCTCCGATGTCTATGCGGTGGACATGCTGGTAACCCAGATTGAAGCCGCCAAGAACCGCAAGAAGCGTATCGGCTTCGAACTCATCATCGAAACGGCGCTTGGCATGCAGAATGTATCGGCCATCGCCGCGGCCTCCAAGCGCAACGAATCGCTGCATTTCGGTGTAGCCGACTACGCCGCCTCGACACGCGCCCGCACCACCTCGATCGGCGGTGCAAATGCCGACTATGCGGTGCTGACGGAACCGCTGGAGGATGGTTCGCGCCAGACCCACTGGGGTGACATGTGGCACTACGCCATCGCCCGCATGGTGGTGGCAGCGCGCGCCAATGGACTCCGCCCGGTCGACGGCCCGTTCGGCAATTTTTCTGACCCAGATGCCTTCAAGGCTGCTGCGCGCCGCGCCGCCGTTCTGGGCTGCGAAGGCAAATGGGCCATCCATCCCTCGCAGATCGCGCTGGCCAATGAGGTGATGAGCCCGTCGGAAGCGGAAGTGACGCGCGCCCGGCGCATTCTGGATGCGATGAAGGAAGCCGAAGCGCAGGGCAAGGGAGCCGTGTCACTCGATGGCCGCCTGATTGACTACGCGTCGATCCGCCAGGCCGAAGTGCTGGTGGACAAGGCCCGGCAAATCGCCGCGCATTGAGGTGCATCGCGCCGCGCCTGGCGCTCAGCCCTGGGTGGGCAGCTTGGCGGCGGCGCGCACCCTGACCGAGGGTGCGACGCCGAAACGCTGGCGATAAGCATGGCGGAACGCCACCGGGGACTGGAAGCCGCAGGCCACCGCGATTTCGGTGACCGACATATTGGTTTCCGTCATCAGGCTGTGGGCGTGTTCGAGGCGGATGTCGCGCAACTTCTTGGCGGGCGACGTGCCAAGCCGGTTCTCGAACAGCCGCTCCATCTGGCGGCGCGACAGGCCGTGCCGCTCGGCCAGTTGCTCGATGTCGAGATCGCCCGCGAAGTCAGAGCGCATGTCCTGCAGGATCTTGACGAGCGTCGGGTGGCGGAGGCCGATTTCCGCCGCGATTGACATGCGCTGGTTGTTGCTGCCGCCGCGCGGCTGGCCGTGCAGGCACATCTCCGCCACCTTGGTGGCAAGCCCCGTACCGTGGTGCTCCTCGATCAGGGCGACGACGAGGTCCACCCCGGCATCGCCGCCGCCGCAGGTGATGATGTTGCCGTCCCGGCAATAGAGCTGGTTGCTGATCGGAAGAGCTGGAAAGATTTCCTCGAATGCGGGTTGGTTCTCCCAGTGGAGCGTGAAGCGCCGGCCCTCGAGAAGCCCGGCCCGCGCCAGCGTGAAGGCCCCGGTGCACAAGCCGCCCACGGTGCGGCCATGGCGAGCCTGATCCCTGATCCATGAGGTGGTGCGCGGCGAGGCCGCCAGATAGCCATCGACTCCGGAGCAGACGAATACCGTGTCGTCTCGCTTCGTTTCGCGCAATTCGCCGTCAACGACGATGGACACGCCGTTGGAGCAGCGCACCGGCTTGCCATCCTCCGAGAGCAGGAACCAGCGATACAGGCACTGGCCCGTCAGCTGATTTGCGATGCGCAGCGGCTCAACCGCCGCCGAGAAGGCGAGCATCGTCATCTTCGGCAGCATCATGAAGTAAAAATCGCGCCGTGGGCCGGGGCTTTCCAGTTCGAAGAAGGCAGCGCCCTTGCTGACGAAACGCTCGCGATCCTCGCTGGACACGTTCCGGTCCCCGTCAGCCTGCCCGCGTTGCTCCATAACCGAAATCCCGAAATTTGAAATTCCTTTGTATAGTGAGCGGCGTGACGTTCTGCAAACCGAACCTGCCGGGGCGCGGCCCGTCAGAAGGTCTTCAAG
The DNA here is from genome assembly GCA_964392525.1 of uncultured Aestuariivirga sp. Taxonomy (GTDB): domain Bacteria; phylum Pseudomonadota; class Alphaproteobacteria; order Rhizobiales; family Aestuariivirgaceae; genus Aestuariivirga. The sequence goes on from CAYMQH010000002.1 coordinate 67,743, forward strand.
CCGTTCACCGCCAGCCTCACGCCGTAAAGGCAGGAGGTTGCGCAGATATAGAGATAGTTCCGCTTCGGGCCGCCGAAACAGACATTGGCAACGGGTTCCGAGATGAGGATCTTGCCGATCAGCGTGCCATCCGGCTCGTAGCAGTGAACGCCATCGCCGGCACTCGTCCAGATGCGGCCGTCCTCATCCAGTCGGAAGCCATCGAAGAAGCCGGCGGTTGATTCCGCGAAGATGCCGAGGTCGCTCAGAACGCCGCCGCTGCCCACCGTGAAGCGGCGGATATGCCGGGGGCCGTTCTTCACATGGCTGCCGCCGGTGTCGGCGATGTAGAGCAAGCGTTCATCCGCGGAGAAGGCAAGGCCATTGGGCTGCACGAAGTCATTTGCCACCACCCTGATCTCCCCGCTCTCGGCGTCGATGCGGTAGACATGGTTACCGGCTTGCTCGCGTTCGGCCTTGTTGCCCTCATAGTCCGAATCGATACCGTAGGAGGGATCGGTGAACCAGATGTTGCCGGCGCGATCCACCACCACGTCATTGGGGCTGTTGAGCCTCCGGCCGACATGCCGGTCGGCAAGCACCGTGATGCTGCCATCGATCTCGGTCCTGGTGACGCGCCGGTTGCCATGCTCGCAGCTGACGAGGCGGCCCTGGCGGTCCACCGTGTGGCCGTTCGCATGACCGGCGGGCTGGCGGAACACGCTCACCACGCCGCTGCACTCGTCGTAACGCAGCATCCGGTCGTTGGGGATGTCGGACCACACGACATAGCGTCCAGCGGGAAAGTAGGCGGCCCCTTCCGCCCAGCGACAGTCATCATGAAGCTTGTCAAGCCTCGCGGTGCTGACGATCAGACGCTCGAAGCGATCATCCAGGACCTCGAAGCACCCCATGATCTCGCCAGCCATGCAAACCTCCTCCGGTAGCGGCTGCAAGGTTTGCGGGTTTTCGCCGCGCGTTCAAGCCCCTTCGCGTCAGAGTGCGATGCGGGCAAGTCCGGCATAAAAGGGAAGGTGGTGGGCCAGATAGGCGGCAAAGCGGGGGTGTGCGGTACTGAGTTGTTCGAATTCCGCGTCGATCTTGCTGCGCTGATCAGCCGTCAAGGGCCGGATCGTGCTGCTCGACATCACATCCTGATGCCAGCCCTGAACCTGCTGCCAGTCGGCGGGGGCAGGATCCTTCCAGTGCAGCGCGTCCGGCTTGTCGGGAACCCCAACAGCACGACAGTACTTTCGCATCTGGCCCTCGGGGTCCGCCTGGACCTCTTCGCTCCTCACGACCACGGGTGCGAGGCTCAGTTGCTTCATCACGGCCTCTGCATGAAGCCACTGCGCCTCGATCCCGATTTCCTCAAGCAGCATGTCAGGGTCGAGCTTCGCGTAGGACACGATCGAGGCCTTGGGATCGCGGATCAGGAAGCTGTGCGTGATCCGGGCGAAGAAGGCTTCGTCCGCCGCGATCTGCGGCATCACGTAATAACTCATGTCCTTGAAGAAAACGGGCCCCTTTTCCGCCTTCGCGAGGATCATGGCGCGTATCTCGGCATAAGCCTTGGGGTGATCCTCCATCGCCTCGAAATATGGCATCTGACGGGTCGAGCGGTTGATGTAATAGTCATACATGAACGGCTCGTGCAGGCATTGCAGGTCGCCGCGCGCCCGCATGGTGCGTTCGAAGGCGGTGGACATGGAGCGCGGGTGCGACCACAGCGCCACGATCGGAAAGCTCATGCCGCCGCCTCGGTGAAGGCCCGGTCGAGCCCTTCGGCCACCTGATCGACGTCGCTGAGAGCGAGGCACATGGGCGGCACCATGCGCAGCACCGAGCGATGCGGCCCGGACTTGGACAGAATGAGGCCCTGATCACGGCACTTCTCGAACACGGCAGCGGTGATGGCGGCATCCGGCTCCTTCGTCTTGCGGTCCTTCACCATTTCAATGGCCAGCATGAGGCCGCGCCCGCGTACATCGCCGATCGCCATGTGGCGCTGCTGCAGGCTCTTCAGCCGGTCAAGCAATGCACCGCCCACCTTGCGGGCGTTGTCCTGCGTCTTCTCCTCGCGGATCACCTGCAACACGGCGCGGCCCGCCGCACAACTGGTCGGATTGGCGCCATAGGTGTGGAACATGTACTTCTCCGCCATGACATCTCCGATGGCCTTCTTCGCCACCACAGCACCCAGAGGGAAGCCATTGCCGATGCCCTTGGCCATCACCACGATGTCAGGCACCACGCCATCGGCCTCGAAGCCCCACATGTTGTCACCCGTGCGGCCAAAACCTGACTGCACTTCATCGGCCACATAAAGGCCTCCTGCGGCACGCACCCGTTCGGCCGCGCCCGACATGTAACCCTTCGGCATTTCGACGATGCCGCCATAGCCCTGTACGCTCTCGACGAAGATGCCGGCCACCTTGCCCGTGGTCGCGGTGGCGATGGTGCGCTCGATCTCGTCGAGATAGGGCTCGGTGACGGCGCCGAAAATGCCGCGATACTGGTTTGGCTCCGGCACGAAGGCCACGTTGGCCGGCATGCCGGTGTGGCGGAAGCCGGCAATGCCGGTCAGTGACTGCGCCGCCGAGGTCGGCCCGTGATAGGCGGAACGGAGCGCGAGGAGGTCGAGGTTACCGGTGTAGGTGCGCGCCATTACCATGGCGAGGTCGATCGCCTCTGAGCCCGAGTTGGTGAAATGCACCACCCAGTCATGGCCCTTCGGCATGGTGGCGGCCAGTTCCTCGGCGAAATGTGCCGGAACCGGATGGTAGAACATGGTGGTGCAGTGGGTGAGTTCCTGCGCCTGTTGCATCGCTGCCTTCACGACTGCCGGGTGTGAGTGCCCGACCGAGATGCAGACATTCATGCCGAGCAGGTCGGTGTATCTCTTGCCTTCCGCATCCCAGAGATACTGCATTGCGCCCTTGCGGAACACCAAAGGCTCCCGGAATGGCACGAATTTTCGCTGCGAGGCGGCATAGAATTGAGTCCGGCGGGCGGCGGTGGCCTCTGTCGACCAATCGATATCGAGCGCGTCTTTCATGGCGTATCCTTCGAGTGCGGAGTTAGTCCTTGAGCCTTGTGTTCAGCGGGTCATAAGGGGGCGAGGCGAGTATGCGCGCCGGGCGCTCGCGCCCCAGCAGCTTGACTGTCAGCCCATCGCGAACCTGCGGCTCGCGCAGGAAGGCAAGAGCGAGGGATGTCTTCACGCGATGGCCATAGGCACCCGATGTCACCACGCCAACGGGGCGGCCCTGCGCAAACAGCGTGTGGGAATAGAAGGGCTCCACCTCGCCATCGGTGTCGATTTCGAGCAGCACCATGTCCCAGCTGGGTGGTCGCTTGAGCATGGCATCGCGGCCAATGAAACTGCGGCCCTCGGGCTTCACGAGGAAGCCGAGGCCTGTTTCAGGCGGCGAGCGTTCGGTGGTGAGATCGCTGCCCCAACCGCGATAACCCTTTTCCAGCCGCATGGAGTTTGCGGCATAAGCGCCATAGTACCCGATGCCGAAAGGCTTTCCGGCCTCTTCCAGCACAAGGAACAGCTTTGCGGCCTGGGCCCGCTCCACATGCAGTTCGAAGCCGCGTTCCCCAACATAGGAAACCCGCAGCGCTTGGGCTCGAACGCCAGCGACTGTGATCTCCCGCGCCGACAGCCAGGGGAAGCCATGGCCCAGGTCCGCATCTGTCAGCTTCTTCAGCACATCGGGTGATCTTGGTCCCATCAGGCCGATGACCGCCAGATCATCCGTGCGGTTGCGGATCACCACATCGAAACCCTCCGCACGGGCATTCAGGAGGTCGAGGTCCATCTCCTCGGCTGCTGCAGCCGAGTTGAGATAGGCGCGGTCCGGTGCGAATACCGTAACGGTGAATTCGGAGGCAACGCCGCCCGCAGGTGTCAGGGCGTGCGTCAAGCCGATGCGCCCGGGCTTCGGCGGGCTATTGGCGCCTAGCGCATCGAGGAAGCGGAGCGTGTCAGGCCCCGTTACATCGAACTTGGAGAAGACCGAGAGATCGGCCAGCGCCACGCGGTTTGCGACTGCATCCACTTCGCGGGCCACCGCGTCAAACCAGTTGGTGCGCCGGAAGCTGTCGCGGTTTTCATCATGAAGATTGGTCGAAAACCAGTTGGGCCGCTCCGCGCCGTGCGCAGCGCCCATCACGGCACCGCGCTCGCGCATGATGTGATGCAGCGGCGAGACGCGGATCATGCGGCCCGCCCGGCGTTCCTCGAAGGGGAAATGCACGCCGAATTGCAGACCGAAACATTCGATCGCCTTGTTGACACGGTAGCTCCGGTTTGCCCACGGGCCGAAGCGGCGGCTGTCGACGGCCAGTGCGTCCATCGGCGGCGCGCCATGTGTCATCCAGTGGGCGAGGAACTGTCCGGATCCGCCGCCCTCCATCACACCCATGGAGGAGCCGGTCAGCAGCCACGCATTGGGGACGCCGAACGCCGGGCCGATCAGCGGATTCGCATCCGGGGTGAAGGTGATGGGGCCATTGACCACCGTCTTGACGCCCGCAGTGGCAAGGGCCGGAACCCGCGCCATGGCGGCTTCGATGATGTGTTCCACGCGGTCGAGATCGGGCGGCATCAGCTCCGCGCCGAAATCAGGCGGCACACCATCGACCGACCAGACCTGCGCCTGCTTCTCATAGGGGCCGAGAATGAACCCATCGCGCTCCTGGCGGCAGTACCAGCTTTCTTCGGGGTCGCGGATGATGGGCAGTTCAGGCGCGCCTGACTTTTGGCGCGCGGCAATGGCTGCCACCGTATCGGTGACCAGATACTGGTGCAGCACGGGCACCGAGGGCACATTCACGCCCATCATCTGCCCCACCTCGAAGCCCCATGTTCCTGCGGCATTGACGATGTGCAGAGCCTTCAACACGCCGGTCCTGGTTTCCACCACCCAGCGGCCGTTTTCGCGGCGGATGGCGTGGACCGGGTTGTAGCGCTGGATCACCGCGCCATGGCGCTGCGCCACCCTTGCCATCGCATTGGTGGCAAGCGAGGGGTCCACATGCCCGTCATCGGGCTCATAGATGCCGCCCAGCAGGCCATCCAGTTCGGCGAGCGGGTGAAGCTCCGCAATGCGCGTCCGGTCGATGATCTCGAGTGGGTAACCGGTGAATTCGGAAAGGCCAGCGACATGGCGGAACTCGTCCATGCGGTCGGGATTGCGTGTGACGCGCATCGCGCCCGAGCGGTGGAAGCCACAGCTTTCGCCCGTCTCCTGCGGAAGGATGTCGCGGTAGAGGCGCACCGATGTGGCGCGCAGTTCCTGAATGGTGGGGTTATGGGCAAAATGCGTGCAAAGCCCCGCGGCATGCCAGGTGGAGCCATGCGTCAGGTCGTTCTTCTCCACCAGCACGATATCGCGCCAGCCCGCCTTGGCCAGATGATAGAGCAGCGACACGCCCATGGCGCCGCCGCCGATGATGGCGACATTCACATCCGTCATGCACGCATCCTTCGTGACTCGGGGTCATGTGGCGGCTTCATGAGAACCGCCGCTTGGTAGGTTGATCCGGCCACCTCCAGCGCGAAGTCACGTTGCGCTGTTTGTGCCAGTGTTTCACCGGGGCGTATGTTCACCAGAGCGAATGCAAGCGTGAGGCCAGTGCGAAGCCCCTTCGCGCCAGATGTGGTGAGCCCCGCGACCCTGCCGTTCTCCCAAACGGGTTCATCATGAAGAATGAGCGGATCGCCAGCGATGCTGAGCAGAACGAGGCGCTGGCCGTAGCCATGCTGCTTCTGCCGTTCGAGAACAGATTTGCCACGGAATGGCTTGGCCCAGTCGATGGCAAATCCGAGCCCTGCCTCGAGTGGGGTAATCTCCGGCCCGAGGTCATGGCCCCAGTGGCGGTAGCCCTTTTCGATACGGCAGCCATTCAGCGCATGATGGCCCATGGGCTTCGCACCAGCCTCGATCAGCGCGTCGAAAACCTGCGGCGCGGATTCATTGGACATCATGACTTCCCAGCCAAGTTCGCCCACATAGGAAAGCCGGGTGGCAAGGCATGGCTCGCCCGCCACAGTCACTTGCCGCGCCGTGCTGAAGGGGAAATCCCCCCAGTCATCGGGTGATCGAGAAGACAGCATGCGGCGCGACGCAGCGCCCATCACACCGATCACGCAGAAGTCTTCCGTTCGGTCTTCAAGCGTGATGTCCATCCCCGCCGCGGCACGGCGGAGCAGCGCCAGGTCACGCCGCCGGGTAGCAGCGCCTGACACGACACGGAAGCGATCCTCCGCAAGGCGCGTCACCGTCACATCAGCCTCGATGCCGCCCTTGCCGTTCAGCATCAGCGTATAGACGGCGCGGCCCAGGGACACATCCATCTGCGCCGTGGCAAGGTGATTGAGTAGCCGAAGCGCATCGCTTCCTGAAACATCAATCTTGGTGAAGGGCGTGAGGTCGAGGAGTGCCGCGCCATCCATCATCTCCGCCGCCTCGCGCTTGGCGATGGAAAGCCATGGCTGGTCGCCGCTGACGGCATAGGGCAGGCCGCGTTCGGCGTCCTGCGTTGCATACCAAAGGCCGCGCTCCCAGCCGACGGTGAGGCCGAACACCGCGCCTTGCGCCGCCCAGTGCTCATGCAGCGGAGACTTGCGCAAGCCTCGGCCGGCCTTTGGCTGCTTGAACGGCCAGTGCACGGCGAACAGGTCAGCCACGGCTTCCTGCATCCGCTCCGCCATGTGGGCGTCAGTTGCGGTAAGGGGGTCAACACGGGCGATGTCCACGCCCCATAGGTCGCGCGGTTCTTCGCCGCCGATGATCCAGTCGGCCAGAATGTCACCGATCCCTGCGGAGCTCATGATGCCGACCGAGTTCATGCCCGCCGCGACGAATATCCCATCCACTTCCGGCGCCTGCCCGATCAGGGGCCGCGTGTCGGCGGTGAAGCTTTCCGGCCCATTCATGAAGCGCTGGATGCCGGTATCTGCCAGTGCGGGAACGAGTGCCAGAGCTGCTGCCATGAAGGGGCCGAACTGCTCCCAGTCCTCTGGCAGTTCGAGGAAGGCACGGTCACCCTCCGGCCCATAAGCGTTCCACAGCTTTGCATTGGGCTCGAAGCCGCCGATGACGAGGCGGCCCGCATCGCCCTTCACATAGATGCCGGTATCGAGATCGCGCACCACGGGGAAGGGGTTGGCGAGGCCGGGGATCGGTTCCGTCACGATATACATGTGCTCCACCGCCTGCAGCGGCAGCGCAACGCCAATGTCATCCGCCAGCTTCTTCGACCACGCCCCGGCGCAGAGCACCACCGTCTCCGCCAGCATGACTGTGCCATCGGCGAGTTCAACGCCGGTCACACGGCCCCTGGCGGTGAGGATGCGCGCAACGCCCACCCCTTCCCGGATGCTTACGCCATGAGCCTTCGCAGCGCGCGCATAGGCCATGCAAAGATCGACCGGATTGACGTTGGCGTCCTCCGGCACCATCAGGGCGCCCACATGCTGCCTTACATCAAGCTCCGGAACGGCAACCTGGCCGGGCGTCACGATGGATGGCGTCAGCCCCATGTGGCGGCCCACCGCGCAGATGCGCTTCAGCTCATCCATGCGTTCGGGAAGTCGTGCCAGCCAGTAGCCGCCGGTGCGGCGGTAGCCGGTGCTCATGCCGGTTTCTTCTTCCAGTTCAGGAAAGAGTGTCAGCGCGTGGGAGGCGAGCCGCGTCATGCTGGCGGTTGCCCGCAATGGCCCGACAATGCCCGCCGCATGCCAGCTGGTGCCGGAGGTGAGCTGGTTGCGCTCCAGCAGCGTCACGTTCTGTGCGCCGCGCTTGCCGAGGTGATAGGCAAGACTCAGGCCAACAGCACCACCGCCGATGATGAGGATATCCGGCATCAGAAGTAATTCACGTCTGGCATGGAGGCTTTCACCTCCCGGATATAGTCCTTCAGCGCCTCATCAATGGCGGGGTCGAGGCCGGGGTCCTGGTAGCTTTCAAGCTGCGTCTTCCACAATGCATTGGCCCGCTGTGCTGCATCCTTGCTGCCTTCGGCCTGCCATTGCTCGAAGGAGTTGTTGTCAGCTGTGAGCGGGCGGAACATGGCGGACATGAAATTGAGCCGCGTGTGCTCGCTGCCGAGGAAGTGCTGCCCCGGCCCCGTCTCGGCAATTGCAGCCATGGCCTGCGCATTCTCCGAGAGGTCGATGCCGTCGAAGAAGCGGGCCAGCTTGCCGCAGAGATCAGCGTCGATCATCGTCTTCTCGAAGGAGGTGACGAGCCCGCCCTCCAGCCAGCCTGTCGCGTGGTTGATCAGATTGGCGCCTGCAAACATCGACATCATCAAGCCCCAAGTCGCCTCCTGCTGGCTTTGTGCATCGGGAAGCTTGGCGGCTGAGAGTGTGCCCACAGTGTGGAACGGCACGCCGAGGCGACGTGCCAGTTGCCCTGCGGCCAGAACCATCAGCCCCGCCTCGGGCGTGCCGAAAGTGGGGGCGCCTGACTGCATGGACATGGTGGAGGCGAAGCTGCCCATGAGGCAGGGCGCGCCGGGATTGATAAGCTGCACGAGGGCGAGGCAGGCGGTCGCCTCCGCCAGCACCTGCGCCAGCGTTCCGGCAATTGTCGTTGGGCTCATGGCGCCTGTCAGCACCCAGGGCGTGCAGGCCACGGGCTGCCTGGCGCGTGCATAGGTCTTGAGGGCGCCTGACATGTTTGCGTCCAGCACCAGCGGCGCGTTGGTGTTCGACACGCAATAGAGCACCGGGTTCTGGGCTACATAATCCGCTCCGAACAGGATGCGGGCCATGTCGATGGCGTGGCCGGCGCGCTCTGCACCGATAAAGGCGCCCATGAAGGCGCGGTCCGACCAGCGGATATGGGCATAGAGCATGTCGAGGTGGCGCTTGTTGGCGGGAAGGTCCACCGGTTCGCACACCACGCCGCCCGAATGGTGCAGCCACGGAATGGTCTGATGCAGCTTCACCAGGTCGATGAAATCCCTGTGTGACGCATAACGCCGCCCGCGATCAAGGTCGTGCACGAAGGGCGGCCCCCATGAGGGGCAAAGAACGGTGGCATTGCCGCCAAGCCTCACGCTGTTGTTTGGGTTCCGCGCATGTTGCATGAACGCGCGCGGGGCTGTTGCCTGAATCGTGTTGCGGCAGAAGCCTGGGTCAAAGCGTACGCGCGTTTGGCGCACGTCGCATCCGGCGGCGCGGAAGATATCGAGGATTTCAGGATCGCCCTGAAACTCCATGCCAGTGTCCTTGAGGATCGTCTCGGCATTTGCCTCGATCAGTTCAAGCCCTTCGCGGCTCAGCACGCTGTAGGTTTCCATCTGGCGCGAGATGTAGGGCGTGCGCATCACCTCCGCGGTGGCACCCGCACTGCCGGAACGGTTGCGGCGGCGTGGGAGTAGGGTGTCATTCATGCAAAAAGGCCTGTCGGTCAGCAATAGCCTATCTTGCGCGAAAACCCGGTTGACTGAAAGGAGCATAAGTACTTCTAATGGTGCCGATATGCGAAAATCAGCCATCAAGACAGCCGCGCAGTCCGGGTCCAATCTGATCCGCGCGATGGAGGTGTTCGAGGCCGTTGCCGAAACTGGTCAGATGACGGCGGCCGCGCGCCTGCTTGGCATGACACAGTCCGCTGCCTCCCAGCACATCGCCGCACTCGAGAAGGACTATGGCGTCGTGCTGTTCGACCGGTCGGTCAGGCCTGCCCGGCTCACGCAGGCGGGTACGCTGCTTCATCGCCATGCCGCGCGCATCCTGAATGTGGTGGGTGACCTGGAAACCGAGATGCGCCATCAGGGTCCGGTGCCGATCAGCGTTCTCCGCCTCGGCATTCTCGCTTCGATTGCAACGACGCTCACCCCCGGCCTGGTGGCGCTGGCGAAGAAGGGCTTCGGCGTGCGCGATGTGACCTTGCATGCCGGCCAGAGCGGCGACCATGAAAACCTGCTGCGCACGAAGAAGGCGGATCTCGCGATAACGTCGAATCCGTTCTACGACATGGACGGGCTGGAGCGGCACCCGATCCTGCAAGAGGCCTTTCTGCTGGTTCTGCCGGATAAGTACCGAGGCCCCACCGGAAGCCTGCAAGAGGTGCAGAGCCGACTGCCACTGATCCGCTTTGCCGATACCACCAGCGTCGGACGCCAGATCACCCAGCACCTCCGCCGCCTGCGGCTCAACCCGCAGCAGGTGATTCAGGCTGACAGGTCATCGATGGTCACGGCCTGCGTGTGCAATGGCATGGGGTTCACGCTGCTGACACCCTCCCTGCTGATTGACGGCTTCGTGGAGCGCATGCCGATGAGAGTGATGCCGCTGCCTGCGGCACGGCTCACGCGCACCTTGACGGTCGTCTCGCGCGAGAGGGAGTTGGGCAAATTTCCCGCGCATGTCGCTGATCTCTCGCGCCGCAAACTTGTTGAACAGGTCGGGGCGCAGATGGGCGATGTTGGGCTTGCCGCGCTCACCCTGATGGAGGGGGCTGGGTGAGGTCTGTGTATAGTGGGGTGATCCGTGCTGCGGCATGAAGGGGATATGCTTCCAGGTTGGAAGCCATTAGGATGAATTTCCGAATTTGGACGTGCTGAGAGAGGCGGATATGCCGGTCGAAGAAATTGACACGCTGGTGATTGGTGGCGGCCAGGCCGGCCTTGCGATGAGCGGGCATCTGGGCGCGCGGGGCGTGCCTCACCTCGTTTTGGAGCGCAAGCGGATTGCCGAGCGCTGGCGCTCCGAGCGTTGGGATTCGCTCGTCGCCAATGGTCCTGCCTGGCATGATCGTTTCCCGGCGCTGCAATTCAACTGCGGGCCGGATGAGTTTGCCACGCGCGATGAGATCGTTGAATATCTCGAGACGTTTGCAAAGCAAGTCAACGCGCCCATCCGTACCGGGGTTGAGGTAACCGCCCTGCACAAAACCGCCGATGGCTTCCGTGCTGAAACCGCTGAGGGTGTGATCGCGGCTAGAAATGTGGTGGCCGCCACGGGGCCGTTCCAGCGCCCGCTCATTCCAACCGTCGTTCCGGCCGACACCGGGATCCTGCAGATTCACTCGTCGCAATACCGCAACCCCCGTCAGTTGCCGGAGGGGGCTGTGCTGGTGGTGGGGGCCGGATCATCCGGCACGCAGATTGCCGATGAGTTGCATCGCGCCGGCCGCCGCGTCTATCTTTCCGTTGGCCCGCATAACAGGCCGCCGCGGAGCTATCGCGGCAAGGATTTCGTGTGGTGGCTTGGCGCGCTCGGCAAGTGGGATGCAAAGACCATCACACCGGGCATGGAACATGTCACCATCGCGGTGAGCGGCGCCTATGGCGGCCACACGGTGGATTTCAACCGGCTTGGCCAGCGCGGCATCACGCTGCTCGGCCGGGCCGGGGCCTACCGTGATGGTGTGCTGCATTTCGCGGGCGACGTGAAGGAGAACATCGCAGGCGGCACCAGGGACTATCTCTCGGTTCTCGATGAGGCGGATGCTTACATTGCCAGGAACGGCCTTGACTTCCCCGAGGAGCCGGATGCCCGCCGGACCGACCCCGATCCCGAGTGCGTCAGCAATCCGATCCGTGAACTCAGTCTGAAGGAGGCCGGCATCACCTCCATCATCTGGGCGACCGGCTATGCGCTGGATTTCGGCTGGATCAAGTGCGACGCCTTTGACGACAAGGGCCGCCCGGCGCATGAGCGCGGCGTCTCGAAGGTGCCGGGGCTTTATTTCCTCGGCCTGCCGTGGCTGTCACGCCGCGCTTCGCCCTTCATCTGGGGCGTTTGGCATGACGCCGACTATCTCGCCGGTCACATCGCCGCCAGAACGCCCTGAGCGAGGCCCGCCGCATCAAGCCCGGCATCGGCATATTGCTCGGCGGGAGAGCCATGGGCGATAAAGCGGTCGGGCAGGGTCAGGGCGCGGAAGCGCGTCTTCATCAGCAGGTCATGCGCGGCGAGATGGTGCAGCACATGGGCGGAAAAACCGCCCGCCGCGCCCTCCTCGACCGTTACCAGCAGGCGATGATGGCGGGCGAGGTTCTCGATGAGTGCCGTATCGAGCGGCTTGGCAAAGCGCGCATCCGCGATGGTGGCCCTGATGCCCTTCTGCGCCAGAAGATGCGCGGCCTCCATGCAGGCCTCAAGACGATTGCCGAGTGACAGGATGGCCACATGCTCACCCTCGGAGATGATACGGCCCTTGCCGATCTCCAGCGGGCGCATTTCATCTGGCACGTCGGTTCCCGTTGCCTCGCCGCGCGGGTAGCGGAAGGCGATGGGGCCCTCGTCATAGGCAATGGCGGTGGCCAGCATGCGGCGCAGTTCTTGCGCGTCGGATGGCGCCATTGCCACCATGCCCGGCAACAGCGAGAGATAAGCAAGATCAAAGGAACCGGCATGGGTTGCGCCATCCTGTCCGACAAGGCCCGCACGGTCGATGGCAAAGCGCACCGGCAGGCGCTGCAGCGCCACATCATGCACCACCTGGTCGAAGCCGCGCTGCAGGAAGGTGGAGTAGATGGCGCAAACGGGCTTCAGCCCCTCGCTGGCAAGCCCCGCAGCGAAGGTCACGGCATGCTGCTCGGCGATGCCGACGTCGAATGTGCGGGCGGGAAAATGCTGGCCGAAGATATCGAGCCCGGTGCCCGAGGGCATGGCGGCGGTGATGGCGACAACCCGCTCGTCCCTTGTGGCTTCGGCGATCAGTGCCGAGGCGAAGACCTTGGTGTAAGTTGGCGCATTGGCCTTGGCCGACTTGAATTCGAGCGTGTCGGGATCGAAGCCGGAAATGGCGTGGTAGTTTTCCTTGTCGGGCTTGGCGAAGGGGTGCCCCTTGCCCTTCTCCGTCACCATGTGGATGAGCACAGGCGCTGCATCGGGAGAATCCCTCAGCGCGCGCAAGGTGTGAACCAGCCCGATCACATCATGCCCGTTTACCGGGCCGATGTGACGAAAACCCAGCGCCTCGAACAGGCTCGGCAACTTTCCCTGCCGCAAAGCCTTCAGGTGTCGATCGAGTGCACCGACAGCAGGGGCGATGGACATGCCATTGTCATTGAGGATGACGATCAGCCGGCTACGCAGGCTTCCGGCATGGTTCAGCCCCTCGAAGGCCATGCCGCCAGTCATGGCGCTGTCGCCGATCACCGCGATGACGTGGTTGGCGCCACCTTTGAGATCGCGCGCCACTGCCATGCCAAGCCCTGCCGAAATGGATGTCGAGCTATGGCCCGCGCCGAACGGATCAAAGCTGCTTTCGCTGCGCTTGGTGAAGCCATAGAGGCCGCCCTTCTGGCGGATGGAACGCAGCGCCCCGCGACGGCCAGTCAAGACCTTGTGGGGATAGGCCTGGTGGCTCACATCCCAGATCACGCGGTCATGCGGCGTGTCGAACACATAATGCAGCGCTGCAGTCAGCTCGATGACGCCGAGGCCGCTGCCGAAATGGCCGCCGGTTTCGGCAGCGGCCGCAATGATCTCGGCACGCAGTTCGTCCGCGAGCTGTGGAAGATCTTCGATGTCAAGCTGTCGCAGGGCTTCAGGTGTTGGCGTGCGGTCGAGGAGGGGGGTCGGTTGCTTCATTCCGTCACCAGTCGCGGCGTTTTGTGACACTAACCTGTTGCCATGGCCTTTTCCACCGGAAAGCGCTTGGCCACCGGCCTTGGCTCTGCCGGGCTGCGGCGATCCGCCGTCAGGGCTTTCGCAGCCTGCCCGACCTGTCTAGAAGGAAAGCTCGGTTTCGTTTCAGGGGCAGGCGGAGGGCAGCGGGCCATGGCAATGTTGCGCGGTGGACTTATCGGGTGCGGTTTTTTCGCCATCAATCACCTGCATGGCTGGCGGGATGTGGCGGGTGCCGAGATTGTCGCGCTCTGCGACCGCTCGGAGGAACGACTGACGCTTGTGGGCGAACAATTCGGCATAGACCGTCGCTACCACGATGCCGCCGCGATGATCGCGCATGAGACGCTCGACTTCGTGGACATCGCCACCACCGCGCCCTCGCACCGCGCATTGGTTGAACTGGCGGCCGCCAATGGCCTGGCGGTGATCTGCCAGAAACCCTTGGCACCGTCTCTCGAGGATGCGAAGGCCATCGTTGCGGCCTGTGCGGCAGCCGGTGTGCCCCTGATGGTCCACGAGAATTTCCGCTGGCAATCGCCAATCCAGATGGTGAAGGCCATTCTCGACTCCGGTGACATCGGAGCGCCCTTCTGGGGCCGCGTCTCGTTTCGCTCGGCCTATGATGTGTATGCGGGCCAGCCCTATCTGGCGGAGGGACAGCGCTTCATCGTCGAGGACCTCGGCATTCACGCGCTCGACATTGCGCGTTTCCTGCTGGGCGATGTACTGAATGTGAGCGCGCGCATCAAGCGGGTGAACCCGCGGATCAGGGGTGAGGATGTGGCGACCATGCTGCTCGATCATGGCGATGGCGTCGCCTCGGTGGTCGATTGCTCTTATGCCAGCGAACTGGAGCGCGAATTGTTCCCGCAGACGCTTCTCGAGATCGACGGCACGCATGGCACGCTGCGGCTGGGGGCTGACTACCGGCTGACGGTCACCGCCCGCGGCACAACGCGTCAGAAGGATATCTCCCCGCCGCTACGGCCCTGGGCCGCGAAGCCCTGGCATAACATCCAGGAAAGCGTTGCCCTCATTCAGCAGCACTGGGTGGATTGCCTGCGCCAGGGGCTTGAGCCGCAGACATCAGGCCGTGACAATCTCCAGACCTTCGCTCTTGTGGAGGCGGTTTACCGCTCCGCCGAAACGGGCGAGACCGTCGGCGTCGCCAGCCTTCTCTGAGTCCGCCGGCACGCCTCAGGCGGTGCTGTCCACCCGGAACGTCAGGTAATCGCCCTGATGATACTGCATGTGCTTCAGGCCGCTGACAGTTCGTGACAGGATGAGCAAGCTCAGGTTCTCGCCATTGTCGGCAACGGCTGTACCCGGCAGGCTGGCGATGATCTTTTCGGCGTTCTGTTTGCTGGGTGCCGTCACCATTTCGACTTCAACGACACCCTTCGCATCGGTGAGCTTCACCAGAAGCTGGCGGCGCTGTTCAATCTTCTCGCCGGCGGCTTCCTCGCAGAAGAACAGAACGGCTTCCTCGATGGCCAGCATCAGGCGGTTCTCGGCGGGCTGGTCCCACCCCATGCGGCGGCTGAAGGTACCGACCAGATTCCTGAGCAACAGGATGGAGCGTGGATCGACCGGTACCGTCAGCCTGTCCTGCATGCGCCGGCGCCCGAAGATGATCATCATCAGGACAATGGCAGTGATGCCGCCGATGGTGGTGCCGTTTGAGAACACCGTCTGCAGCCAGGAAGGCAGGAGTTCATTCATGAGTCCACCGGACTGCGCACTCAGCCCGATCCAGAAGCTGAGGCAGACAGCGAGCCCCATCTCGAAGCCCATGCCATCCTCGGTGATCATGCGCACGCCATGCCCGAAGATCAGCACCACGAGGATCAGCAGATAGGCGCCGGCCACCTGGCTTGGCACAGCCGCCACCGTGGCGCCGATCTTCGGGGAAAAGGCGAGAAGCAACAGGAACAGCCCGCCCCACGCACCCACCCGGCGCGATGCGACGCCGGTGATCTCGCCCACCGCGATCGAGGTGGAAAACACGGTGTTGGGAACCGTGCCGAGGAGGCCTGCGGCGATGCTTCCCACGCCGTCGGCATTGATTGCGCCCTGCACCGACCGGAAGTCGATCGGGCGTGGCTTGCGGAAGGCGATGCGCTGAACGGATATCGCATCGGCATAGGTTTCCATGCAGCCCACGAGGCTGATCAGGATAAAGGCCGGCAGCAGGCTCCAGAAGGCCACATCCAGTGTCACCGAAAGCCCGGGCCAGCCGCGCGCCGGAAGGCCGATCCACGGTGCTGCGGCCGCGCCCGAGAGGTCGAGATGCCCGAACAGCGCGGCAACACCACTGCCGACGAGAACACCGATGAGTGCCGCCCACAACCGCAGCAGGCCGCGGGTGAAGATCAGGATCAGCGTGATGCTGACAAGCGTGACAAGGAATACCATGCCATGCTCATGAGAGAGCTGATCGGAGACGCCGGGCTTCTTCAGCATATTCCAGATCACCGGGCCCACGCTCAGCGCCATCAGCATCAGGACGGTGCCGCCCACGGCGGGCGTCAGCACGCGGCGGAGCAGTGGAAGCCATCTTGAGAAGGCAAAGGTGCTCAGCGCACCAAGCGCGCCCAGCAAGCCCAGCTCCGCGAGGCCACCGCCCTGCAGCGCCGTCACCGCCACTGCCACGAAGGCGACGTTGGAGCCGACGAACAGCGTGAAGCCGGAACCGATGGGTCCTTTCCTGATCAGTTGCAGCCAGGTGGAAAGACCGGCCGCCACAAGGGCTGCGAACACCATCCAGGATGTGTCTGCCGCATTCAGCCCTGCGCCACGGGCGATGACCAGCGGCGTCAGCATGATGCCGGTCAGGATGAGGATGACGGTCTGACCCGCCATCGCGGCGGCCAGAAGATGCGGGGCCTTCTCCTGCGGTTCGTAACGGACGACGTGTTCGCCGTCCTTTCTGTCTTCCGCCATCATGAACCCCCGTCAGCCAACTTGCGGCGCAAGCTAGAGCAGACGGGCTTCACCAGCAACAGCGCCGCACCTGGTTGACTGCAACTTGGTGGTTACATGGCAGGTCGTTTCCGGCTCAGATATCCTTCGCAAGCCGCAGCGCGTCATAGATTGCGGCGTGGATGTTGCGCGAGGCGACCGCATCGCCGATGCGGAACAGCCTGAAACCTTTGGGCCCGCCGCTCATCGTCTGCGGCCTGCCGTCGATCAGCGCGTCGTAGTCAACAGCGCCGAGGTTTTCCGACATGGGCTTGAGGTCGAAGTAGATACCGGCAAGCGGCTGTGTGCCGTGGTTCACAACGATCTGGTCCACCTGGCGCTCCTGCCGGAGGCCGGCGAGGTAATCGGAACCCACGATGGCTCTGAGGCGGTTGCCATCGCGCTCCGCTGCGAGCAGGCGGTAGGTGACGGTGAAGATCATTGGTTTCGTCTGGATCTCGCGCATGTAGGGCACGAGGTTCATCGCCATCACTTCCGGCGCGAAGCTGCGGTCCGGCGTCATCACCTCAACCGTCGATCCGGCCTCGGCGAGCAATTGCGCGGCCTGCATCGCCGTGTGGTCGCCCGCGTCGTCATAGAGCAGCACATTGGCGGCGGGCTTCACATCGCCCGAGAGAATGTCCCAGGCGGAAACCGTGAGCTCATTGCCGCTCTCCAGCACATCCTTTTCCGGCAGGCCTCCGGTGGCGATGATCACCACATCGGGCGTCTCGGCAAGAATGTCGGAGGCTTCGGCGAAGCTGTTGAAGCGGAATTCCACATCGCGTGCCGCGCATTGCGCCATACGCCAGTCGATGATGCCGATCATCTCGGCGCGGCGCTTGGTGCGCGTGATGAGGCGCACCTGGCCGCCAGGCTCGGATGCTGCTTCGAACACGGTGACGCGGTGGCCCCGCTCGGCTGCCACGCGCGCGGCTTCCAGCCCGGCGGGCCCAGCGCCCACCACCACGACACGCTTGCGCTGGCCAGCGGGGGCGGGCGCGATCAAATGCGGCATGGTCTCTTCGCGGCCTGTCGCCGGGTTATGGATGCACAGCGCCATGCCGCCCTGATAGATGCGGTCGAGGCAGTAAGTTGCGCCGACGCAGGGGCGGATGTCCTGTTCCCGCCCTTCCATGATCTTCTGCACGATGTGCGGGTCCGCCATGTGGGCGCGCGTCATGCCCACCATGTCCAGCTGGCTGGTGGCGATGGCGTGGCGGGCTGTCGCCACATCCGGAATGCGCGCCGCGTGGAAGGTCGGCATGCCGACCTCGGCACGGATGCGGGCAGCGAAATCAAGATGCGGGGCCGAGCGCATGCCCTGGACGGGGATCACGTCGGTGAGGGCTGGATCGGTGTGGATGCGGCCCTTGATGATATTGATGAAGTCCACCAGTCCGGAGGCCTTGAAGCGGCGGCCCATCTCGACCCCTTCATCGGCCGTGATGCCGCCTGTCTCCACCTCGTCCGCCGTGTAGCGGATGCCGAGCAGGAACCTGTCGCCCACGCGCTTGCGGCAGGCCTCCACCACATCCATGGTGAAGCGCAGGCGGTTGTCGAAGCTGCCGCCATAGGGATGGGCGAGGGTATTGGTCAGGGGGCTCATGAACTGGTCCATGAGGTGGCCGTAGCATTCGAACTCCACGCCATCGACGCCGGCATCCTTCATGCGCTCTGCGGCATCGGCATAGTCTTCGATGATGCGTGCGATATCCCAGTCCTCGATCACCTTCGGGAAGGCGCGGTGCGAGGGTTCGCGCGAGGGGCCCGCACCGAGGACGGGCAGCCAGTCGCCCTTGTCCCAGCGGGTGCGGCGGCCGAGATGCGTCAACTGGATCATCACGGCAGCGCCGGCCTCATGGCAATCATCCGTCAGCCGTTTCATCCACGTTACAACCTCGTCCTTGTAGGCGAGGATGTTGTTGAACACCGGCGGACTGTCCTTCGAGACGGCGGCCGAGCCCGCCGTCATGGTCAGTGCCACGCCCGCCTTGGCGCGCTCGAGGTGGTAGAGGCGGTAGCGGTCCTTCGGCATGCCGTCCTCGGGGTAGGCTGGCTCATGGCTTGTCGTCATGATCCGGTTGCGCAGCGTCAGGTGCTTCAGCGTGTAGGGTTGGAGCAGCGGATCTCTGGAGGTGGCGGCCATGGCATGTCCTTCGGTGGGCGAAAGCCTGTATCTCAGTCAAAATGTTCAGTTATGTCAAGTATCAGGTCATCTCTGAACATTATTGCGCGAAGCCTTTAAAAGGCCTAGGAAATTTCTCATGAAGACAGCGGCCGAAAAGGAAACGGGGTGGCGCGGTTCGCGCGAGGGGTGGGTCGGGGCCGCCTATGCCGCCCTGATCCGCGAGGGCATCGAGGCCGTGAAGATCCAGCCGCTCGCCGAACGGCTCAAGCTCTCGCGTACCAGCTTCTACTGGTTCTTCGAAAACCGCGATGAGTTGCTGCAGGCCCTGGTCGCCATGTGGGCGGAACGTACCACCGCGCCGCTCACCGCTGCCACCCGCGACTATGCGGAAACCGAAACGGAAGCGATGCTGAATGTCATAGGCTGCTTCCTCAAGGCCGAGACGTTCGATGCGCGCCTCGAGTTCGCCATGCGCGGCTGGGGCCTCAAGGCTCCCGCCATCATGGCGAGAATCAATGCCGCTGATGTTGAGCGGCTGGCCGCCCTCACCGCCATGCTGGAGCGCTGGAAGCATCCGCCGCAGGATGCAGACGTCCGTGCACGGACAATCTATCTCGTGCAGATCGGCTACATCTCCATGCAGGTCGAGGAGACGATTGAAACCCGCCTGTCGCGCATCCCGAAATATGTGGAGATCTACACCGGCCGGCCGCCGCTCCCCCGCGAAATGGCCAGGTTCACGGCGCGTTTCGCAGCCGGATGAAGATCAAAGGTCCCGCGTGCCGTCGATGATCCGCTGGGCGGCCTGGCGCACGGCGTCCCGCGCTTCGCCGCTGAGGCCGTCGAGATCGACCTGGATGTCATAGCCGCCGCCGCGTTCGGAAATCACCCGTTCGGAATTGGCGGCCTCCGCATCGAGAACGCGGTAAAGGCGCACGGCAACGGGAAACCCCTTGAGCGTTGCGGGTTCGCGCTCGATCATCGGGAAGCGGTCATGCACCAGTGCCCATGTCGCGTGCGAGACAAGGATGCCATCCTTGTCGGCAAGGCCCTGAATGCGCGCGGTGAGATTCATTTCGCCGCCGATGGCGGTGTAATCCATGCGCGAGGCACTGCCGAAATTGCCCACCGTGCAATAGCCGGTGTTGATGCCGATGCGGCAGTGGAACGGCCGCTCGATGCCGCGCGCGGCCCATTTCCTGCGAAGTCCGCGCAGGCTGCGCTGGATGTCGATCGCCATTTCAACGCAGCGGATCGCATCTTCCTGCTCGCCTGCCGTTTCAGGATCCCCGAAGAAGGCCACGACGGCATCGCCGATGTACTTGTTCACCGTGGCCCCATGGCGGCGGGCGATGTCCGTCACTTCCGTCAGATATTCGTTGAGAAGGTCGGCGAGTTCCTCGGGCTCGATGCTGTCGGTGATGGTGGTGAAGCCGATGATGTCGGAGAAGAAGATCGTCAGCTTCTTGCGCACCGCCTGAATCTCGACATTCCGCGCGCCCGAAAAGATTGCGGCGAAAACCTGGGGTTCGAGATAGAGCGAAAGCTTTTGCGAAAGGCGCTGCAGTTCGAGGTTCTTCTGGGCAAGCTGCTCCTCGATCGCCTCACTGTGCTCGATCGTTGCTTCGTAGAGCATTCTTGCGTCCTGCAGTTCGTCTCGAAGCTGCTGAAGGGCGCCGGTGTGATCCACACCCGTGCCGCCGTTTTCATCCACAGTGGTCATGGAACGTGCCTCAGTAAGCGGCCACGATGCCGGCGATGAGAAGATAGGACAGTTGGTGCAGCATCTGGTCGAGCCCCACCAGCCACCAGAAGGGCGTGTCGGTGGGCGTCCAGCCCTTGGCGTGGTTCAGCCGGTCCTTCGCCCAGTCGAGATGATAGTGGAACAGGAATTCGCCGGTCATGATCAAGACGGTCATGCCCCATGGGACACCCGCCACCAGCAGGATGGGAAGCGTCAGCGCAACGTGAACGCCGGCGTGAAGCAGGCCGCCGGGGTGGCCCCATATACGCCGGTGGGCGAGAATGTACTGATTCTGGAATACATAATCTCCCATGAAGTGCTTGACCTGGAAGGCAGCAAGTAAAAGTAGAAGCTCGTTATTTGACACGTTGAGATGTTCCGCCGGACCAATTGCCCGGAACCCTAGGCAGCGCGGCGTGCCGGGGTCAAGCGGAGCTTGCGGGCTTGCTCTTGCCAACTCTCTTGCATGGGCGGGTGATTTCCGTTGCGCGGGGACTTGCGCTAGAAACCTATGCCATGGGTTGGAGAGACATCAACATGAACCGCCGCAAGCCGCGCCAGAGCTTCGCGGTGGTTCCCCTTGAGGGCGATGGCGATGCGCATTCGGCTGTGCTGCGCAAGGCGGCGCGCGCCGCTGTTGCGTCTTGCGCCAGCCAGTGGCCCGCGAAAGACGCCATGGCGCTCTCGCCCCAGGGCCTCGCCTTTGCGGCTGGCTATCTCGCAGGTTTCGCACGCCATCAGGGGTTGAAGCATGGCGTAGATGCCGAACAGGACATGGCTGCACTTACCAGTATTCTTCTGGCGGAGGCGCCGGAAGATTTGCGTGCGTCCCTCGCGGCACTCGCCTTTTCGCCGCGCGCCTCCCTCTCCGCCCGGGCCGCGCTTGGGGCAGCCGGAGCGCCCGCCGATGCGGGCTATCTCGCCGGCCATCTCGAATCGCTGTGCGGCAGCCGCAGGTTGCTGGGCGTTGCGGCGCAGCTCTGGGGGGAGGCGGGGGCCACCGAAGCCTATCTGACTGCCTGCGATACCGCGGCCGACCGGATGCAGACCCATCTTCCCACCGCCAGCCTGAGGTTCGATGAGGCAGAGCGCGCCGTGATCAGCGCCGCGTTCAGCCCTTGGGCGGGATCACGCCCTTCTTCAGGATGAAGCAGCCGTAGAAACGCGTCTCGCCCGTCACGATGACGGCATAGGCATCCCTGGCTTTCTCGTAGAAGGCGAAGCGCTCGACCGAGCCCATGGGCCAGGGCTTGCCCTCCCGCGTGTCAATCACCGCCTGAACCTCCTGCTGCACCGGGGGAATTTCGGCGGGCTTTCCGACGATCTCCATGCGCGAGGCGGGAGCATCCACGAAGCTGTCGAGCGGCATGACGGAGAGAATGGCGTCGATCGCCTCTGCCGCCGTCAGATTGTCCATGCGCAGCAACTCGCCCGTGACCGTATGGCGGGCCACTGAATCGGCCGGAAAATTCGTATCGCAGATGACCAGGTCGTCGCCGTGGCCCATGGCACGGAGACAGCGGATCACATCCGCATTGAGGCGGTTGTCGAAGTTGCGCAGCATGGCATGTCCTCCCAGAACGTGAGGGAAGGCTAGTGGGATGGTTCCCCAAGTCAAGCAGGCTCAGTAGCCCTCGGGCTTTCCCGGCACCTTCACCAGCGCTTCGCCTTCCAGCACCAGCGTACTGCCCACCGCGCAGCGGCAGGCGAGTTTCACGCGGCGGCCCTTCTCCACGAGTTCAACCACCTCGACCGTTGCCTCCACCTGATCGCCGATCCGCACAGGCGCGCGGAAATTCAGCGTCTGCGACATGTAGACCGCGCCGGGCCCCGGCAGCCTGGTGCCGATCACGGCGGAGATGAGGCTGGCGGTATAGAGGCCATGCGCGATCCGCCCGCCGAACGGCGTTGAGGCGGCGAAATGCTCGGAAAGGTGAATGGGGTTCCGGTCGCCGGAGATTTCGGCAAAGCCGACCACATCGGAGGATTTCACCTCCTTCACATAGGTTTCGGTCATGCCAATGGAGAGGTCTTCGAAGTAGAGGGTCTGGGTCGGCGGAAGCATGGCACCTCAGGCTGCAAAAGGTCCTAACGGCCCGTATGTATGCCGAACATGTTGAGGAGATGCACCAGCGCCAATAGTCCAATGAAGGCGGTCAGCACGATGACGGGCGTGGTGGGGAGGAGGCTGGGCGTCAGCTGTGTCTTCGGCCGCCGCTCAACCCGGACGAGAAAGCCGATGGCGGCCAGACAGGCCAGCAGAACGGCAAGGGTGATCCACAATTCGGTGGTGTCTGACATGTCGAAGGGCGGGAAATCGGCAGGTAGATTGGTTGACAGGTCAGGGGCACCCCGCTAATGAACCCGCCAACGTTCAACAGGTGGGCTGGAGCTTCAGAGCTTCCTCTGCCTGAAATATCAGGTGAAGTCCATGAAAGTCCGCAATTCTCTCAAGTCCCTCCTGAAGCGCCACCGCGACAACCGCATGGTGCGCCGCAAGGGCCGTATCTACATCATCAACAAGACCAATCCGCGCTTCAAGGCGCGCCAGGGCTGAATTTTTCAGTATCCCTGACGAAGTTTTGAACGCCGTGGACGGGATGACCGTCCACGGCGCTCTTTTTGTTGCCATGATGGCTGGTGTAGGATGTTTCCATGCGCAGCCTTCTGTTTATCGTCAGCCTGATTGGTTTCAGCCTTCCCGCCGGGGCGGCGGAGATGCCTGATGCGCCCGCCGTCGAAACCGGCGTGCTGCCCCCTCCGGCCAGTGCAGGGCCGCCGGAAAAGCCCCGGAAGCCGGCTGAACTGCGGGCGGACCAGCTCGACACGTTGTTCGCGCATCTGCATCAGCCCGGCATCGCGCCGGGTCCCGTGGAGGCCAGGATCTGGGCCCTGTGGGGCGCCTCCGATTCGCCCACTGCGGAAGTCCTGCTGATCCAGGCCGATCGGGCAATCAACGACGGTGCCCCCGCCGAAGCCCTGGCGATCCTGAACCGCGTCATCGCCACCTATCCCGATTTCGCCGAAGCATGGAACAAGCGCGCCACGCTCTATTTCATGATGAAGCGCTATGATCAGTCGCTGGCCGACATCGACAAGGTGCTGGATCTCGAACCCCGCCATTTCGGTGCACTGGCCGGCAAGGGCCTGATCCTCGAGCGCCAGAAGAAATACAGCCAGGCCCGTGCCGCCTATGAGGACGCGCTGGCCGTCAACCCCACGCTTGAGCAGGTCAAGGACGCCCTGAAGTCGCTCGATCGGCTGGAACAGGGAATTTAGCGTCTGAGGACGCGGATGCCTTCGGCGCAATCAGGCATTCACCCCGTCCGTCACCCATCAGGCGCGGTCCGGCAGTCGGGCTTCACGACCAGGCATTTCCAACGAAACTCAATACCGGCGGCCACCGCCGGATAGGATGTCCGCCGTCCGTGGATGGGCGGAACCGTCCTGAACCTGAGCCTCAGTGGCCCACCGTGCCGCCCTTGCCGACATAGGCGATGCGGATCATGTTGGTAGCGCCCGGCGTGCCGAGCGGCAGGCCGGCGGTGATGATGATGCGCTGGCCCTGATCGGCGAAGCCCTCGTCAACCGCGATTCGCGCGGCGCGCGTCACCATGTCGTCAAGGTCGCGGGCGTCATCGGTCAGCACACAGTGCAGGCCCCAGACGAGGGCGAGGCGGCGCGCCGTGGCCGGAATGGGGGTCAGTGCGATGACCGGCGTATCCGGCCGCTCCCGCGACATGCGCAAGCCGGTGGAGCCCGAGCCCGTGTAGCAGACGATGGCCGACAGCTTCAGCGTTTCCGAGATCGAGCGCGCCGCGGAGGAAATCGCATCGGCGCTGGTCGGCTCTGGCTCATAGCGCTGCGCGGTGATGATGCCGCGGTAAAGCGAGTCGCGCTCCACGGCGTGGGCGATGCGGTCCATCGTCGCCACGGCCTTGTCGGGCCAGGCGCCGGTGGCGCTTTCGGCCGACAGCATGATGGCGTCAGCACCCTCGTAAACGGCGGTTGCCACATCGGAGACTTCGGCGCGCGTCGGCACGGGATCGACGATCATGGATTCCAGCATCTGGGTCGCCACGATCACCGGCTTGCCCATGCGGCGGGCGGCGCGCGTGATCTGTTTCTGCCGCGCCGGAACGGTCTCAAGCGGCAGTTCGACGCCAAGGTCGCCGCGCGCCACCATCAGGCCGTCAGCGATTTCGAGGATCTCATCCAGAACCGTCAGAGCGGCCGGCTTCTCGATCTTGGCCATCACGCCGGCGCGGCCCGCCACCAGCTTGCGGGCCTCGGCCACGTCATCGGCGCGCTGCACGAAGGAGAGCGCGATCCAGTCCACGCCGATTGCTGCGGCGGCTTCAAGGTCGGCCCGGTCCTTCTCGGTCAGGGCCGGAATGGGGATCACCGTATCAGGCAGGTTCACGCCCTTGCGGTCGGACAGCGTACCCCCGAAAATCACCTTGGTGGTCAACCGGTTGGCCTCCGCCTTGACGATCTCGACGCGCAGACGCCCATCGTTCAGCAGCAGATTGTCGCCAAGCTGGGCGGAGGCGAAGATTTCGGGATGCGGCAGGTAAACGCGCGTTTCATCGCCCGGCGTCTTGTCGGCATCGAAGACGAACATATCGCCCGGCGCGATCTTCGCTTCCTTGTTCTTGAACGTACCGATGCGGATCTTCGGGCCCTGCAGGTCGGCCAGGATGCCGATGGGGCGTTTCAGCTTCGCTTCGACCGCCCGGATATCGTGGTGGAGCTGCCGCAGCAGGTCGTGCTGGGTGTGGCTCATGTTGATTCGGAACACATCCACCCCTGCAAGGAAGAGCTTTTCCAGCATGTCGGGGGAGGACGAAGCTGGACCCAGCGTCGCCACGATCTTCACATTTCGGTTACGGCGCATTACTGTCCTTGCGTGGTCTTTTCGCCGGAGAGCGAGACCGTCCAGTCCTTTTCCTCGCCCGTGTCCACCTCGAAGAACCCGGTCTTGGTGTAGCCGCGTCCCTCGCAATCCTCGAAGCCACGGATGGTGAATACCTTGTCGCGGGTGCACATGATGGACTTGCCACCCCATGAGCCGCCCTTGTCATAGTCGACGGCGAAAATATAGTAGAAGCGCGCGATCAGGTCGCCCTTCAGAAGCGGCATGCATTTCTGAGGCTCCACCGTCCACCAGCCTTCGGTGGCCCAGCCCTCCTTGTCCTTGTAGCCGAGCGCCACGCCCACCCGGCTCTCTGTCTTGTTGCAGAGCTTGAGGTCCGCCTGAGCCGGCGACGCCAGCAAGCCGGTCATCACGAGCGCGCCTGCCGCGAGCGTTACTTTGCGAAGCATTCTGCCGCCTCCGGATATGGTCCGCGAATCGTCCATAACATTCCTGCCTCAACAGGCCACGTCAACCCTCGGCGGCTTGTTCAAGCCCCCCCGGCTGCGCAGCGTAACTGGGTGACTGAGGGATTAGCCTCATCTATATGGCCAGTCCATGGCAAAGATTTCGCAAAGCGTTGCTGGGGAAGACGCCTGTGAGACGGTGGACGGCAGCCGGACCTCCCGGCTGGTTCTGCTCTGCGACCATGCCGCGAACCGGGTTCCGGCGGAGTATGGCGGCCTCGGCCTGCCGCCGGAACAGTTCGAACGCCACATTGCCTATGATATCGGCGCGCGGGATCTGACGCTGGGCCTCGCCGATCGGCTGGGCGCCCACGCGGTCCTCTCGTGTTTTTCCCGCCTGGTGATCGATCCGAACCGGGGCATGGACGATCCGACCCTGATCATGCGCATTTCCGATGGCGCGGCGGTGCCGGGCAACCGCGATGTGGACGAGGCCGAGCGCCAGCGCCGCATCCTCCGCTTCCATCAGCCTTACCACGCCGCCATCGCGCAGGCGGTGCGGCGGGTCGAGGCGGAAGGCCATGTGCCTTTCCTGGTCTCCATCCATTCCTTCACCCCGGTTTGGCGCGGCTGGCCCAGGCCCTGGCAGGTGGGCATCCTGTGGGACCGTGACGAGGCGGTGGCCCGCGCCATGATCCGTGGTTTCCTCGCGCAGGGTGATCTTGTGGTCGGCGACAACGAGCCCTATCACGGGGCACTGGAGGGTGACACGCTCAACACCCATGGCACCCGGCCAGGTCTTCCCCATGCATTGATCGAGGTGCGCCAGGATCTGATCGCCACGAAAACAGGTGTGGATGAGTGGATCGGCCGGGTGGCGAAGGTGATTGAACCCATTATGTATGATGACCGGTAAGGCGTCCGGGCACGCTGGAGTTGCAAGCCATGAACATCGACGAAACGACCAGGACCGAACTCGAGGCTGCGGCGTTCCGCCGCCTGCTCGACCATCTGCGCAACCGCACCGATGTGCAGAACATCGACATGATGAACCTCGCGGGATTCTGCCGCAATTGCCTGTCCAACTGGTTCGAAGAGGCGGCCAAGACGCGTGGGCTCGCCGTTTCCCGTGACGAAGCGCGCCACATGGTCTATGGCATGCCTTATGAAGAGTGGAAGGCGAAGAACCAGAACGCCGCCACCGAAGACCAGAAGGCGAAATTCGCCCAGTCGCACAAGCATTAACCGCCGGATAAACGTATCATGACCAAGACCACTTTCGCCCACGGGCAACTGAAGTCCATCGTCGAGCGCATCGAGCGCCTCGAGGAGGAGAAGAAGGTCATCGCCGGTGACATCAAGGAAGTCTATGCCGAAGCCAAGGCCAATGGCTTCGACACAAAGATCCTGCGCAAGGTGATCAGCCTGCGCAAGAAGGAAGCGACCGAGCGTGAGGAAGAGCAATCCATGCTCGATGTCTACATGGCAGCGCTCGGCATGATCCCTGGCGAGTCGGAAGAGGCGGCCTGACACCGCCGCGCATCACGGGTTCAAACACATAAAAAGGGCCGCATCAGCGGCCCTTTCTTCATTCGCCTGCTGGGCGGGCTGTCAGTTTCCCACACCTGCCGTCTGGCCGGGTGAACGCTGCTCAAGGAGGTTGCCTTTTCCGGCACGGTTGACGATCAGCATGTCGCCCTTGCCGGCGGCGCTGGCGGGAGCTGCGGCGGCCAGGCGTTGCATCTGCTGCAACGGTTCGGCCTGCGCATCGCTGATGCCCGGCAGGAGGCTGGCCGTGATGCTGTCGCTGAACTGCTGGGGTGCGCCATCGCGGCGCACCGCCTTGGCGGTATCGAACACGATCTGCTGCGGCCACCAATACATGTCGCTGCCGGCGGCCGAGGCGGTCATGGTCTGGATGGTCGGCACGTCTTCCGACATGCCATTGCGCAGTTCATCCGTCAGGCTGGTCTTGGCCGAAGCGTTGGACTCGAGCGACCCGGTTTCGGTCATCGTTTCGGCCGCCACGACGGTGCCGATCATGTTGCTGGCCAAAGGCGAGGCCGACTGGCGCGCCATCTGGTCAGGCGGCGGCGCGGAGGCCGGTTCGATCTTCATGTTCACGGCCGCCATCATCAGAACTTCGATGGGGCGCGGGCGCGGCTTTGGCGCCGGATAGCCCTGGGTGACCGCGGTGGACGCATCGGCCACCAGTTCCTCTTCCGCGTCTCTTGCTTCCTCGACCGCGGGCTTCAGTTTCGGCTTCTGCGTCGGCACCGATGCATCCTCGCTCATGTCGGCGAGTTCGGCATCATCCTCGGTATAGGCGGTTTCGAGCGGAATCTGCTTCTTGCTCTTCTGCGAAGCCGCACTGCTGCCGCCTTCCTGCTGAGAGGGGAGGGCCGACGCCGAAGGATCGGCCATCGCAATCTCGACTTCGGGCACGGCCTTCATGCCCTTCTTGTTCACGCGTGCGCCCACCGTCTTGCGGTAGTCACGCATGATCTTTGCCATCTGGGCCTGGCTGATGGCGGGGCCCCAGTGGCGCACGCGGCCGGAGTCGATGTGGACGAAACCCGTGGGACCGCCGCCAGAGCGGTAATAGCCGACGCCGCCCACCTGGCGCACCAGCGCTGAGTTGCGGATCTTCACGGCCGGTACATCGGGGAAATAGAGATCGATGGCGCGGCCAACCATGTGCTGGCTCTTGCGCGCGACATTGCGGCCAACCTTCTTCAGGAAGGCATTGGTGCGCGGCGAGCGGTAGCCGGACACGATGTGGATGGGCGCCTTGGAACCAAGATCGGCGTGGAGTTCCCACATGAGGTCGATCGTTCGCGGCGAAATGGTGATGACTTCGTTCCGCCGCCAGTCACGCAGGATGTAGTTGATCTTCTTCATGGCGGAGGGAATGTATTTCCCGCCCTTCATGTAAGTAACCGTGAGGCTTTCCTTGGTGTGGATCTGATAGATCGACAATGTGCGGGTTTCACCGCTGGAAAGGGCCGAGCCGTTCAGGCTGAAAAACGCACCCGCGCTGATCGCCGCAGCGGCAACGACGGAGAGTGCCGATTTTTTCCAACGTTGAATCACGGTGCGACGATGTCCGGCTTCCCTGCAGTCCAAACTCATACCCCACTTACGACCGGATGTATCCGGTTCCTCTGGTATCCGTCCAGCTGCCAATCCCCTTCCCAGGCATCGGCTTACACTGAAAGCGCGTTTCAAACAAGATTAAGGCCACCATGAGGCGGACTTTTGAAAAGGTAAATGAGTATGTTTAACAAGCGCTTAATTGAGAAGCTGCACTGCTGCGGTCAGCGCTGGGCCACCAGCACGGCCGAGCGAGCCTTCTGTATGGTCGCATCCCGGCCGTAGATATCCTTGAAATACCTGATGCGGCCATCGGCATCCGGCCAGGCGGTGAAATAGGTGACGTGGACCGGAAGTTTGGTCTTCAGCGTGATGGTTTCGGTTTTCGGCGTTCCGAGATGCGCGTCCACCTCCTCCGGCGACCAGCCCAACACGACGGCCGCGAAGTCGCGCGGGTTCTGAACGCGCACGCAGCCATGGCTGAAGGCTCTCTCGTCACGGTCGAACAGTTCGCGGTTCGGCGTGTCATGCATGTAGATGTCGTGGGAATTGGGGAACAGGAACTTCACTTCCCCAAGGGCATTGTCTTCACCCGGCGGCTGATGCACGCCAAACGGTATCCTGCTGCCATAACTTGCCCAGTTGATGGAGCGTGACGGCACGACCTTGCCGTTCTGGTTCACTACCTTGAAACCCATGCGGTCGAGATAGCCCGGGTCCCGGCGGAGCTTCGGCAGGTAGTCCTTGCGGATGATCGACTGCGGCACACCCCAGGAGGGATTGAACACCACGTATTCCATCTCGTCATGGAACAGATAGGTCTGGGTCGTCGGCCGGCCGACGATCACGCGGCTTTCCCATATGGTGCGGCCATTCTCGACGACCTTTGCTTCGAAGGCCGGTTGATTGACGAACACATAGCGGTTGCCGAGATCGCGCGGCAGCCAGCGCAGCCGTTCCATATTGTCGACAAGTATGTCCGCATGAACTGCCGCCCGGCTGGTGTTGAGGGCGGTCACTGTCTGGGGGCCGAGCGCGCCGGATACCTTGATGCCGGAAGTTTTCTGGAACAGGCGGAGTTGCACCGACAGTTCGGCGTCCAGCAGCGTCGGGTCGCCATCCTCCGCCATGGCCGCCACATAGCCCAGTTCCTCGAGGCGCTGGCGCACCGACGGAATGCGCTCGTCATTGCCGCCCTTCTTGACGACCGGGCCATCTTCGATGACGCTCACCGTGACAGGCGCGGCACCGCGCGCTTCGGCCAGCGCCGTCTTCATCGCCGCATAGGCGGGGTGGTTCGGGTGAAGGCTTTTCAGATAGTCGGCCGGGAAGGGCGACCACGCCAGTACCTTCATGGCCTGGCTGGCCGGAACCCAGCCGGGCTTCACATCATGATAGCGCGACAGGCGGTTCGGATCGAACTGGCCGCCGGAGGCATCACGCGCATAGCGCAGTGCGGCGGCGGTGAGGTCGATGTCGAGCCGCGCCATAGCGGCCGGGTCCTGCACGGGAAGCGGTGCGTCGAAGCCCGCAAGCCCGCCGGGAAGATAGGCCTGGGGGTCCAGCCCGTCATCGGCCGCGGATGACAGCAGCCTCAGCACCGCGGCGCCGCGCGGGCTCAATGTTCCGTCCGCGAGCCAGATCGGCCTGAATGCCTGCGACCGGTATTGGTCCAAAATCGCATCGCGCGCCATCGGCAGCACCCGGAGCGATGCATTCTCACCGGTCAGTTGATCGTGGATTGCACCGGCTGCGGGGTCGGCCGGGCGGGGTTCGCTCAGCTTGAGGGCACTGAGCGCTGCAAGCTTGGGCGCGACATAGGTGAGATTGCCCATGCCAAGGCCGGGATCGGGCTCTGGGTCGGCGTCAGACCATGTGGTGGCGGAGGCGGCCTTCATGCCCTGGCCGGGAACGCCCAGAGCGTCCCGGTTGTTTTTCCAGCCGAACAGGTTGCGGCTCATCTCCTTGCGGGTGTCGCGCTTCTTGGGGGTGAACAGGCGTTCGAGAAAGCCGGGCTTCTGCTTCTTCACCCCGCTGTCGGCCAAAGCGGAACCGCTGGCCACGAGGGCAGCCAAACACGCAACGGCACACGCCTTAACGAACGTCTTCATAACACCTACCTGCGCCTCACCAGACGTCGTCATGTTTAGCGCGTTCGGGCCCCGATGGAAAATCAAATCCTTTTCATTCCGGCTTTGCTCAGCTTGACTTCAGGCTGATGCCTCCTCGAGGCCGAGGTCCTTCATGCGGCGGTAAAGCGTGGAGCGTCCGATGCCGAGTTTGCGGGCCACTTCCGACATCTGGCCCTGATAGCGCGCCAGCGCGAGGCGGATCATGTCGGCCTCGACATCCTCAAGCTTGCGAATGTGTCCGCCCTCCGTCACTGCCGGAATGCCATAGGCCACACCATCAGCAACGGCCGGGCCGCCCTTGCGCGGCAGAGGGGAACCACCCGCGATGGCCGCTGTACCCTTCGGCAGGTCAGGCTTCGGCGCCAGTTGCGGAGCGGGCGGAATGCGGATCTCGTAGCCATCAACGAGCGATGCGATCTGCGGAAAATCCTGAACATCGAGGCGGCCGCCCTCGCACAGCACCATGGCGCGGAACACGGTGTTCTCGAGCTGGCGCACATTGCCTGGCCAGGAATAGCCCTTCAACAGGCTCAGCGCCTCGGCCGAAATGCCGCGCACCTTGCGGCCCTCCTCGGCGGCGAAGCGCGTGATGAAATGCTCGGTCAGCGCAGGAATGTCTTCCTTGCGCTCTCGCAGCGGTGGCACCATGATCGGGAAGACATTGAGCCTGTAGTAGAGATCCTCGCGGAACTGCCCAGCCTTCACCATCTCGATCATGTTGCGGTTGGTGGCCGAGATGAGGCGGATGTTCACCTTCACCGGGCGGCGCGCGCCGACGGGGTCGATCTCGCCCTCCTGAATGGCGCGCAGCAGCTTTACCTGCATGTCGAGGGGAAGTTCCGCCACCTCATCGAGGAACAGCGTGCCGCCATCGGCTTCCTGGAACTTGCCGGTATGCTTGGCGGTGGCGCCGGTGAAGGCGCCCTTCTCGTGGCCGAACAGGATCGACTCGACGAGGTGTTCGGGAATAGCGCCGCAGTTCACCGCCACGAAGGGCCGGCCGGCGCGCTCGCTCTCGCCCTGGATGGCGCGCGCGATGATTTCCTTGCCGACACCGGATTCGCCTTCGATCAGGATCGGGATGTTGGACTGAGCGCCGCGCCGCCCGAGGCGCAGTACATTCGCCATGGCGGGCGAGGAGGCGATGAGTTCCGAGAAGGACAGGGCGCCGCCCACTTTCTTGTTGAGGCGCTTCACCTCCTCGGTGAGCGCATTCACCTTGAGCAGGTTCTGGATCGAGATCTTGAGCCGCTCCGGGCTGATGGGCTTGACCACAAAGTCATCCGCACCGGCGCGCATCGCCTTGATGACGGTTTCGATGGAGCCTTGCGCCGTCTGCACGATCACCGGCAGGTCGCCGCGGATCGACTGCAGCCGCTCGAGAAATTCGAGGCCGCCCATGCCCGGCATGTTGAGATCGAGGATCACCAGTTCGATGGTGCCGCCGGAATGGCTCTTCAGAACTTCGATGGCCTTTGTGCCGCCATCCACCGGCATCGGATCGCAACCGAAGCGCCGGATCATTTCCTCGAGAATTCTGCGTTGAGCCGGATCGTCTTCGACAATGAGAACGCGGACAGCCATGCGTTGTTGAACTTCTTCTTGGGTGCTGACGGAAGAAGAAGGAAAAACCACTCCGGCGTGCAAGGCTCCGGTGCGACTCGCCTTCTTCTGTGTGGTAAACTCTCACCCAAGGGTAAAGGCGCTGTTAATGCACAGGCACGTTTGGGGACAATCAGCGAGGCTTTCGCGGCGCGCCGATGGGACCTGATGGCAGTTGTGGGAAGTGAATTCAACCGAGGGTGTTTTTTTGAGCCTGTTGCGTATCACCTTGTTCGCCATCGCCGCGCTGGGCCTCGCAGGCGGTTTTGCCGCAACCTATCTCGGCGTCGGGTCGCTGCAGCCGTGGATCTGGGGCGTGGCGGCAGGGCTGGTCCTCGTGTCACTGACCGGAGAAATCGTCACGTCGCTGCTCAAGGGCGAGGTGGGGCTCGACATCGTGGCTGGTCTTTCGATCTCCGCCGCGCTGGCATTCGGCGAAACGCTGGCGGCCGGCGTCGTGGCCCTCATGTATGCGGGCGGCCAGTTGCTCGAAGACATCGCGGCCAACCGGGCCCGCGCCGACATGCGCGCCCTTCTGGCCCGCGTGCCGAGGACGGCGCTGCGCTATGACGACGGCCATCTGCGCGAAGTGCTGATCGACGAACTGCGCCCCGGTGACAGGCTGCTGCTGCGCCAAGGCGATATCATTCCGGCGGACGGCCGCGTCACGTCTGGCAAGGCGCTGCTCGACATGGCGGCGCTCACCGGGGAATCGGTGCCGGTGCGCGGCCTTGAGGGTGAAGAGATTCAAAGCGGTGCACGCTCGCTCGATACGGCCTTCGACATGGTGGTGCTGCGGCCTGCCTCGGAGAGCACCTATGCGGGGATCGTGCGCCTCGTGCAGGCGGCACAGGCCGCAAAGGCACCCATGGTGCGACTGGCGGACCGCTACGCCATCCTGTTCCTTGCTGTCACCGTGGCGCTGGCGGGCGGCACCTATCTGGTGACGGGCGATCACATCCGCATGCTGGCGGTGCTGGTGTCGGCAACGCCATGCCCGCTCATTCTCGCTGTGCCAGTTGCGATCATCTCCGGGATGGGCAAGGCGGCGCGGCGCGGGCTTCTGATGAAGGGTGGCCCGGTTCTCGAAACCATGGCGCGCGCCACCACACTCGTCATCGACAAGACAGGCACACTCACCAAGGGCCGGTCGGATGTGGCAGAGATCGTTCCTGCGGGACGCTGGAGCAGGGATGAGATGCTGCGGCTTGCCGCCTCGCTCGAGCAGGCCTCCGCCCATGTCACTGCGGCTTCGATCGTCGATGCGGCCCGTGCCCGGGGGCTTCACCTGTCTCACCCCGTGGATGTTCGTGAAACCGCGGGCGAGGGCCTGATCGGAACTGTTGATGGCCGGGTGGTCATCATCGGCGGCCATGATTTCGTGCACCGCCAGCTGGGGCAGGGCCATGTTGCAAAGCCGGTGCGTCCGCCCGGCATGGCGGTGGCGGCCCTCGCCGTGTCCGGTGAGTTCGCCGGGAACATCCTGCTGGCGGATGCGGTGCGGCCAGAGACGCCGCGCGCGCTCGCGGATCTTCGCGCCGGCGGCATCACCCGCATCGTTCTCGCCTCGGGCGACTCGCAGGCGGTGGTGGACAGGATCGGCGAAGAACTGCCGCTGGATGTGTTGCGCGGCGAACTCACACCGCAGGAGAAGGTCGCCATCGTTCTTGCCGAGCACAAGCACGCCGTCACCCTCATGGTGGGTGATGGCGTGAATGATGCGCCGGCCCTTGCCGCAGCGGATGTGGGGATTTCCATGGGAGCCACCGGT
This sequence comes from uncultured Aestuariivirga sp., assembly GCA_964392525.1. Taxonomy (GTDB): domain Bacteria; phylum Pseudomonadota; class Alphaproteobacteria; order Rhizobiales; family Aestuariivirgaceae; genus Aestuariivirga. The sequence continues at coordinate 102,087 of CAYMQH010000002.1, forward strand.
TCCGCGGCGGCCTCCGAATCGGCCGATGCCATATTGCTGGCCGATGATCTGATGCGGCTGGCCGATGGCCTGGCCGCGGCGCGCCGGGCCAGGGCCATCGCTGTCCAGAGCGTCGTTGCCGGGATGGGAATGTCCTTCGCCGCCATGCTGGCTGCGGCGTTCGGCTACATCACTGTCGTGCAGGGCGCATTGCTGCAGGAGGCGATCGACATCGTTGTGATCCTCAACGCCTTGCGGGCGCTGCGTTAAATCGGCGTAAGGGCCACAGCCCACGGGTTGCCGAAGCGGGCGGCATGCGCCATATCAACCGCATATTCTATTGCAGGAGCCGACATGACCGCTGCCGCCGCCCCGAACCTTGGGCACCTTCCCGAATGGAATCTTGCCGACCTCTATGCCTCGCCCGAAGCCCCGGAATTCGCCGCCGACATGAAGAAGGGCGAAGAACTGGCCAAGGCCTTCGCGGAGAAGTATCGCGGGCGGCTCGCCTCTCTGGATGGCGCGGCACTGGCGGGAGCACTGAAGGACTATGAGGCGCTGTCCGATCTCCTCGGCCGGACGGGCTCCTATGCCCAGCTTTACTACGTGGGCGACACGACCGATTCAAACCGCGGCAAGTTCTATGGCGATACCTCGGCCAAGCTCACCGACATTTCCACGCTGCTCCTGTTCTTCGAACTTGAGCTGAACCGTATTGACGATGCGGCGCTGAAGCAGAAGATGGAGGTTCCGGCGCTGGCGCATTACCGCCCGTGGATCGACAATTTGCGCATGGAAAAGCCCTATCAGCTTGATGACAAGCTGGAGGAGCTCTTTCTGGAGAAATCGCAGACCTCCGCCGCCGCCTTCAACCGCCTGTTCGACGAGACGATGGCAGGCCTGCGCTTCGAGGTGAACGGCCAGATGCTGCCGCTCGAGCCGACGCTGAACCTGATGCAGAACCCAGACGAGGCGCAGCGCAAGGCGGGCTCGGATGCGCTCGCCAAGACCTTCGGCGAGAACATCAAGCTCTTCACCCTGATCACCAACACGCTGGCCAAGGACAAGGACATCTCCGACCGCTGGCGTGGCTTCAAGGACATCGCCGATGCGCGCCACCTGTCCAACCGGGTTGAGCCGGAAGTCGTGGCCGCGCTGGTGGAGGCGGTGCGCAAGGCCTATCCGCAGCTGTCGCACCGCTATTACAGGATGAAGGCCCGCTGGCTCGGGAAGGACCAGCTGATGCACTGGGACCGCAACGCGCCGCTGCCCGCCGAGGACACCCGCGAGATTCCATGGGGCGAAGCCAAGGATATGGTCTTGTCCGCCTACGGAGAATTCGCGCCGGAAATGGCGGGCATCGCGCGGGACTTCTTTGACAAGAACTGGATCGATGCGCCCTCGCGCCCCGGCAAGGCGCCGGGTGCCTTCGCGCATCCGACGGTTCCCTCGGCGCATCCCTATGTGCTGCTTAACTATCTGGGCAAGACGCGGGATGTGATGACGCTGGCACATGAGCTGGGCCACGGCGTGCACCAGGTGCTGGCGGCCAAGCAGGGTGCGCTCATGGCCTCAACCCCGCTGACGCTCGCTGAAACGGCCAGCGTGTTCGGCGAGATGCTGACCTTCCAGGCGCTGCTGAAGCAGACAACCGACCCCAAGAAGCGCAAGATACTGCTCGCGTCCAAGGTGGAGGACATGATCAACACGGTGGTCCGCCAGATCGCCTTCTACACCTTCGAGCGCAAGGTGCATGCGGCGCGCAAGGAAGGCGAACTGACGCCCGAGCAGATCAACGCCATCTGGATGGAGGTGCAGCACGAGAGTCTGGGCGATGCGATCACGTTCGGTGAAGGCTATGAAACCTTCTGGACCTACATCCCGCATTTCATCCACTCGCCCTTCTATGTCTACGCCTATGCCTTCGGCGATTGCCTGGTGAACTCGCTCTATGCCCGCTACCGCGAGAGCGAGCAGGGCTTCCAGCAGAAGTATTTCGAGATGCTGAAGGCGGGTGGCACCAAGCACCATTCGGACCTTCTCCATCCCTTCGGCCTCGATGCCTCCGACCCCGGCTTCTGGGCCAAGGGCGTCTCCGTCATCTCCGGCATGATCGACGAACTCGAGAGGATGTAGGTTAGCGAAGCCGGAACTGCCTCGGCCGATTGTTTTTTCCCGCTGACCCACACGGGGGAGTGAAACAGCACGTCTGGTCCCGGTAACCTCAATCCGCTCTCAATTGCTCCATCGAGACCCGTCAGAAATAGACGACGTATCTCAGAGCACACGTAGATCGGGAACACGCAGTATGATCGCGGCTAACACAACCTTCGCAGTCCCCAACGACGACATGGCAGAAGACATCGCTCACATCCATGTTCAGAGTTGGCGTGAGACTTATGCAGACATCATTCCTGCGGAGATTCTTGCGAATATCGACATGGCGGATCGGGTTTGCCGCTGGCGAAGTTACCTTGGGACGCAGGGATATCCAACCTACATAGCGAGGGTCGATGGTGAGCCGGCAGGGTTCATCCGTGTCGGTTCCCTCAAGGAGCCGCTCGTGGCGGGTGCCGACGGTCATATCTATGCGCTTTATGTTCTCCGCAGATTTCATCGCCGCGGGATCGGCCGCAAGCTGATGTCGCTTGCCGCTGCGGATTGGCTTGGGCGTGGCGGCGGAGCATTTTCTGTTGGGGTGCTGACTGCAAATGCCGAGGCCCGCGCCTTCTACGAGGCTCTCGGTGCCCGCTTCATCCGGCCGGATCGTGATGACTGGGATGGCCACTCCCTGCCTGAGTCGATCTATCTCTTTGATAATATGATGGAACTCTCCCGCCTTGCATGACGGATTGCCGCGCATGGGGTGGGTGTCTTGCGGGCGGCATGCGGGTTGGCTACAAGTCTGCCCAGTTTATATCGTGACCTTTGAGGGGAATCATGGCTGATAATGGGGCTTCCACATCGCATTCGCACGACTTTCAGGTGCACAAGTCGACCTATGAGGGCTTCCTCAAGGCCTCCATCGCCCTGACCATCCTGTGCCTCTACGTGCTTGTGTCCCTCGTGGCCTTTGCCTTCGTGGCGAGCGGCAATGTGCTCCTCGGCTTCGCAGGGCTGATCATCGGTATCGTTGCGCTGGTGATCGATGTCCGCGCCGGGAACAAATGGTCCTTGTCGGTCGGCTGGCTGGTGATCTTCGGGCTGCTGACCGCCGTAATGGTCAGCTGAACCAGAGGGCTGGCCCATGAAAATCGCGATCCCCACCGAAACACAAGCTGGGGAGCGTCGCGTAGCGGCCAGCCCTGACACGATCAAGAACTTCATCAAGAAGGGTGCCGAGGTCTGGGTCCAGGCGGGGGCCGGGCAGGGAGCGTCAATCCCGGATGAGGCCTTCGCCGCGGCGGGGGCGAAGATAACGCCCGATGGTTTTTCTGATCCGGATATCGTGCTGTCGGTCCGGCGTCCCGATCCTCAACTGCTGAAATCCATGAAATCCGGGGCCATCCTTGTGGGTGGCCTCGATCCTTATGGGGACAGGGCTGGGCTTGAGGCCATCGCCAGTTCCGGTATCACGGCCTTCGCCATGGAGCTGATGCCGCGCATCACCCGCGCCCAGTCCATGGACATTCTGTCCTCCCAGGCGAATCTCGCGGGCTACAAGGCGGTGATCGACGCCGCCTTCCACTTTACCCGCGCCTTCCCGATGATGATGACGGCGGCAGGCACCGTTCCCGCCGCCAAGGTGTTCATCATGGGCGTGGGCGTTGCTGGCCTTCAGGCCATCGCCACGGCGCGGCGCCTTGGCGCCATCGTCTCCGCCACCGATGTGCGCAAGGCCACGGAAGAGCAGGTGAAGAGCTTGGGCGCCAAGTTCGTCTATGCCGACATTGCGGATGCCGCCACCTCCGGCGGCTATGCCAAGGAACTCTCGGCCGAGGACAAGGCCAAACAGGCGGCCCTCGTGGCCGAGCATGTGAAAAACCAGGATGTGGTGATTACCACCGCGCTGATCCCCGGCCGGCCGGCACCTGTGCTCATCACCCAAGAGATGGTGGAGAGCATGAAGCCCGGCTCGATCATCGTCGACCTTGCGGTGGAGCGCGGCGGCAACTGCCCGCTGTCGCGGCCGGACGAGATCGTCGAGCACAAGGGTGTCCGGATCGTCGGCACGGTGAATCTCGCGGGCAAGCTCGCGGGCAACGCATCGCCGCTGTTTGCCAAGAACCTCGCCAACTTCCTCGACGTGATGATCCAGAAGGATGGAACGCTCAAGATCGATGAGGCCGATGACTGCATCAAGGGCACGATGATCGCGCAGGGCGGCGCGCTCGTGCACCCCATGTTCCAGGGAGCAAAGTGATGGAAGCGATTGATCCGTTCGTCTCGCTGTTCGGCATCTTCGTGCTGGCGGTGTTCGTCGGTTACTATGTGGTGTGGAACGTGACGCCGGCGCTGCACACGCCCTTGATGAGCGTCACCAATGCCATTTCCTCGGTGATCGTGGTGGGCGCAGTCCTGGCGGTGGGTGTCGGTGCGCTCGAGTCCGGCTCGGTCACAGCCATGATCTTCGGGTTCATCGCCCTGGTGCTGGCCTCGGTCAACATCTTCGGCGGCTTCATGGTCACCAGCCGCATGCTCGCCATGTACAAGAAGAAGGACAAGTAGGCGCATGTCGGCCAATCTCGCAGCCCTTCTCTATCTTGTCTCCGGCGCCTTGTTCATCATGGCGCTGCGCGGCCTGTCATCGCCTGCCACATCGCGGCAGGGCAACCTCTATGGCATGATCGGCATGACCATCGCGGTGATAACGACCCTTGCCACGATGCAGCTCTCGCCCATGGTCATTGGCCTCACGGTGCTGGGTCTCGCCATCGGCGGCGGCATCGGCGCGGTGGCCGCAAAGCGCATCGCCATGACGGCCATGCCGCAGCTCGTCGCGGCCTTTCATTCGCTCGTCGGCCTTGCCGCGGTCTGCGTGGCGGCCGCCGCCTTCTATGCACCCGATGCCTTCCACATCGTGGCGGATGGGCTGATCCAGCCCCTTTCGCGCATCGAGATGTCGCTGGGCGCTGCGATTGGCGCGATTACTTTCACGGGCTCGGTCATCGCCTTCCTGAAGCTTGATGGCCGCATGTCCGGTGCGCCGATCATGCTGCCCGCGCGGCATGTGATCAACATGGCACTCGGTGCGGCGCTTGTTGCCTGCATCGCCTTGTTCTACTTGAACCCGGTGTGGCTGTGGTTCTGGTTGATCATCTTGATTTCGCTGGCGCTGGGCTTCCTGCTCATCATCCCGATCGGCGGCGCCGACATGCCGGTGGTGGTCTCAATGCTCAACTCCTATTCGGGCTGGGCGGCGGCGGGCATCGGCTTCACGCTGCACAACACCGCACTCATCATCACCGGCGCGCTGGTGGGCTCATCGGGTGCGATCCTCTCCTACATCATGTGCAAGGGCATGAACCGCTCCTTCATCTCCGTCATCCTCGGCGGCTTCGGTGGCGAGAGTGCGGGACCTGCGGCCCAGGGCGAGGCCAAGCCCGTGAAGCAGGGCTCCGCGGAAGATGCGGCCTTCATCATGAAGAATGCCGGATCCGTCATCATCGTGCCGGGCTATGGCATGGCGGTGGCCCAGGCCCAGCATGCGCTGCGTGAGATGGCCGATCACCTCAAGAAGGAAGGCGTGAGCGTCAAATACGCCATCCACCCCGTGGCGGGCCGCATGCCCGGTCACATGAACGTGCTGCTGGCCGAAGCCAATGTACCCTATGACGAGGTGTTCGAGCTTGAGGACATCAACTCCGACTTCGGCCAGGCGGACGTGGCCTTCGTCATCGGCGCCAATGACGTGACCAATCCTTCGGCCAAGGACGATCCGGCATCGCCGATCTACGGCATGCCGGTGCTTGAGGTGTGGAAGGCCAAGACGGTCATGTTCATCAAGCGCGG
>CAYMQH010000003.1:0-27263 GCA_964392525.1 uncultured Aestuariivirga sp.
CGATCCGGCCCTCGCCCGCGGGCGAGCGCAAGATCGTGCTGGCCACCACCATCGCTGAAACCAGCCTCACCATTGATGGCATCGGGGCGGTGATCGACACCGGCTTCAAGCGCGTGCCGCGCTTTGATCCCGCTTCGGGCATGACGGCGCTCGAAACCGTGCGCGTCTCGCTCGCCTCGGCCGATCAGCGTCGGGGCCGTGCCGGCCGCCTCGGGCCGGGCATCGGTTACCGCCTGTGGCCGGAGGCTGAAACCCGTGCCCTGAAGCCGCATGACGAGCCCGAAATCTTCGTGGCTGACCTGGCGCCTCTGGTGCTGGAACTGGCCGCCTGGGGCGTTACTGACCCCAAGTCTCTCCCCTGGCTTGACGCGCCCCCGGCCGCCCCCTTCGCGCAGGCGCAGGATTTGCTGAAACGCCTTGAAGCGATTGATGCTGACGGCAAGATCACGTCCATTGGCAAGGACATGGTGAAGCTGCCGCTCCACCCCCGCTTGGCTCACATGGTGGTGAAGGGAAAGAGTGGCCTTGCCGCCGATCTTGCCGCCATGCTGTCCGAACGTGATGGCCTGCCGCGGGATGTGGGTGTCGACATTACCGCGCGCCTCTCGCATCTGCGGGGCGGCGCAAGGGACCGCATCCGCCAGACAGCAAGGCAGATCCGCCAGATTGCTGGTATTCGGGACGATGACAGCGCGGTGAGCGGTGGCGTCTTGATCGCCTATGCCTTCCCGGACCGCATTGCCCAGCGCCGTGGCGGCGACAGGCGCTACCGCCTGTCCGGTGGCGGCGGCGCGGTTCTGCCGGAACATGATGCGCTGATGACGCAGGATTTCCTTGCCGTTGCCACGACCGATGGCGCGTCTGGCGACCAGAAGATTTTCCTCGCGGCGCCTCTCTCGTTGCCGGAGATCGAGGCGCATTTCGGCGACCAGATCGAAGCGCGTGACGGCGTGTTCTGGGACAGCCGCACCAAGGCAGTGAGCGCGTCGAAGTCCCGCCGCCTGGGTGCGCTGGTTCTGGAGGAAAAGCCCTCCACCAATGCCGACCCCTCCCTCATCGCCGAAGCGATGACGGACGGCGTGCGCGACATGGGGCTCGCAGTCCTGCCGTGGAGTGACGGCGCGAAGGCGCTCAAGGCCCGGGCGATGTTCCTGCGCCGCCTTTATCCGGAAGAGGGCTGGCCGGACCTTTCGGATGACGCGCTTCTTGCCAGCCTTGATGATTGGCTTGCCCCTTATCTCGTAGGCATCAGCCGCAAGGCCCATCTGGACCGGCTGGATATGCACCAGATCCTGCAGGGGATGATCCCGCATGATCTGGCGCGCCGGATGGAAAAGCTGGCTCCGGTGCGGATCGAAGTGCCCTCGGGGGCCGATGTGCGCATCGATTATGAAACAGAGGGTGACCCGGTTCTGCGTGTGCGCCTGCAGGAAATGTTTGGCCTCGCGCGCACGCCTGCCATCGCCGAAGGCCGAAGCCCGCTCAGGATCGAACTCCTGTCGCCTGCCGGACGGCCGCTGGCCGTCACCCAGTCACTCGAAACCTTCTGGACCAACGGCTACCCCTCCGTCCGCTCCGACATGCGCGGCCGCTACCCCAAGCACGCCTGGCCGGAAGACCCGTTGAACGCCGCGCCGGTGAAGCCACGAAGGCTGCGCTGATCAGCAGATACACCGACATTGCGGCGGAAGCCGGAATCCAGCCGTCTTTCCATGCGGTTGCCGCTCGACGCGGGATTCCGGCCTGCGCCGGGATGTCGGGGTGTGAGAGGAGAAGCCTGAAGGCTTGATTTTAAGGGGTGCCAATGCCAAACACCGGGCCAATCATGATTGACACCGCTCACATCCGCAATTTCTCCATCATCGCCCACATCGACCACGGCAAGTCGACGCTGGCGGACCGTCTGATCCAACTCTGCGGCGCCGTTTCGGACCGCGAGATGGTGGACCAGATCCTCGATTCGATGGATATCGAGCGCGAGCGGGGAATCACCATCAAGGCCAACACCGTCCGCCTCGACTACACCGCGAAGAACGGCGAAAAATACGTTCTGAACCTGATCGACACGCCCGGCCATGTGGACTTCGCCTATGAAGTCTCGCGCTCGCTCGCGGCCTGCGAGGGTTCGCTGCTCGTGGTGGATGCCTCGCAGGGTGTCGAAGCCCAGACGCTGGCCAATGTCTATCAGGCGATCAACAACAATCATGAGATCGTGCCTGTCCTCAACAAGGTGGACTTGCCGGCGGCCGATGCCGAGCGCGTGCGCCAGCAGATCGAGGATGTGATCGGCATTGATGCCTCCGATGCCATTCCGATTTCCGCCAAGACGGGCGTTGGCGTGCCCGATGTGCTGGAAGCCATCGTCCACCGCCTTCCCGCGCCCAAGGGTGACCGCAACAAGCCGCTGAAGGCGCTGCTGGTGGACTCATGGTATGATCCCTACCTCGGCGTCGTCGTGCTCGTGCGGATCATTGACGGCGTGATGAAGAAGGGCCAGAGGGTCCGTCTCGTTTCCACCAATGCGGTCTATCAGCTGGACCGTGTCGGCGTCTCCCGCCCCAAGAAAGAGAATGTCGACGAACTGGGTCCCGGCGAGATCGGCTTCTTCACAGCCTCGATCAAGCAGGTGGCCGATACGCGCGTCGGCGATACGGTCGTCGATGAAAAGAACATGGATGTCGTGCCGCTCCCCGGCTTCCGCCCGGCCCAGTCCGTTGTGTTCGCGGGCTTCTTCCCCGTCGATGCGGCGCGCTTCGAGGACCTGCGTGATGCGATGGGCAAGCTCCGCCTCAATGACGCGAGCTTCTCCTTCGACATGGAAACCTCCGCGGCGCTGGGCTTTGGCTTCCGCTGCGGCTTCTTGGGGCTCCTCCATCTCGAAATCATCCGGGAGCGGATCGAGCGCGAGTTCAACATCGACATCATCACCACCGCGCCCTCGGTCATCTACAAGGTGAACCTGCGCGATGGCACCCAGATCGAACTGCACAATCCGGTGGACCTGCCGGACCAGACGCTGATCGAATCAATCGAGGAACCGTGGATCGAAGCCACCATCCTTGTGCCGGATGATTACCTGGGCTCCATCCTCAAGCTGTGCGAAGACCGCCGCGGCCGCCAGAAGCAGCTGACCTATGCGGGCTCGCGCGCAATGGTGGTCTATGAGCTGCCGCTCAACGAAGTGGTGTTCGACTTCTATGACCGCCTGAAGTCCGTTTCGCGCGGCTATGCCTCCTTCGATTACAAGATGATCGGCTACGAGGAGGGCGATCTCGTCCGCCTCGGCATCCTCGTCAACGCCGAAGCCGTCGATGCGCTGGCGATGATCGTGCACCGGGGCCGGGCCGAGCAGCGCGGCCGCGTGATGTGCGAGAAGTTGAAGGACCTGATACCGCGCCACATGTTCCAGATCCCCATCCAGGCGGCGATCGGCGGCAAGATCGTGGCACGTGAAACGCTCTCCGCACTCCGCAAGGACGTGACGAGCAAGTGCTACGGCGGCGACATCAGCCGCAAGCGCAAGCTTCTGGACAAGCAGAAGGAAGGCAAGAAGAAGATGCGGCAGTTCGGCAAGGTCGAGATCCCGCAGGAAGCCTTCATCTCTGCCCTCAAGATGGACGAGAACTGAGGCAACTGATCCCGATTGGCGCTGGACCGTAGATTGGAGTAATTCTAAACTACTGCCCAACCATAGGGATTGGCCTGCCGTGAAGAGCTTCTCCGACCTCACCGAACAGGAACTTCTGGCGCTCGCCATTTCGAGCGAGGATGACGACGCACGGTCCTATGCTGGCTTTGCCAACGCGCTGATGGACACTTACCCCGCATCCGCCAAGGTCTTCATGGAGATGGCGGAGGAGGAGCATGAGCACCGCCGCTGGCTCACGGATCTTTACGCAAAGAAGTTCGGCGATTTCATTCCCTTGATCCGCCGTTCGGACATCCAGGGCTTCGTGCGCCACAAGCCGGCCTGGACGATCGGCAAGATGAACATCGAGGAGATGCGCCAGCGCGCCGAGGTCATCGAGCTCGAGAACTATCGTTTCTACAAGCAGGCCTCCGAGCGCAGCAGCGATCCGCAGGTGAAGAAGCTGCTGCTGGAACTGGCCGAGGCCGAGAAGGGCCATGAGTCGATCGCGGTGAAGCTCGGCGCCACGCATCTGACGGCGGATGCCAAGCTGGAGGAGGGCGAAGCCAAGCGCCGCCTGTTCCTCTTGCAGGTGATCCAGCCCGGCCTTGTCGGTTTGATGGATGGGTCGGTCTCCACCCTTGCGCCGCTGTTTGCCGCAGCCTTTGCGACCGGCAATACCTGGGAAACATTCCTCGTGGGCCTGGCCGCGTCGATCGGCGCTGGCATTTCGATGGGCCTTGCCGAGGGGCTCTCGGATGACGGCAAGCTGACAGGCCGCGGCCATCCGCTGATCCGCGGCCTCGCCGCCGGCATCATGACGGCGGTGGGGGGACTGGGCCATACGCTGCCCTATCTCATCCCGGATTTCCAGCTCGCCACCTGGATCGCCATCGTCGTGGTGTTCTTCGAGCTCTGGGCGATTTCGTGGATCCGCTACAAATACATGGACACGCCCTTCCTGAAAGCAGCATTCCAGATCGCGGTGGGCGGCTTCCTCGTGTTCGTAACGGGCATCCTGATCGGCAGTGCCTGAGGCGTCTCAGCCGAGGCGGATCATGACCGCGCCGGCCACGATCAGCGCTGCACCTGCAAGCCGCGAGACGCTGACGGTCTCTTTCAGAACCCGCATCGACAGCAGCATGACGACGAAAATGCTCGTCTCGCGCAGGGCCGCCACGCTGGCAATCGGTGCCTGCGTCATGGCCCAGATGGCAATCCAGTAGGCGCCAACCGAAAGGCAGGCACCCAGAAGACCGGTTTTCCAGTATGGTGCCACGGCCCGCACGATGCCAGGTCCGCGCATCACGAAGGCCGCGACCGACAAGAACAGCGCATCGAGAACGAAGACGAGGCCGGTGTAGCCGGAGACCTGCCCGGAGATGCGTGCCCCGACACCATCGACGATCGTATAGGCCGCGATGAACACCGAGGTGCCGATGGCGAAGAACAGGGTGAGGCCGTCAAGGCGCATGGCGCCGCGGCCCATCAGGCTCACCGCCCAGATGCCGAGCACCAGAACTGCGACGCCCGCCGCTCCCATCAGCGTCACGTCCTCATGCATGAAGGTGAAGGTGACCGCGAGGGTGAGAAGCGGCGCCGCCCCGCGCGCGATCGGGTAGACCTGGCTCAGGTCGCCCGTGCGGTAGGCGCGTGAGAGGAACAGCGCGTAACCGACATGCAGGAGGCCGGATGTCACGGCATACGGAATGGAGGCCGCTGCAGGCCAGGGGAACACGGCCAGCATCACGAGGCCCATGAAACCCATGATGGTCTCGATGAGATACAGCGACAGGAAGCGGTCCAGCTTGAGCTTGACCAGTACATTCCATCCCGCATGCATGACCGCCGCCGCAAGGACGGCGAGGAAGACCGTAAGTTCCAAAATCCCGCTCCGCGCTTCGGGCTTAGCGCGTAAGGCAGGAAATCGCCAGAGGCTTCAACAGCCGGAGCAGTTGAGCCGGTTGGATTCCCGTGGCCGCAAACTGACTTCCGAGTCAACGCGCAGCTTGGCGGCCCCGGAAATGCCAAGCATCTTCGCAAGCACGGGTTTGTAGTCGAAACAGGCGGCCGCGATGATGACGTCATTGTTCCCCTTCGTCAGGGTCCCGATGCCCGATATGTCCGAAAACGCGCAACTGGGGCCAGACGCTGTCGTGCGGCTCCACTGCTGGGTGAGCTTCTGGTTGCTCATGCGGTAGTTCCGGATCTCGAGGCCGATCTCGTCACCGGAGATCGGCAGCAAGGCAAGCTTCGCGCCCGTGAAGGCGTCGTCAATGGCTGCCGGTGTGATGACAGATGCATGCTGGGTGGCGATGTCGCTCAGAATATTCGCGGCATTGGTCACTTTTCGAGAGGCCGAAACATAAAGGGTGAAATCGATCATGAAGGCGAACAGCATCATGACGATCGGCAGAGCCAGAGCAAACTCGATCGCCGAGGCACCTGCTTCGCTCTCTTTGCCGCGCCAGAACCGCCGGGCTTTTCCTGCCATGATCAGAACGGCTCGTTCCGGAAGACCGAAACGGCCTGCAACCTGTAGGTCTTGCCCTCATGTGCATTGCCGATGGGGGCGATGGCGGTGAGGCTGAGCTTCCAGTCGTAGGTGACAACCAGCGAGGTTGCCGCGCTGGCACCGCCTGGCGAAAAATGTATCACGGAGGCTCCTCCGGCCTCACCAGGCCCCAGATCGACAGGTGTGGGCATGGACGAGGAGAGCGCGGCGAAACTGTCTTCCGAGCGGACGTCGAGGCTGAGGGACTTCTGGCAATCGCTGAGGGCCGGCGCATCGCTGCACAGCCGATTGATGAATGCGTCGGCGCTCATCAGGCTCTCGCCGGAGTTGCTGATCACCTGGCCGGTCCGGATGAGCCGTCCGGCCTTCTCGGTGGCATGCTGCAGGCTTGCCTCGGCATGCAGCAGCGCGCCGAACTCGATGACGCTGACGAGCAGCAGCAGGAAAGGCGCCGCGAGCAAGGCGAACTCGACGGAGGCCGCGCCGTTGCCGTCGTGCCGAAAGGCGCTCAGCCGCGCCTGGCTGCGGCCCACAAGGCCCATGCAGGCTGCCATGCGGCCGGACCCGTTCATTCGGTCAGCGGTGCAGGCATGATCACCTGGTTGCGGGGTGCCGTGCTGGTGGGCTGGCCGCTTGAAATCAGGGCCTTCTCGTTGATGGCGTCGGACAGGTCGTCGAAATGCGGCTTGTAGAGGTCGCCTACGGTCAGCGCGGGCTGGCAATTGGGGGTGCAGTTGTAGGTTGCCCGCGCGCCATTCTTGAAGACCATGGCGCTGTTGCTTTCGAGCAGCGTCACGTTGATCTCGTAGTCGCGCATCATCGCCCCCGTCTGATCGAGGACCGTCAGGCTCGTACTTCCGAAATTGCGCCCGTGCAGCAGCAGCCTGTCTCCGTCCAGTGTGACGTCGGCGATGCTCGGGTTGCCCACGACAACCGTACCCGGCAGCCCTGGCAGGGTGATGAGCGTGGAGTGGTCGCTATAGATGATCAACTCCTCTCGGGCGAAAGCCGGAAGCCCCGCCAGCATGAACAGTGCCGATGCTGACATGACGCCACGACGAAGTATTTCACAGTAAAAATTTTTGCCCATGATTCTGCCAGCGAATACCATACTTCAATCATAACGGGATATTTTTTCCAATTATAACATGAGAGCGTGAAGCATCCCTTAAGCGTGCCGGCCGGCCAGAGCCACATGGCGGCACCCGGCATTTTGCAGGAGGCGCAGCCAAAATACGGAAAAACAAAGAAAAGTATTTCGATTGGATTGTTGTGCCGGATTGAGACAAGAGAATGAATCTCGCCCTGCTCGAAACCTGTATCCCTGGTTGTAAAAGATTGCGCCGGATTCGGTTACTTGCGGGAGACTTTGATTGCCGTTGCGACAGTTTTTCAAAATGTAGTATTGTTTAAGTATAAAATTCCAAAAGTCCGAAAACTACTAATTTAAAACTCGTTAACCTTAATGAAAAAGCCCGCAAAAAGCTTTTTAATCGGGGATAAAGTTATGAAATCGATATTAATTCAAATATTTACTTGATGTTAAAAAAATGTGTGTTATTGCTACCCTAGGTTCGGACATGGCGCTGCAGGGCAGTAGCTGCCGGGCTCGAGTAGAGTAACCTTCACCGGAGTAAGAGACATGACGAAGTTTGTGCGCTTCCTGCGCGATGAATCTGGCGCAACCGCCATCGAATATGCCCTGATTGTTGCCGTCATCGGCGGCGCCGTGGTCGCTGTCGGCCCGACGCTCACCAGCACCTTCACCAACCTGTTCACCAAGGCCCAGACCGCGACCGGCGGCGGCACGTGATACCAATTGCGGCGCATGAGCTGTGCGTCGTTTGCCACCGGCTGTCATGGCCGGTGGCATTTTCATGACTGAGCTTGCTGCCTTGCCCTTGGGCCGATCTGCGTGACCACATTTCTTGTCACCACGCTTTTTCCGCTTCTGCTGATCCTCGCCGGCACCGGCGACGCCTTGTCGATGCGGATTCCGAACTGGCTGAACCTGCTGATCATCTTGAGTTTTTTCCCCGTGGCCCTTGCCGCGGGCATGCCGTTTCAGATGATCGGCCTGCACCTCGCCACTGGCCTTGCCCTTCTGGCTGCGGGCTATCTGATCTTTGTTTTCCGTCTGTTTGGCGGGGGCGACGCCAAGCTCATGGCTGCAGCCGGCCTTTGGCTTGGCTACCCGGCCGCCGGGCATTTCCTCGTCTTTTCCATCGCGGCTGGTGGCGGCCTTGCCATGGCGGTGGGTGCCTGGTCGCTGATCAAGCTCGATTCCGAAATCCGCGGCGGCTTCGTATCGCGGCGGCTGGCATTTCTCTCGCCTGACCTGCCCTATGGCATTGCCCTTGCCATTGGCGGCATCCTCGCATTTTCGCAAAGCTGGTGGATGCAATCGGCCGCCGGGTGAGCACGGATTAACACAAATTTGACTATTACACTCAAAAGTAGATTTAACCGCCGAATTTGAGACAAGGGCATTCGCCGATGAACAGGCTCCGGATAATCGTGCTGGCTGTCGCCCTGACAGCTGCCGCACTTGCAGCCTATCTGGCCAGCGGACTCCTGCGCGGAAATGCTCCCCAAGATCCTGTTGCAGAGATACCGCCACCGCCTGCGATGGTAGATGTTCTGACCGCCGCACGCGACGTCGCGCCGGGTGAGAGACTGGTGCTGGGAACGCTGGAATGGCAACCATGGCCGCGCGGCAGCGTGGGCAATCTCATTACCCGCGAGGCAAAGCCCGGCGCCATTGAGGAGATGGCCACGGCCCGCGCGCGCCTGCCGGTCTATGCCGGTGAACCCATCATCGAGCGCAAGGTGGTGGCCGCCCCCAATGGCAGTTTCATGAGCGCCATCCTCCCGCAAGGCATGCGTGCCATCTCTGTCGCAATTTCGGAGCACTCCGCGGTGAGCGGGTTCATTTTGCCGGATGACCGTGTGGATGTGATCGTGACGCGAAAATACAACGCGGACGGAAGCCAGATCGCCATGGCGCTGACCGAAACCGTTCTGCGCAATGTCCGTGTCCTCGCCATCAACCAGACTTTCCGGCAGGAAGGCGATGACAAGGTGACAGTGCCGGAAGGCAAGACAGCCGTTCTCGAACTTGATCCCGTCCAGGCCGAGATCGTCGCCAGGGCGGAAGCCCTCGGCGAGCTTTCCCTGTCCCTGCGGCCGCTGGCGGAAGGCGGTGAGGCAGGCCTCAGGGATGCCAGGCCCGAACTCGCCATACCGTACACGAACAACACAGCGAAGCTGATTGGCGGGGGGCCGCTGGTCATCCGCTATGGCGTTGCCGTAACGCCCGGTGGGCCCTGATATGATGTGGACTGCGATCATGGCCCATACGGCCCGTTACCGCTTCTCCGCGCGCCTGACGCGGCTGGCCTGCGCAGCGGTGATTGGCTTCGGTGGCCTTGCGCCTGGCCTGCTGCACGGCCGGATGGCCCAGGCGGCCGATACGCAACTGCGCAGCCAGGCGGGCACCCAGGCTGATGGCCGTTTCCTGCGCCTTGGAATTTCCAAAAGTGCCGTGGTCAAACTTCCCGCCGCCGCCAAGGATGTGATCGTCGGCAATGAGACCGTGGTCGATGTCGTCCTGCGGAACCGCAATACCGCCTATCTCTTTGCCCGCGCCGCCGGCCAGACGAATCTTTTCTTCTTTGACGCGGAAGGCCGTGAGATCCTTCACCTCGATCTTGAGGTGACGCTCGACACCCAGGCGCTGAAGAAGCTCATCGACCGGGCCATGCCGGACAACCACATCGAGGTCGACAGCACAGGCGGCAGCATTGTCCTGAAAGGCTCAGTGGCCAACGCACAGGAGGCCAAGACCGCGGATGATCTGGCCCGGCGCTTCGTCAGGAGCAGCGCGCCCGCCACCGGCGGCAGCACGCCGAAGGAGAGTGAGGAGGTCCTCAATCTGCTGAAGATCGCCGAGGGCGACCAGGTGATGCTGAAGGTCAAGGTCGTCGAACTGAAGCGCACCATCTTGAAACAGCTCGGCGTCAACCTCAGTGGTGCCTTCAGCGCCGCAGGGCTGAACTTCAAGTTTCTCAACCACACAACCGGGCTTGATCTCCCCGATGGTCCGGAAATCGGCGATCTGACGGATTTCGCAGGGCAATACCTGAATGGCGGAACGCGGATCGACGCGGTGGTGCGGGCACTCGAATCGCAGAACCTGGTGACGGTGCTTGCGGAACCGACACTCACCGCCATTTCCGGCGCGCCCGCCAATTTCCACGCAGGCGGTGAATATCCTTATACGAGCTGCAGCCTGACCGATATCAACATCGGTGCCAACTGCGAGGTGGAGTTCAAGCCCTTCGGCGTTTCCCTGGCCTTCACACCGACCGTTCTGTCCGGAAACCGCATCGGCCTCAATGTCCGCACCGAGGTGAGCGACATCGTGGACAAGGTTCTCGGCAATCCGGTGCTCGACACCCGCAACGCCCAGACCTCCATCGAGGTCCCGAGCGGCGGTTCCATCATGCTGGCCGGCCTGATCCGCGATGTCAGCACGCAGGAACTGCAGGGAACGCCCGGCCTCAAGTCCGTTCCGATCCTCGGGGCACTGTTCTCCAGCCGCGACTACCAGAAGAACCAAACAGAACTCGTGGTCATCGTCACGCCCTATCTGGTGAAGGCGGTTCAGGAGAAGCAACTGGCGACACCGCTCGACGGGTATAATCCGCCGACCGATCTACAGCAGATTTTCCTCGGCCGTCTCAACCGCGTCTACGGCCTTCCCGGCGAAAGCGCGTCCGGCACCTATCACGGCACGGTTGGCCACATCATTGATTGACCGCGGAGCAGCACCATGAAGCCCCTGCATATTCTTCCGCTGAGCATGCGCAACGCCAAGGCTTTTGCCGTAGTGCTGGCCACACTGCTGCTTCAGGGCTGCTCGCAGGACTATGCAAGCTATGACGATGTGCGGCTTCCGGCCACCGCCGAGGAGCGCTTTCCGATCGAGGTCGTGGATAAGCCGGTGAAGATGAGCATGGCGGCGGGTCGGCACAGCCTCTCGCCGGAGCAGGTCAATGGCGTCATCGGCTTTGCGCGGGGAGCGCGGGCCAATGGCGCAACCCGCGTCTCGATCCTGTATGCGGACACAAACCGCAACGGCCGCACCGTGGCAGCACAGGCCGCAGACCTGATTGCCGCCGAAGGCATTCCGCGCGCCGGGATCAGCGTGGCAGTTTTCAATGGCGATTCAGCCGATGTGACGCTGCGCTACGACCGCAAGGTAGCTGAGACCAAGGATTGCGGCGACTGGTCTTCCAATCTCGCCGGAAACCAGAAGAACGAGCTTTATCCGAATTTCGGCTGCACGCTTCAGAACAACTTTGCGGCCATGGTGGAAAACCCGGAGGACTTCGTCACACCGCGCGGCCTTGCACCGGCCACCGCGGCATCCCGCATGATGATCCTCACGACCTATGATTCAGGTGAATGGTCGCAGAAAGAACAGCAGTTTCCTGACGCCAATTCGTTGCAGTCGCAGTGATGACAAGTCTCAGCCCGCAAGAAGATGCCACAGGCCACAATGGTGGAGCCCCTGTCATTCAGGTGCCGCACATCAACATTGCCGCCTTCTGTACTGATCCCGGCAGTGCCAGCCTCATGCAGGCAGCCGCAGCCGACCGGCGCATGTCCCGCGCCAGCCTCACCATCGCAACGGGTGGTGCCGCGGCAGCGGCAGAGGCCTTCCGCGAGATGCCGACGCCGCCAGTTCTGATTGTTGAGTGTCCCGGCGCACCGGGTGACATGCTCGCGGAACTGGCCCTGCTGGCCGAGGTCTGCCAGCCGGAAACACGGGTCATCGTGATCGGGCGGGTCAATGACATCGCCTTGTACCGCGAGCTTATGGATCAGGGCGTCAGCGAATATCTGATTGTGCCGCTCACCCCCATCCGCCTGATCGAGGCCATTGCCGCGCTCTACCGCAGCCCCAAGGCGCCGCCTCTGGGAAAGACGGTCGCATTCATCGGCGCCAGGGGAGGGGCGGGCTCCAGCACGCTTGCCCATAATCTGGCATGGTCACTGGCGAGGCAGCATGGCACCAACACCGTCATCGCCGACCTTGACCTCGCCTTTGGCACGGCAGGGCTCAATTTCAACGAAGACATCGCCACCGGCATTCTGGATGCGTTGAGCCAGCCTGATCGGGTTGATGGCGTTCTGCTCGACCGGCTTCTCGTCAGCGCCGGTGAACGGTTGAACCTGCTGGCGGGTTCTGGCGGTATCGACCGCGACTATGAGGTCGACCCGCAGTCCGTGGACACGGTCCTGTCGTCACTGCGCCAGAGCGTTCCATTCACGGTGGCCGATTTGCCGAAGCAGTGGTCGCCCTGGGTGAAGGCGGCGCTGCTGCATGCCGACCATGTCGTCATCACCGCCGTTCCCGACCTTGCCAGCCTGCGCAATGCCCGAGGGCTCGCCGAGTTTCTGCGGGGCGCGCGCCCCAACGATCCGCCGCCGCATCTTGTCATGAACCAGACCGGCATGCCGAAGCGGCAGGAGATCAAGCCGGATGACTTCGCCAAGGCGGCGGGGCTCACGGTGGCGGCCATCATCCCGCATGAGCCTCAAACCTTTGGCGCGGCACTCAATCGCGGCAAGATGATCTTTGAGGTTGCGCCAAAGTCGAAGGCGGCCGAGGCCTTGTCGAAGTTCTCACACCAGGTTGCCGGGGCCGCAAAGGATACGAAAAAGCCCGCAGACAAAGGAAAGTCGCTGTTCTCGTTCCTGAGGAAGGCCTGATGTTCGGCAAGCGCCCCGATGAAAGACACCTTGCGTCCGGGCCTGCTGCGGGCCCGCAGGCAGAGGCGGGTGGCGCCCGCCCAGCCCTGCCGCGTGGCGGCCTCGCCTTCGGGGCGCAGTCTCCGCGCGTGGCTGCCGCCGCGCCGGAGGCGCCGCCGCCGCCGCCGGACTCACCGGCGCTGCGCCGCGCCGACAGCTACTATGAGCTCAAGGGCAAGATCTTCAATGCGCTGATCGACGCCATCGACCTGACGCAGCTTTCGCAGATCGACAGGGCTTCGGCGCGCGACGAAATCCGCGACATCGTCAACGAGATCATCACGCTGAAGGACATCGCGATGTCGATTTCCGAGCAGGAGGAGCTGCTCGAGGACATCTGCAACGATGTTCTGGGCCTCGGGCCGCTCGAACCGCTTCTGGCGCGCGACGACATCGCCGACATCATGGTGAACGGGTCGGGTACCACCTTCATCGAAGTCAACGGCAAGGTGCAGCGAACTGGCGTGCGCTTCCGCGACAATGCGCAGCTTCTGAACATCTGCCAGCGGATCGTCAGCCAGGTGGGCCGCCGCGTGGATGAGTCGAGCCCGATCTGCGACGCCCGCCTGCTCGATGGCTCGCGCGTCAACGTTATCGTGCCACCCCTGGCGATCGACGGCCCGGCCCTCACCATCCGCAAATTCAAGAAGGACCGGCTGAAACTGCCGGATCTGGTGCGCTTCGGATCGATCACGCCGGAAGGGGCAACGCTTCTGGAGGTGATCGGGCGGGTGCGTTGCAACGTGCTGATCTCGGGCGGCACCGGTTCCGGCAAGACCACCTTGCTGAACTGCCTCACCGGCTACATCGATGATCATGAGCGGGTGATCACCTGCGAGGACGCGGCCGAGTTGCAGCTGCAGCAGCCGCATGTGGTGCGGCTCGAAACCCGCCCGCCCAATCTCGAGGGCGAGGGCGAAATCACCATGCGCGAGCTGATCAAGAACTGTCTGCGCATGCGGCCTGAGCGGATCATCGTCGGTGAGGTGCGCGGCCCGGAGGCCTTCGATCTCCTGCAGGCCATGAACACAGGCCATGACGGCTCGATGGGAACGCTGCACGCCAACAGCCCGCGCGAGGCACTTGCGCGCCTTGAATCGATGATCACCATGGGAGGCTTCTCGCTGCCCTCGAAGACCATCAAGGACATGATCTGCGGGTCGATCGACATCGTTATCCAGGCAAGCCGCCTGCGTGACGGCTCGCGGCGCATCACGGCCATCACCGAGGTGATCGGCACCGAAGGTGATGTGATCGTCACCCAGGATCTGATGACCTATGACGTGATGGGTGAAGACGCCAGCGGCAAGCTGGCCGGCCGTCACCGCTTCGCCGGCATTCTCCGTCCCCATTTCTGGGAACGCGCCCGCTACTACAATGAGGAGCGCAGGCTGTCCGAGGCGCTCGAGAAGGGTGCGGATCTGGACGAGCAGGAGTAACCCGGCATGGCCTTCGGTTTCGACCCGCAGCAACTCGCCCTCATCGCCCTGCTGTTCATCGCCTTCGGCGGGCTTGCCGCTGTCCTGCTTATTCCCTTTGGAAGCGAGCCCCGCAGGGACCTGCTGGCCAGGCGACCAGCGGCTGACCCCTCAACGCCCAGAAGCGCCAGGCAGGCGACAGCCAGCCGGGCCGCCGCGCAGCAGAAGGACGAACGCCGGAGGCAGATCCAGGAAACGCTCCGCCAGTTCGAGGAGAACCAGAAACAGCGCCGCAAGAAGGTGACGCTCCGTGTCCTGATCTCGCAGGCAGGGCTCAGCATGTCGCCGCGCAAGTTCTGGCTCCTGTCAGTTGCGGCGGGTCTCGCCGCCGTCGTCATCGCGCTTGTCCTTGGTGCGCCGGCCTATGTGGCGCTGCTGAGCGGGGTGGTGGGTGTGCTCGGCCTGCCGCGCTGGTTACTGTCCTTCCTGCGCAATCGGCGGCGGACGGCGTTCGTCAGCCAGTTCGCTGATGCCATCGACGTGATGGTGCGCGGTCTCAAGGCCGGGCTTCCGATCACCGATGCGCTCAAGGTCATTGCCGAGGAAGCGGCACCTCCGGTGGGGCCTGAGTTTCTTGAGGTGGTGGAGGGGCTCCGCATCGGCCTCACCATCGATCAGGGGCTCGAGCGCATGTATGAGCGCATTCCGACGCCCGAGGTCAACTTCCTCAGCATCGCGTTCAGCATTCAGTCCAAGACGGGTGGCAACATGTCAGAGGCGCTGTCCAATCTGTCGCGCGTGCTGCGCGAGCGCAAGAAGATGAAGGGCAAGGTGCAGGCCGTGTCCCAGGAGGGCAAATCATCTGCGGCGATCATCGGCGGCTTGCCCTTTGTGGTCATGGGGCTGCTGGCCGTCATCAATCCGGGCTACCTGACGCCCCTGTTCGAGACGGAGACCGGAAACATCATGCTTGCCGTGGCCGGCGGATGGATGCTGGTGGGGCTTCTGGTGATGCGCAAGATGATCAATTTCCAGATCTGAGGGCTCTTGATGCTTGAACAGATTTTTTTCCTGATCCGCCCTGAAATGCTGGTAACGGCCGTCATCGCTGTCGCCGCCTTTGCCGCGGTGCTGACGGCGGCCGCGCCGATGATGGAGAACAACACCCTGAAGGCCCGCATGAAGGCGGTGGGGGTGGAGCGTGACAAGCTGCGCGCCGAGCAGAACGCCAAGCTCAACGGTGGCGAGGTGCGCCTGCGTGACTGGCAGCAGAAGAGCCTTTCGCAGCAACTGGTGGACGGGCTCAGGCTGCGGCGGGTGTTCGAGGCCGAATCGACCCGCGACCTGCTGCGCCAGGCCGGATACCGGTCGGAGCGCCATCTCGTGACCTTTCTGGCGATTCGGCTTGTCACTCCCCTTGTGGTGGCCATGCTGGCCTTCGCCTATTCCGGCGCGATCGAGGCGGCCAGTATTCCGCATGTGCGGCTGATGGCCACCTTCATGGGCATGATCGCCGGATATTACCTGCCTGTTCTTCTCGTCAGGAACCTCATCACGCGCCGACAGCAGTCGATCCGCGAGGCCTGGTCTGACGCGCTCGACCTGATGGTGATCTGCGTGGAGTCCGGCATGACCGTGGAGCCGGCGCTGCAGCGCGTCTCGCGCGAGATCGGTTCGATTTCGGTGCCGCTGGCCGAAGAACTGACCCTCACTGTGGCTGAACTCTCCTACCTGCAGGACCGGCGCAAGGCCTTCGAGAATCTGGGAAAGCGCACGGGCATGCCAACCGTCAAATCGGTGGTGACAAGCCTCATCCAGTCAGAGCGCTACGGCACGCCGCTCAGCACTGCGCTGCGTGTCCTCGCCCAGGAAAACCGTGACCTGCGCATGCAGGAGGCTGAGAAGAAGGCTGCTGCCCTGCCGCCCAAGCTGACGGTGCCGATGATCGTGTTCTTCCTGCCGGCAGTGTTCGTCGTCGTGCTGGGTCCGTCCATCCTGAACCTGATGAAGATCTTCGGCAGCGGCTGACGGCGCGCTTCAGCCGCTGGAGGCTTCGCTGATCTGCTGCCAGGTATTGGGCTGCGACAGCATTTTGCGGAGATAGGCCATGTTTTCGGCAACCTGCTCGGGCGGAAGATTCTCGCTCGCGAGTTTGCTGGCTTCATCGAAGCGGCCCTGCAGGCCAACGACGAGCGCCAGATTCTGCCTGATGCGCGGCTCGCTCGCCGCGCGCGGCAGCGCTTCGGCGTCCCGAAGCGTTGCCTCGGCCTGCTTCAGGTTTCCCTCCAGAGCGTATGACATGCCGAGATTGTTCAAGACACTCAGGTTCCGGGGGTCAGCCTCCAGGGCCTTCGCATATTGGGCACGGGCCTTTTGATAGAGGCCCTGTTCGTCATAGGCGGTGCCGAGCGCGGAGTAGACGCGCCAGTCGGCGTCACCGCCGGCTGCGGCGCGTTCCAGCACCGGCACGGCTTCGGCGGGATGGCCGGATGCCACCAGCTTGCGGCCATAAAGGCTGAGCAGCCGGGTGTTCTGTGGGTTGAGGCCCGCCAGCCGCTTGTAGACGCCCAGCTGCTCATTGACCTGACCGATCGATTCGAGCCCATCGGCATAGGCGAGGCCCTTGTTCACGTCGCTGGGATCAGCCTGCCATTTGCGGCCGAGTTCGGCCAGCGCCTCAAGGGAAACGGGTGCGGTTGATGCGGTGGCGATGTCTTTGGTGCTGCCGAGCTGGCCATTTGTCTTGCTGCACCCGGTCAGCATGGCCGCCGATGCCAGCGCGAACAGAATGGCGATGTGGCGTCCGGCGCGCGGCATTTCTCAACTCCAGTCATCCGTCTGCCGCCGAATTTGCGCCAGAACGGTCAATAATTGATTAACCATAATCGGCTTTCGCGCTAAGCCTCGTCGAAATACCGGAGTGTTCCATGGCCGATCTTGAAAACCTGCTGATTGCCTCTTCACGCAAGGCAATTCCCATCACGGTGACATCGGATGAGCAGTGGGAACAGCACCGCCGCCGGGCGCCCGCCAGCCTGAAGACCTGGGCCGCCGCAAATGGCTTCAGGGCCCAGCCGGGAAAGGTTCTTCCCGTTCCGGGGGAGGGTGGCGTGTTGCAGGAGGTGCTGGTGGGTGCGGTGCGCGATGACGACGGCTTTGGCCTCGCCAAGCTTGCGCGCAGCCTGCCGGACGGTGACTATACGCTGAGAGGTGATGTGGCGCGGCCTGATCTGCTGGCGCTTGGCTGGTGCCTCGAAGCTTACGTGTTCAGCCGCTATGGCAAGCCAACGGGCGGCGCGGCGCGTCTGGTGTGCCCGAAGGGTGTCGATCGCGCCGACGTGCTGCGCGCAGCGGGGGCCTCCTATCTGGTGCGCGATCTCATCAACACGCCCGCCTCCGACATGGGGCCGGATGAACTGGAAGCGGCCGCGCGCGCGGTGGCCAAGGCGGGCAAGGCGAAATTCTCTGTCGTGACCGGCAAGGCGCTGGAAAAGAATTTCCCGATGATCCATGCGGTGGGGCAGGCCAGCCCCCGGGCGCCGCGCCTCATCGACTTCACCTGGGGGCCGGCGCGTGCGCCCAAGGTCACGCTGGTGGGCAAGGGCGTGTGCTTTGATACCGGCGGCCTCGATATCAAGCCCGCTTCCGGCATGGCATTGATGAAGAAGGACATGGGCGGCGCTGCCAATGTGCTGGGCCTTGCCCAGATGATCATGGCCGCGAATCTGAAGATCAGGCTACGTGTGCTCGTTCCGGCGGTGGAGAACGCCATCTCCGGGAACGCTTTCCGCCCGGGTGATGTGCTGCGAAGCCGCAAGGGGCTTACCATCGAGATCGGCAATACCGATGCCGAAGGCCGCCTCGTGCTGGGGGATGCGCTGGCGCTGGCGGATGAGGAATCGCCCGACCTGCTGATCGACATGGCGACGCTGACAGGGGCTGCCCGCGTGGCGGTGGGGCCTGACCTGCCACCCTTCTTCACGGATGATGATGCGCTGGCCGAAGCTATTTCCAGGGCCGGCATGGTTGAGAATGATCCGGTCTGGCGGCTGCCCTTGTGGCGGCCCTATGTCCGATTGTTCGAATCCGCCGTGGCGGACATGAACAATTCGGGCGATTCCGGTTTTGCCGGCTCCATCACGGCCGCATTGTTCCTGCGCCGCTTTGTCGCCAAGGCCAGGGCCTATGCACATTTCGACGTGTTCGGCTGGACGCCTGCGCCACGCCCCGGACGGCCGAAGGGCGGCGAGGCGCAGGCCATGCGTGCGCTGTTCACGGTCATCCAGCAGCGCTACGCCTGACTTGCGCGCAGTGGCGTTACCGGCAAATATGATGAGGATCCGAAGCAACAAGCATGTCTCGCGTAAAGTGCTTTCATGCCCGCAGCGTTGACCACAGCCCAGGCCCTGAACCTCTGGCACAGCGTGGGGCTGGCCATGGTGAAGGATGGCGAGCCGGATCTCTCCGTCAGGCAGCTGTCGGTTCTCCTCACCATCTATATGGAAGCCCCGCCCCATACGGTGCGCGATCTGGCCGCCAAGCTCGGTGTCACCAAACCGGTCATTACCCGTGCGCTCGATACGATGGGCAAGCTCGACCTGGTGAACCGCAGGCGTGATGAAAGGGACAGGCGCAATGTGCTCGTGCAGCGAACGGTGAAGGGCGCGCTCTACCTTGAACGGCTGGCCGATACGATCAGCACTGTCTCTGCGAGGCTCACATGATAAGGCTTGATCCGCGCCTCAACGCCTACCGCCCCGATCTCGCTGACGTGGCGCTCCAGGGCAGCGTCGAGGCCGGCCGCTTCGTTGCGCCGCAGCCGATGCAAGTCACTGAACCGGTTGTCTCCGTCCACAAGTCTCCGCGTACCGATGCCATGCAGCTGACCCAGGCGCTGATGGGAGAGACGGTGAATCTATTCCACGTGGAGGACGGCTGGGCCTTCGTGCAGCTCGTGCGCGATGGCTATGTGGGGTATGTGAACGGCAATGCGCTGTCGCCAGCAGTGGTGCAACCGACGCATCGCGTAGCTGTGCCAGCGACATTCATGTACCCTGATGCAAGCCTCAAGACGCAGCCCGCGGCGCTGCTGACCCTCAATGCGCAGCTGCGCATTGAGGAGGAGAACGGCAGCTATTCACGCCTCTCCAACGGCCGTTTTGTGTTCACGGCGCATCTGAAGCCGATCGGCACGGCCGAGCGGGATTTCGTGGGCGTGGCGGAGATGTTCCGGCATGTGCCCTATTACTGGGGCGGCAAGTCGGCGCTCGGCCTTGATTGCTCGGGCCTCGTGCAAGTCGCGCTTGAAGCCTGTGGCGTTGCGGCCCTCCGCGACAGCGACATGCAGGAGGAAACCCTCGGCAGTAAGCTGATGCTGAATGACCTTGACAGCCTCAAGCGCGGCGATCTCGTGTTCTGGAAAGGCCATGTGGGCATCATGGTGGATGAGCGCACGCTGCTGCATGCCAATGGCCACCACATGATGGTTGTGGCGGAGCCGTTGAAAGACGCGGTCGCCCGCATCGCCACGCGCTATGGCGAGATCACCAGCATCAGGCGGATGTGAGGGCCTGTCACCGCCGGGCGTGGGTTCAATATCCCCGTACTCTATCCACCAAATTGTCCAGCGCCTCGCCCTGCTGATGGCGGCGGATGTTGTTTGCGACATAGGCGCAGATGGTTTCGGGATCGCTGTCGGCCGCGCAATGCGGCGTGATCGTGACCTTCGGGTGGGTCCACAGGGGGCTGTCCACCGGAAGTGGCTCCACGGCAAACACGTCGAGCGTGGCACCATGAAGTTCGCCCGCATCGAGTGCGGCCAGAATGTCTTCCGCCACCTGCTGGCGGCCACGGCCGGCATTGATCACGATGGGTGCGCCAAAGGGGCCCTTGCGTGAGAGCTTGCGGATGTTGGCACGGTTGATGATGCCGTCCGTATCGGGCGTTGCCGGCAGCAGCGAGACGAGGACATCGGTGCGTGCCAGGAAGGTATCGAATTCGCCAGCGCCCACGAAGCTTTCGACACCTGGAATGGATTTTGGCGTGCGGCTCCAGCCTGCCACGCGGAAGCCGATGTCGCGCAGCTTGATGGCGGAATCAGCTCCCATCACGCCCATTCCCATGATGCCAACGCTCAGGTCCCTTGCGGCATGGGTTGGAAAGCAGTCCCAGATCTTCTGCCGCTGGTTTTCATCGATCCGGCGCTGCTGGCGGTGGTGCATCAGCACATGCAGCACGATGTATTCCGTCATGCGGCCCGTCAGGTCCGGGTCGTTCACCCGCACGATGGGGATTCCGGCGGGCAGCGTTGTATCCTTCAGGATCGCGTCAACGCCAGCGCCCAGCGACATGATGACCTTCAGGTTTGGCAGGCCCCTCACCACGCCGGGCGGCGGCAGCCAGGCCGCGCAGTATTCGATGTCTTCGACATTGCCCACATCGGGCCAGACGCGCACATCCATTTCGGGCGCGGCCTTTTTCATGGCGGCTTTCCACACTTCGGTGGGCCATGTCGGAAGAATGAAGAGAAATGCCATTATTGATTCACCACACCTTCGGGCGCCGCCTTGAGGTTCAGCGCCGCTGCAATCAGAGCCTTGGTATAGTCGGTCTGCGGATTCGTGAACACCTCCACAGTTGGCCCGCTTTCCACTGTCTTCCCGTTTCTCATGACGATCACCTCATTGGCCAGTGCGCGCACCACGCGCAAGTCATGGCTGATGAAGAGGTAAGCAAGATTATGCTTGGTCTGGAGTCCGCGCAGCAAGTCCACGATCTGCGCCTGAACGGACATGTCGAGTGCCGAGGTCGGCTCATCCAGCATGATGAATTTGGGTTCCAGCGCCAGGGCGCGTGCAATCGCAATGCGTTGCCGCTGGCCGCCGGAGAATTCATGCGGGTAGCGGTCCATGGTGGAAGGATCGAGCCCCACTTCGGTGAGGGCCTTCGCCACGATGTCGCGCCGCTGCTCATAGTTCAGGTTGCGGCCCTGCACGGTGAGGCCCTCTTCGACAATCTGCTGGATCGAGAGGCGCGGCGAGAGCGAGCCGAACGGATCCTGGAAGACGATCTGCATCTCCTTCCGCAGGGGCCGCATCATCGCGGTGTTGTAGCCATCAATGTTGCGGCCCATGTAAACAATCGGGCCTTCGGAGCGGATCAGGCGGAGGAGGGCCAGCCCCAGTGTGGTTTTGCCGGAACCTGATTCACCCACCACGCCCAGCGTCTGCCCGGCGCGCACAGTGGCATCGACGCCATCGACCGCCTTGATGTGCCCCACCGTCTTGCGGAAGAAGCCGCGCTTGATGGGAAACCAGACTTTCAGGTTCTTCGTCTCCACCACCACGGGGGCCGAAGGATCGCTTGGCGGCGGCGCGCCCTTGGGTTCGGCGGTGAGAAGCAGCCTGGTGTAGGTATGCTGCGGATGGGCGAAAACCTCCTTCGCGGCACCCTGTTCCACCGCCTTGCCGCGCTGCATGACGACAACCTTGTCCGCCATGTGGCGCACGATGCCCAGATCATGGGTGATGAGCAGCAGCGCCATGCCAAATTCGGCCTGGAGGTCCTTGAGCAGTTTCAGGATCTGCGCCTGAACCGTCACGTCCAGTGCGGTGGTGGGTTCATCGGCAATCAGCAGGTCCGGGTTGTTGGCAAGCGCCATGGCGATCATCACGCGCTGGCGCTGGCCGCCGGAGAGTTGGTGCGGATAGTCGAGAAGCCTCGTTTCCGGATCGCGGATGCCGACCTTGGCGAGCATATCAACGATACGGGCGCGGGCTGCATCGCCCTTCAGGTTCTGGTGCAGGGCAAGAATCTCGCCAATCTGCCGTTCCACGGTGTGGAGCGGGTTGAGCGATGTCATCGGCTCCTGGAAAATCATGGTGATGTCGTTGCCGCGCACCCGCAAAAGGTCGCGCTCATCGGCATCGAGCAGTTCCTCGCCCTTGAAGCGGACCGAGCCCGAGGGATGCGAAGCAGCGGGATAAGGCAGCAGCTTCAGGATCGACAGCGCTGAAACCGATTTTCCGGAACCGGACTCACCCACCAGCGCCAGCGTCTCGCCCTTGTTGATGGTAAAGGACACCCTGTCCACGGCCAGCGTCGTCTTGCCGCCACTGGTGAAGGCGACGGAGAGATCCTTGACCTCAAGAAGCGTGCCGCTCATGCGAATGTCTTTCTGGGGTCGAGCGCGTCACGCACCGCTTCGCCGATGAAGACGAGAAGCGACAGCATGAGGGACACGATGAAGAAGCCCGTTAGCCCCAGCCATGGGGCCTGCAGGTTGTTCTTGCCCTGGGCGATGAGTTCGCCAAGCGACGGTGAACCGGGCGGCAGGCCGAAGCCTAAGAAATCCAGCGAGGTCAGCACCGTCACCGAGCCTGCGAGGATGAAGGGCATGAAGGTGATCGTGGAGACGACGGCATTGGGCAAGAGATGCTTGAACATGATCCGCGCATCGCTGAGGCCAAGCGCGCGCGCCGCGCGCACATATTCGAAATTCCTGGCGCGCAGGAACTCGGCGCGCACGAGGCCGACGATCGAGGTCCACGAGAACAGGATCTGGATGAACAGCAATATCCAGAAGGTGGGCGTGATGAAGGCCGCGAGGATGATCAGCAGGTAGAGCCCCGGCATGGATGTCCAGATTTCGATGAAGCGCTGGAACAGCAAATCCGTCCAGCCGCCGAAATAGCCCTGCACCGCGCCTGCCGACATTCCGATGAGGGATGAGACGAGCGTCAGGATCAGGCCGAAGGCCACGGAAATGCGGAAGCCGTAGATGAGGCGCGCCACCACATCCCGGCCCTGGTCATCGGTGCCGAGCCAGTTCAGGTTGCCGAATGTGCAATTGGGGTCGGCAGCGCCCTGCGGATATTTGGCGCACGCCTCCTCACGCGTCAGCTGGAAGGCCGGCGGCGACGGCGCAGGCGAGGGAAGCTCGTTGTTCACCGTGTTGTAGGAATAGCGGATCGGCGGCCAAAGCAGCCAGCCATTGGCCTCGATTTCCTCCTGGTTCACCGGATCGCGGAAATCGGTGCGCGCCAGGAAGCCGCCGAACTTCGTTTCCGGATAGTCCACAAAGGTCGGATACAGCAGCTCGCCCTTGTATGAGGCGAGGATCGGCCGGTCATTGGCGATGAAGGGCGCGAAGACCGAGATCAGGAACAGCACGGCGAAAATCCAGAAGGACCAGAAGCCGCGCTTGTTGCTGGTGAACAGCTGCCAGCGGCGCTTGTTGAGAGGGGATAGCTTCTCGAAGGCCATGGGCTAGACGTCCCGCTTTTCGAAGTCGATGCGCGGATCGATCCAGGTATAGGTCAGGTCCGAGATCAGCTGCACGATGAGGCCCATCAGCGTGAAGATGTAGAGGCTGGCGAAGACGATGGGGTAATCGCGGTCGAGTGTCGCCTTGAAGAAGAGGTAGCCCAGGCCATCCAGCGAGAAGATGGTCTCGATCAGGAGTGAGCTGGCAAAGAAGGCGCCGATGAATGCGCCGGGAAAGCCCGCGATCACCAGCAACATGGCATTGCGGAACACGTGGCCGTAGAGCACCTGGGAATCGGTCAGGCCCTTGGCGCGCGCTGTTGTCACATATTGCTTGCGGATTTCATCAAGGAAGGCGTTCTTGGTCAGCATCGTCATGGTGGCGAAGCTGCCGATCGCCATGGCGAACAGCGGCAGCGCCAGATGCCAGGCATAATCGAGCAGTTTGCCACCCAAGCTCAGCTGTTCGAAATTGTCCGAGGTGAGGCCGCGCAGGGGGAACCAGCTGAAATAGCTCCCACCCGCAAAGACCACGATCAACATGATGGCGAAGATGAAACTGGGGATGGCGTATCCGATGATGATAACGCCCGAGGTCCACACATCGAAAGGCGAGCCGTCCTTCACTGCCTTGCGGATGCCGAGCGGGATCGACACCATATACTGGATAAGTGTCAACCAGAGGCCGAGCGAAATCGAGACGGGCAACTTCTCAGCAATAAGGCTCAGCACCGAACGGTCGCGGAAGTAGCTCTGCCCGAAATCAAATGTCAGGTAGCTTCCCATCATCAGCAGGAAGCGCTCATAGGCCGGCTTGTCGAAGCCGAACTGCTTTTCGAGGCTCTTGATGAATTCGGGGTCAAGCCCTTGAGCGCCGCGGTATTTGAAGGCGGTGCCATCGCCGCCCATGGCCTGGGCCTCCTGCCCGCCGCCCGCTTCATTTCCCGTATTGCCGCTGATGCGGCCCGCCGAATCCGTGTCGGTGCCCTGCATCTTGGCAATCACCTGCTCGACCGGGCCGCCCGGCACGAACTGGATGACCGCGAAAGTCATCAGCATGATGCCGATGAGTGTCGGGATCATCAGCAGGATGCGTTTGAGGATATAGGCGCCCATGGAGCGGTGTCAGTTTCCGTTGGCGATTCGCTTGGCCTTGGCCTCGTCATACCACCACGTATCGACGATGCCACGGTCGTATTTTGGCTTGGTCGCGGGGCGGCTGAACTTGTCCCAGTAGGCAAGCCAGTGGCTTGCCTTGTGCCAGTTGGGCACCCAGAACACCTCCGCCCGCAGCACGCGGTCCAGCGCCCGGCCGGCGGTATCCAGCTCCGCCCGGGACGGGGCTTCGACAACCTTGTCGATCAGCGCATCGATTTCCGGCGATGCAACGCCCGACATGTTGTAGGTGCCAGGCGTCTTGGCGGAGGCCGAACTGAAGAAGACGCGAAGCCCGTCACCCGGTGTCAGCCCGGCCATGAAGCGGCTGACGGTCACGTCGAAATCATAGTTCTCTATCCGCTGCTGGTATTGTGCTGCGTCCACCGTGCGGATTGAGGCATTGATGCCGATCAGCTTCAGGTTCTTCACATAAGGCCCGAGAACACGCTCGAAGGCGGGGCCGTCGATCAGGAATTCGACGTCCAGCGTCTCGCCCTTCGCATTTTTGCGCACAGTGCCGTCAGTCTTCCAGCCTGCCTCGTCGAGCAGACGGGAGGCTTCGCGCAGCAGTTTCCGGTCCTGGCCCGATCCATCGGAGACGGGCGGCATCACGGGCTCACCGAAAACATCGGGCCGCAGCGTGGCGCGGTAGGGCTCCAGCAAGGCAAGCTCCTCAGGCGAGGGCAATCCTTCCGCCATCAGGGGCGAGAGGTCGAAGAAGCTCTTGGTCCGGCCGTAGAGGCCATAGAACAGGTTCTTGTTGGTCCATTCGAAATCGAAGGCGAGGTTCATCGCCTGCCGCACGCGGATGTCCTGGAAGGTTTCGCGCCGCAGGTTGAGGAAGAAGCCCTGAGCACCCGAGGGCGTTTCATCGGGCAGGTCCAGTTTCTGCACCCGGCCATCCCGTACGGCCGGGAAATCATAGGCCGTCGCCCAGTCACGTGACGTGAACTCCTCGCGCAAGTCGATCGTGCCGGATTTCAGCGATTCGAAGGCAGCAGTGCGGTCGCGGAAGTAATCAAAGCGTACTTCGTCGAAGTTATAGCGGCCCTTGTTGACGGGCAGATCCCTGGCCCAGTAATCATCGCGGCGCCCATAGGTGACGTATTCACCGGGCCTGAAGGCCTTGACCAGATAAGGGCCGGAGCCGAGCGGCGGCTCGAGCGTTGATTTTTCGAAATCCACCTTGGCGTAATAGGTCTTGGAGAAAATGGGAAGGGCGGCCACCGTCAGCGGCAGGTCGCGCGTGCGCTCTCCTTTGAAACGGTAGCGCACGGAGTGCGGGCCCAGCACATCGCAGCCCTCCACATCGCGGATGGTGATGCGGATGCGTTCATGGCCCTTGGTGGACAGAAGCCGGAAGCTGTCGCACACATCTTCGGCCGTGAGCGGCGTGCCATCGGCGAATCTGGCTTCTGGCCTCAAGGCGAAGGTGATGTTTTTCCTGTCTGCCGCCAGATCTGCCGTCTGTGCCACGAGGCCATAGAGCGAATCGGGCTCATCCGCCGCGGGGGCCATCAGGCTGTCGAACATCAGTTCATACCCCTGCGCCGGGTCACCTTTCAGGATATAGCCGTTGAAGCTGTCGAAGGTGTTGATCGCCGAGGGGCCGATGAGCGAGATCTTGCCGCCCTTCGGCGCTTCCGGGTTCACATAGTCAAAATGCGTGAAGCCTTCGGGATACTTGAGATCGCCGAAGGCCGAGATGCCATGTCGCGGCTCGGCAGATGCCGGAACGGCACATAGCCCGAGCGCAACAGCCGCCGCCCAGAAGCGCCTCACTTGGCCGCGGCCTTCTTGGCTTTCTCCGCATCCCACCACCATATGGAGGGGAAGCCCGTCGAAAGATCAGGAAGTTTGTCCGGCCGGCCAAAGCGGTCCCAGCGTGCCGTGCGCTCATAGGGAATATACCACATGGGCACAACGTAATGGTGCCACAGCAATGCCCGGTCCAGCGCGCGGCAGGCAGTGACGAGGGCTTCGCGATCGGCGGCGAAGATCAGCGTTTCGATCAGCTTGTCGATGGCCGGATTGGCGATGCCGATGAGATTGCGGCTGCCATCGCGCTTTGCCGCCTCGCTGCCCCAGAAGTCGCGCTGCTCGTTGCCTGGTGAAAGAGACTGCGGCCAATTTCCAACCACGATATCAAAATCGAAGGTCTGGGTGCGCCGCTCATATTGCGCACTGTCCACCGTCTTGATGGCAACGCCAATGCCTAGCAATTCGAGTTGCTGCTTGTAGGGAAGCGCGATGCGCTCGAACAGGGGCGAGTCGAGCAGGAACTCGATGGTGAGTTGCTCACCCGCCGCGTTCTTCAGCACCGACTTGCTGCCGTCCTGCGTCACGCTCCAGCCCGCTTCGTTCAGCAGTTTCGCCGCCTCGCGGAGATTCTTGCGCTTGTTCTGCGGCGTGTCATTCAGCGGGTTCGCATATTCAGCCGTGAACACCTCTGGCGGCAGCT
>CAYMQH010000003.1:27363-43906 GCA_964392525.1 uncultured Aestuariivirga sp.
TCGCAACGGCGGGGAAGTCGTAACCCGTCGCCCACATCTTGGCGGAGGTCTCGCTGCGCCAGTCATACTGGTCGCCCTTGAAGGCCTCGAAGGCCACGTTCGCGTCGCGGAAGAAGATGTACTCGATTTCGTCGAAGTTGTTCTGGCCCACATTCACGGGCAGGTCCTTTGCCCAGTAATCCGCTACGCGCTTCATCAGGATGGATTGCCCGGGCTTCACATCCGCCGCCGCATAGGCGCCGGAACCGAGCGGCGCTTCAAGGCTCGTATCCTTGATGTTGCGTTCACGGCCCTTGGCGTCCTTGCCGGTCCACCAGTGCCTCGGCAGCACCGGCATCTGGCCGGTGATGAGGGGAAGTTCGCGGTTGCCCGTCTGGCTGAAGGTGAAGGTCACCTCGTGATCGCCTGTCTGTTCGGCCTTGGCGATGTTCTTGTAATAGAAATTATAGAAGGGCTGCGCTTCACGCAGCGCCTGCATGGACCAGATCACGTCTTCGGGCGACATCGGCGTGCCGTCATGAAAACGCGCCTCGGGCCTCAGGCGATAGACCACCATGGAGCGGTCTTCCGGGTGCCACACGCCGCTGGCAACGAGGGCGTATTCGGTTGAGGGCTCGTCCAGCGCGGAGGTCAGCAGCGTATCGTTCATGACCGCGCCCGCCGCCTCACCCTTGAAGGTGTAGGGGTTGAGGTTGTCGAATGAGCCGACGATGCCGAAGCGCACCCGGCCACCCTTGGGGGCTTCAGGGTTCACATAGTCGAAGCGCTTGAAGTCCGCATTGTACTTCACGTCATTGAACAGGGTCAGCGCGTGGCGGAAGTCCCTGTCCTCGGCATGCGCGAACTGAATGCCAACGATCTTGGCGGCGGGGACGAGGCCAGCAAGCTTGAGGAGGCTGCGGCGGTTGATGGTCATGTCGGGTCAACTCCAGGCGGAACGGTCATCGGTCGTGTGAGTTAAACAAGCTCCGGCCCAAAAGAAAACACCGGCAAGCAGCTTGCCGGTGTTAAATTTCAGCGAGATTTGCGGCCTTTACGGGGCAGGGAAGGGCACCGGGTTGTCCGACAATGTCTGCAGGTAAGCCAGAAGGTTTGCGCGGTCGCCATCCTTCTTGAGGCCGCCATAGGCCATCTTGGTGCCCGGCACGGCCGTCTTCGGAGCCAGCAGGAAGGCATTCAGCGCCTCATAGTCCCACGGCTTGTCCTTCAGGGCGGCCATGGCATCGGAATAAGCGAAGCCTTCATGCACACCATGGTTGCGGCCGACGATGTCCCACAGGTTCGGACCCACCTTGTTGGGGCCGCCCTTGCTGACATCGTGACAAGCGATGCATGCCTTGAACACGGCCTGGCCCTTCGTTGCATCGGCCGAAGCGAGCAACTGACCGAGCGGCACAGCCGCCGCTGGCTCCGCTGCGGCTTCCGCGCCACCTTCGGCTTCGGCGACCGGAATGTCATAGCCCTGCTTCTCGGGCTTGTCCGTATGGTAGAGAACACCCGCGAGTTCGTTCAGGCCGAACACCAGCAAAGCCGTTCCAAGCACTGCGCCCGCGATCTTGTTGAATTCAAAGCTGTTCATGAAGGTCCAGACCCCTTGAGCCGTCGTCTCTCGGGCGCGGAAACTAGTGCTTTCTCACCGCCGCCGCAATAGTATAAGGACAGCTTGTATCATTTTGCCGCGCCCATAGTTAAGTCCATGATTGAAAACCGGAATACCATCGTTGTCATCCCTGCCCGCATGGCCTCCACCCGGCTGCCGGGCAAGCCGCTTGCGGATATCCACGGCCTGCCGATGATCGTCCACTGCTGGAAACGGGCGATGGAGGCCAATGTCGGCAAGGTTCTGGTGGCCGCCGCCGAGCTTGAAATCGCCGACGCGATCAAGGCGCAGGGGGGAGACGCGATCGTCACCAACCCGGCGCTCCCATCGGGGTCAGACCGGATCGCCGAGGCGCTGTCGCTCCGCGACGCGCAGCGCCGCTTCGATTATGTCGTCAACCTGCAAGGCGATCTGCCGACCATCGACACGCTGTCAATCCAGCGCTGCCTGGCGGGCCTCGTCAATGCGGCAGCCGACATCTCCACCATCGCGGCCCGGATCGAAACCGCCGAGGATGCCGCCAATCCCAACATCGTGAAGGCCATCGCGCCGCTGAGCGACGAGCGCGAAGTGGCCTTCGCGCGTGACTTCGTGCGCAACCTGGGGCCTGAACATGCCGCGCCCCACTGGCACCATATCGGGGTCTATGCCTACCGGAGGCCGGTTCTCGAACGGTTTGTCAGCCTTCCTGTGAGTGCGCGCGAGGCCGACCGCAAGCTCGAGCAGATGCGGGCGCTGGACGATGGCATGCGCATCGTGGTGGTGCGGGTTGACACCGTACCGTTGGGCGTCGATACGCCCCATGAACTTGAAACCGCCCGCCGCATGCTGAGGAAAGCCTGATGTCATTGAAGATCGCGTATCAGGGTGAGCCCGGCGCCAATTCGCACATTGCCTGTATCCAGGCCTATCCCGGCTATGAGCCACTGCCGTGCGGCACCTTCGAGGATGCGTTTCAGGCGGTGACCGATGGCGAAGCGGCGCTCGCGATGATTCCCATCGACAATTCCGTGGCGGGCCGCGTGGCGGACATCCACCATCTTCTGCCGCGCTCCAACCTGTTCATCATCGGCGAGTATTTCCTGCCGGTGCACCATCAGTTGATGATTGTGCCGGGTACAGACAGGGCTGGCATCCGAACCGTTCACAGCCACGTCCATGCGCTGGGCCAGTGCCGCAATGTGATTCGCGAACTGGGCATCAGGCCGGTGGTTGCGGCAGATACGGCGGGTGCCGCGCGGGAGCTCTCGCAGAACCGCGATCCCTCGCGCGCTGCCATCGCAACCCGCCTCGCCGCCGAGATCTATGGCCTTGAGGTGATCCGCGAAAACATCGAAGACGAGAGCCACAACACCACGCGCTTCGTGGTGCTCTCGGCAAGCCCGCAGGATGCAGGCCAGGAAGAGGGGCCGGTCATCACCACCTTCGTGTTCCGGGTCAGGAACGTGCCAGCCGCGCTCTACAAGGCGATGGGTGGCTTTGCCACCAATGGCGTGAACATGACGAAACTCGAATCCTACCAGATCGAGGGCCAGTTTTCCGCCACCCAGTTCTATGCCGATATCGAAGGCCATCCCGCGGAGCGCAATGTCCGCCTCGCCATGGAAGAGCTGGAGTTCTTCACGAGCTACCTGCGGGTACTGGGCACCTACAGGGCCTCGCCGCACCGTGCCGAACTCGCCAGGCGGTTCGCGCAGGCCTGATCGCCGTCTTCACGGCCAGCCGCAGTGAACCGCGTGGTCAGTCCTGCAGCGCGGCCTTCACAAGCTCATGCGCGATGGCATAGGGGTTGGCGGCATAAAGCCCATCGGGATGGGTGCGGGCGATCATCATGTGCGCCTCATCGGCGGTGAACCAGCGCGCGTCCTCAAGCTCGTTCCGGTCGATGACGATCTCGTCCGACAGCGCCTCGCCGATCAGCCCGATCATCAGGTTGGAGACGAAGGGCCAGGGCTGGCTCAGCACATAGCGCACATCACCGACGCGCACGCCCGACTCCTCGAACACTTCGCGGCGGGCGGCATCCTCAAGAGTTTCGCCGGGCTCCACGAAGCCGGCGAGGGCGGAATACATGCCGGCTTTCCACGTCAACTGGCGGCCGAGCAGGATGCGGCCCTGGTGGCGTACCACCATGATCACAACGGGGTCGGTGCGCGGGAAATGATCCATGCCGCAGGATGGGCAGTGGCGGCGGTAACCGGCATCCGCCAGTTCCAGGCGCGCCGCGCAGTTCGAGCAGAAACGCCGCCGCTCATGCCACTGGATGAGGGCGCGCGCCTGGGCCAGCATGCCGAGTTGCTCCGGTGGCAGCGCCTCCTCCATGGCGAGGCTGCGCAGGTCCCGCATGCCCTCGCATGGTTCCGAACGGCAGGCAAACCATGGCGTGCCATGCGCATCGAGGCCGAGAAACACCGTGAATTCATCGGGGATCATGTCGCCGGTCACCAGCGCACCATCCCTGATGAGGGTGGCGTCACCAGAAATGCGGATCAGCTTCACGTCGGCGTGCTGGCGCTGAGCCGCAATCCATGCGGCATTCGGCCGGTCGTTGGCCCGCCGGTCGAGCGGGTTCAGAACATAGGCAAGCGTCATGGGGTGAACTGTCCGGCAAAAACAAAAGGCACCCGGGTTTTCACCCGGATGCCATCTCTCTGCAAGCCGTTTGCGGAAGATCTCAGCTGTTGGCGGCCTTTGGTGTGGCGGCCTCGCGTTCCTTCAGCATGCCGTCCACCACGACGACGGTGCGCTCAAGGTCGCCGATCGCGTCTTCGAGTTCGACACGCTGCTTGCGCAGCGCCTCAAGACGCTCGCGCATCTTGGTGGAGGCAATGCGCAGCTGGGTGAGCTGTCCGTCACGCAGGTTGTAGAGATCAAGCATCTCCTTGATCTCCTCCAGTGCGAAGCCGACCTTCTTGCCGCGCAGGATCAGTTGCAGCCGCGCCCTGTCGCGGTAGCTGAACAGGCGCGTCCAGCCGCGGCGGGCCGGGTGCAGCAGGCCCTTCTGCTCGTAGAAACGCAGGGTGCGCGGGGTGACATCGAATTCGCGGCAGAGTTCGGTGATCGAGTAGGTGCGATCCCGGTTCGAACGCTCTTTTGTTTCACTCATTGTCATCGTCACATCGCTCCAAAGGGATATCTCGTCTTGCGCCACTTGACGGGGGATATAATCCGGATGGGCCGGTTTGTGTATCCCTAGCGTCAATTTCTGCCCCATCGTCAGGGTCGAAACGTAAATCCCACGTTTCCGTTCAGGTCCAGCTTACCGGATTTTCTGCCGAATCAGGCGGAATCTTCAACTGCTTAACTAAATCTTTACCAAACCCATTAACCCTTGGGCAGGGAAATCCCGCGCCTTTTTCGTGGTCATTTGATGGTGGCTGCGCGTGAGGGCGCACAAGGCCGAAAGAAGAAAAGACCATGAAACCTGGCATCCCCTGGAGCGTCAAGGGCATTGAGCCCGAGGTGCGCGAAGCGGCCAAGCATGCCGCGCGCCGCGCCGGCATGACGCTTGGGGAGTGGTTAAATGGCGTGATTCTCGACCAGAACGAGCATATGCTGGGTGTTTCGCAGGCTGAAGACACCCTCCGCCCGGACATGCCCGTGACCTTCACGACCGAAAGCCCCAGGCCCGAAAAGCCCCGCACCTCCGCCGAGGCGCGCAAGGATGACAATGCGCTGCGTCTTCATGAGATCGCCCAGCAACTGGCCGATCTCGCCCAGAAGGAGCGGCAGTCGGCGGTGGTCAAACCTTAT
This sequence comes from uncultured Aestuariivirga sp., assembly GCA_964392525.1. Taxonomy (GTDB): domain Bacteria; phylum Pseudomonadota; class Alphaproteobacteria; order Rhizobiales; family Aestuariivirgaceae; genus Aestuariivirga. The sequence goes on from CAYMQH010000003.1 coordinate 32,717, forward strand.
GAAGAGGCCCGCCGCGCTGATGACCAGCATCAGGCAATGGCACGCGTGCTGGACCGGATCGACGACAATGAACGCCAGACGGTGGAAGCATTTTCCGCCGTCAATGACCGGCTTTCCCTGCTCATTCAGCAGATGGCCACGCTGCGCCGCGCATCGCTGCCCGAACGTCCGGAGGATGTTCCGGGCTATACCGCGCTTGAATCCGCGCTTCGCAATGTCATCGCCCATATCGAGGTGAGCGAACGGCGTAGCCGGGAGCAGCTTTCGGCCGTTCAGGACCGGCTTTCCGTCATCGCGGACCGGGCGCTGACGCCCGCACCGCTAAACGGCGATGACCTGCTGCGCGCCATGCCCGCCTTGTCGGGGCTCGACTCGCGGCTTGCCGAGATTCTCGGGCGCATGCAGCATTCCGAAGCCAGTTTCGCGGAGCGGCTGGAGAGCGTGCGTTCGGTGGCGGAGCACGCCGCGGCCCAAGCCCAGTCATCCACCCTCACGGCGGCGCGCGGCGAAATGCGCGATCTCGAATCCCGGCTGATGAGCGCCATCGGCGCGGCGGCTGCCGCCGAACAGGAAAAGCAGTTGCCGGTCATGGCGGAAATCGCCAGCCTGCGCGGTGATGTCGCCGGCCTTGCAAAGCGCTTTGATACATTGAGGCCGGAGCCTGGCGGAGAGCGGGACATTCAGGCGTTACGGGTTGCCCTCGAGCAGCTGTCGACCCGTGTCGCCCAGGGCCAGGACACGCGTCCGCTGGCGGAGATGGACAAGCGCCTCGGCGCCATCAGCCGGAGGCTGGAGGAGGTGGTGCTGAGCACCCGTGCCATGCCGCAGTCGGGTCAACTCGAAAAGCGCATCGCGGAGCTTGACGTCCGCATGGCCGAGGTTCTGCGCGGGCAGGGGGATCACCACGCCATCAGGCGGCTCGAGGAGAGCATCGCGGCGGTGGGCGAGCGGGTCGGGCAGGCCGAGGCGCAACTCGCCAGCCTGCAAACCATGGAACGGGCCATCCGCCAGCTCTGCGAGTCAGCCGAGCGCAGCAATCTCTCCGCCAGCCGGATGGCGGAGGAGGCCGCAAGCCGCGCCATCGAAAGGCTGCTGCCGCAGCAGGCGACAGCGCCCTCGCCGGAGTTGCAGGCGCTGGAAGACGGCCTGCGTGCCGTGCGCGAGACCGCCAGCCTGTCCGAGTTGCGAAACCAGGAGACGCTGGAAGCCGTTCACCAGACGCTGGCGGAAATCGTCGCCAAGATTTCCGAGCTGGAGCGCAAGCCGCAGGTGAGCCCTGAGAGGGCGCCGCGCGCGCCTGTGTTGGATACCCCTGGGGCCTATTCCGCATCCGCAGAGGCGGCCTTCGCGCCCGAACCATCGGTTTCCGAGATCATCGAAAGTGCCGGGCGCTCGCAGTCGCCGCTGAGTGCCGGCGATGACTTCATCGCAGCGGCGCGGCGTGCGGCGCAGGCCGCCGCCAGCCGGCCCTCCACCTTGCGGGCCGAGCATGCCGTTCACGGCCAGCCGGAGCCTCTGAAGCGCAGCCTGCTCGCCGCACTTTCTGGCCGCAGGCGGGCCACGGCGGAGGCCGAAGCGCCCCCGGCGAAAGATGGCGCGGCGCGTTCGGGAAGCCGCAAGCGGCTGATCTATGCCGGGCTGGTGCTGCTGGTGGCCGCATCAGTCCTGGCTTACACCAACTATGTGAAGCCCCGGCTTCCCGGCAGTGATCCTGCCGCCATCGAACGTCCGGCCACACCACCCGCGGCCGGAAAGACCGGTTTCCTCGGCGTTCCGGCCGACCCCATCGTCACGGGCTCCGTGACGGTCAAGGACGCGGCAAGAACCCCGGCGGCCGAAATGCCGCCACCCGGCATCGGAAGCGAGAGCCTGCGGGCGGCGGCAGCTGAGGGCAATCCGGTTGCCCAGTTCATCATTGCCGGGCGTTATCTGGAAGGCCAGGGCGTGGCGCAGGACATGGCCCGGGCTGCCTATTGGTATGGCCTTGCGGCCGAACAGGGCTTGGCGCCCGCGCAGTACCGGCTCGCCACGCTCTACGAGCTTGGCCGCGGCGTTGCGAAGAACCTGACGGCGGCGGAGCGCTGGTATGAGCGCGCCGCCATGCTTGGCAATGTCAAGGCCATGCACAATGCCGCAGTGATCACGGCTGGCACCCAGGCCGGACCGGCTGACTACGCCAAGGCCTTCCGCTGGTTCAAGGCGGCGGCGGAGCAGGGCTTCCGGGACAGCCAGTTCAACACCGCCATCCTCTATGAGCGCGGGCTTGGCACCAGGGCCAATCCGGCGGAGGCCTATTTCTGGTATTCGCTGGCCGCCCGGCAGGGCGAGGCCGATGCCCGCATGCGCGCCTCAGCACTTGGCAAGTCGCTGTCGGCTGAACAACTCTCCGCGCTCGGCACGCTGCTCAAGACCTGGAAGCCGAAGCCCGCCAAGGAAGACGCCAACGCCGTGGCTGTGAGCGAGCCGGACTGGGATGTGCAGGACACGGGCGATCGGGTCACACAATCCTCGCTGACCTCCGCCTGGCGGGTGCCACGCGTCTGAACCGGAGGGCCTTGCTTCGCCCCAGCGGAGTTGCCAAATAGCGGCATGAGCGAACAGCAGCAACATGCGCGGATTCCCGCTTCAGCCTTCCTGCTCGGCCTCGCCGGGCTCATTCCCTTCGCTGCAGGCGCAGCTGCACAGTGGCTGCCCCTCCCGCTTGTGACCGCGGAGACGGGTCTTCGCCTCATCATCGCGTATGGCGCGATCATCTTGTCGTTCCTCGGCGGGGTGCGCTGGGGCACGGCGCTGGGCCCGTTCGATGCACGCCGTCAGGGCCTTGAGTTTTCGGGCAGCGTGCTGGGCTCGCTCGCCGGGCTTGCGGCGATGTTCCTCGCCGCGATACCGGCGCTGGCGCTGTTGATTGCGGGCTTCCTGATGCAAGCGCTGTGGGATGTGACGAGCGTCGAAGCAGGGCGCTTGCCGCAATGGTTCGGCAAGCTCCGCATGCTGCTCACCGCTGGCGCCGTCGTGTCTCTCGTCGTCGCGCTTGTGGCGGTTCTGCTTATCTGACCTGAGACGCCGGAAAGCGGTGAATGGCCTTCGCGCCGATCATCCATACATGGAAATCACCGAAAAGCCCGGTGAAAGCATCTGAACGGACGCTCAAGGCACCCGTATAGCTGCCGAACGCCGGCATGATCATTCTGCGATGGTCAGCGATGAAGCAGCGGCGGCGGATGCGCTGGCCGCGCGCGTGGACCGCTGCGGCGGGGTGCAGATGGCCGGCGATTTCGGCGTCCCCGTTGCCAAGCGTTTTGGGTTCATGGCGGAGCGTCACTGGCCCCAGCGCCAATTCAGTGACGATCCTGCCGCCGATGTCCTCCGGGGGCGTCGGATCATGGTTGCCGGTGATCCACGTGGTGTCGATGGCGGATACGAGGGACCGGAGCAGGGCGAGGTCCGCAGCATCAATGCGCTCGCGCGCGCCCTTGTCATGGAAGCTGTCACCAAGAAAGATCAGGCGTTCGGGCTTTGCCTGCGTGATGGCGGCACTCAGTTGCAGAAGCGACTCGCGCGTATCGTAGGGCGGCAAATGAACGCCGCGCCGCGCGAGGCTCGTTCCCTTCTCCAGGTGCAGGTCAGCGACCAGCAGTGCGTGGAATTCTGGCGCATAGAGGGCACCCGAAAGATCGGGAATGAACTCCACGCCGGACAGGGTGATGCACTGCGATCTAGACAAGCCGCATGGCCTCGTCGATGAGGGCGTCGGCAGCTTCGGCGAGAAGGGCATCATGGCCCTCGCCGCTAACTGATTCGCGGCCAATCTCCAACAGCACCGGAACCGCCAGCGGCGACACGGTGTCGAGCGCCTTGTGGATGATCTGCCCGCGGATGCGCCGCAGCATCTTGCCAAGCCGCCATGCGTCGATCAGGCCTTCCGCCGCATCGTCCCACGCGGCGCGCAGCAGGATGTGATCGGGCTGGTGGGTGCGCAGCACGTCATAGATGAGGTCGGTATTCACTGTCATCTGGCGTGAGGTCTTCTCCTTGCCCGGCTGCCGCCGCTCGATCAGGCCTGCGATGATCGCGGCATTGCGGAAGGTGCGCTTCATCAGCATCGACTCCGCGAGCCATGCCTCAAGGTCATCGCCCATCATGTCCTCGTCGAACAGGCGGCCCAGCGAGATGCGGCCCGCTGAAACTGCGAGCGAGAGATCGCGTACCATCCAGATCACCAGCGCGTATTCCGAGGCGACGAAGCCCAGCGGTTGCAGGCCTGCGCGTTCCAATCGCCTTGTCAGCAGCATGCCCAGCGTCTGGTGCGCGAGGCGGCCTTCGAATGGGTAACACACCATGTAGTGCTTGTCGGCGCGCGGGAAGGTTTCGACCAGCATCTCGCCAGCCTTCGGCACGGCGGAGCGGAAGCGCTGGAGCGATAGCCACGCCTTTACCTGTGGCGGCAAGCCGTTCCACTGCGAGGGGTCCGCCAGCATGGCACGCACCCGCTCGGCCAGATAAGTTGACAGTGGAAATTTTCCACCCTGATAGGAAGGCACCATCGGCTCGCGCTCATTGGAGCGTGTGGCGAGCGCGCCGAATTCGTCGAGGCCTTCAAAGCGCAGTACTTCGCCCGCGAAGAGAAAGGTTGTGCCCGCAGTCAGCTGGCTCAGGAACCATTCCTCCGCCTCCCCCAGGACGCGGCCACCGATCAGCACGCGCTTTCCGAGCCTCCGCTTCACATGGGCAAGCCGCACTTTCAGCATCTCGTCCTCGATGATGGTGCCCATGTTGAGGCGGTAGACCATCGCAAGGCGCGGGTGGCTCAGGCGCAGGCTTCCATCCGGCTGCGGCTTCAGCTTCGCATAACGCTCATAGGCCTTGAGCGCATAGCCGCCGGTTGCCACGTAATCGACCGCCTTGTCGAAATCCTCGCGCGCCAGGTTACGGTAGGTCCAGGCGGAGGTGACTTCGGCGAAGAGATCATCCCGGTGGAAGGGGCCTGCACAGGCGCGGCACATGATGTGCTGGGCCAGAACATCGAGCTTCAGCACCATGGGGTATTCGGTATCCTGCGCGTTTGCTTCCGCCGCTTGAAGAGCTGCCTGGCATTCGAGCACTTCAAAGCGGTTTGACGGAACGAGCAGCGCTTCGGAGGGAATATCAAGCTTGTGGTTCGAGCGCCCGATGCGCTGGAGGAGGCGGCTCGATCCTTTCGGCGCGCCGACATGGATCACGAGATCCACGTCACCCCAGTCGATGCCGAGTTCGAGTGTCGAGGTGCAGACCACGGCGCGGAGCTTTCCCTCGCTCATGGCTGCTTCAACCTTCCGCCGCTGCGCCACATCCAGCGAGCCATGGTGGAGAGCGATGGGCAGCGTGTCCTCATTCGCCTCCCACAGGGACTGGAAGATCACTTCGGCTTGCGAGCGGGTGTTGACGAAGACCAGCGTCATCTTCGCCTTGCGGATCTCGCCGTAGATCTCGGGAATGGCATAAAGCGCCGAATGGCCGGACCACGGCACGCGCTCAACGGAGGACAGAATGCGGATGTGGGGTTTGGCCCCCGGCTGGCCGAGGACAAGCGGCGCTGGCTCCTCGCCGGTGGGAACAAGCCACGCACGTAAGGCGTCCGGGTCCGCCACTGTGGCCGACAGTCCGATGCGGATTGCCTCCGGCGCAAGGGCCTGAAGCCGCGACAGCGCCAAAGAGAGCAGCACGCCGCGCTTCGATGTGACCATTGCATGGAGTTCGTCGAGTATCACCGTGCGCAGGTTTTTCAGCAAATGACCCGCATGCGGGTCCGCCATCAGGAGGGACACCTGTTCCGGCGTGGTGATCAGGATATCCGGTGGGTTCTTGCGCTGCCTCTGGCGCTTTGCATGCGGCGTGTCGCCGGTGCGGGTTTCAACGGTGACAGGCAGCCCCATTTCAGCAATCGGGGCTTCAAGGTTGCGTGCAATATCGACGGCCAGCGCCTTCAGGGGCGAAATGTAGAGGGTGTGTATGCCGTGGCCGGTACCCGTTTCTGTAATGTCAGCGAGGCTCGGCAGGAAGCCCGCCAGGGTCTTGCCTCCGCCAGTGGGGGAGATGAGCAGAACGCTTCTGCCCGCCTGAGCGTGCTCAAGCACGCTGAGCTGGTGGGCGCGGGGGCGCCAGCCACGGGCGGAAAACCAGTCGAGAAAACGTTGGGGCAGGCTCATCTCGCCGCCAGCTTGACTTCAACCAGCGCCAGACGCAACAGCAGCGCCATGTCTTCCGACTCCAAATCTCCGGTGACACACCGCTCGGTTCTGACTGTGGCCGTGCCGATCATGCTCTCCAACGTGTCGGAGCCGCTGATCGGCGTCGTCAACACGGCGGTGATCGGCCAACTGGAGGAGCCCTATTACATCGGGGCCATTGCGGTCGGCGCTTTGGTCTTCTCCTTCATTTTCTGGGGCTTTGGCTTCCTGAGGCTTTCAACCGGGGGGCTTTCGGCGCAGGCGCTGGGGGCAGGGGATACGCCTGAACTCGTGGCGGTTCTGATCCGGGCCTTGATGATCGGGCTTGTGGCGGGGCTTGCCCTCATCCTGCTCTCACCTTTGATCCGCGAGGCGGCCTTCGGCCTCGTCGGTGGGTCGCCCGACATTCGCCGCCACGGGGAGACTTACTTCAACTACCGGATCTGGTCGGCCCCTGCGGCCCTGGCGAATTATTGCGTGATGGGCTGGTTCATCGGCCAGTCGCGGGCAAAGCTCGCTTTCATGGTGCAGCTGTTCCTCAACCTCACCAACATGGCGCTGTCGGCCTTCTTCGTTCTCCATCTCGGCATGACGTCGGATGGCGTAGGGCTTGCGGCGCTGATTGCCGAGTGGTCCGCGGTGTTGCTGGCGCTTGTTCTGGCCTTTGGCATCCTGCGCGGCATGGGGGCCCATGTCTCCTGGCCGCGCATCTTTGATCCCTTCAGGTTGAAGCGCACACTGGCGATGAACGGCGACGTGATGATCCGCACCCTGTGCCTCGTCTTTGCCTTCACCTGGTTCACCGCGAGGGGCGCGCAAGCGGGAGATGTGATCGTGGCCGCCAACGCGGTGCTCATCAACCTGTTCGAGGTTTCTGCCTATCTGATCGACGGGTTCGCCTATGCCTCGGAGGCACTCGTTGGCCAGTCGGTGGGCGCCCGGGACCGGGAAAGATTCCGCGCTGCGATCTGGCTCACCAGCATCTGGGCCATGGTGCTGGGAGTCATCTGTTCGCTCATCATCTGGTTCTTCGGGCCTTCGATCATCGACCTGATGACGGTGAGTGAGGATGTGCGCGCCACAGCGCGTGATTATCTTCCCTGGGTGGCGATGTCGCCGGTGCTGGGTGTCATCTGCTTCCAGTTCGACGGCATCTTCACCGGCGCCATGGCCACGAAGGACATGCGCAACATGATGATCGTGTCACTCGCCATCTTCATGCTTGCCTGGTGGCTGCTTGAAGCCCCCTTCGGCAATGCCGGGCTGTGGGCGGCACTCAACATCTTCTTCGTGGCGCGCGCCCTGACATTCGCCACCCGTTTGCCATCGCTGGAGAAGCGGGCTTTCGGGTGAGGCGATGAAAAGGCTTATTCCGTCTGATACCGTGCAATGGCAGAGCGTTCGAGTGCCGCGGTGACGAGCTTGTCGAGCCCCAGCGCATCGCGCAGCATGGCGAGGAAGCGCAGTTCCTCCTTGCCCACGGCAAGATCGGAAGCGGCCACTTCGACGGCCAGCGCATAGGCGGTTTCCCGCAGCTTTGGTGAAAGCGCATCCCGCACGAGGCCGAGGATGGCACGGAGGCCCTCGGTGTCCTGCAGGATTTCGCCTGCCTCCTGCGCCACGGTGACGAGCCGGTGCTCGTCGAAGTCGCGGAAGATGGGAAGCGTCTGCACCAACTGGCGAATCTCCGCCAGTTCGATGGCGTTGATCTTGCCTTCGACACCCGACATGGTGACCATGGTGTAGATGAGCGCCTGTTCAGTGCTGATGGTGCCGGACATTGGCTTGTCACTCCGCTTGCGGGGACAGAGTTTAGAGTAAGGCTCTTCAATGTCCAGTGCGCACCCGCTCGATCGCATCCACCAGCCCGAGGCGCGAGATGGAGACGCCTTGCGGAAAAGCCGTGCTGAAGCGCGAAGCCAGCCGCGAATCGAGCACGATGAAATGCCCCGTGTCTCCGGCGCGGCGGATCAGGCGGCCGAAGGCCTGGCGCAGCCTGATGCGCACCACCATGTCGCCATAGGCATTGCCGCCGAAGGCGTCCTTGCGGGCCCGCTCCAGAATGGTCGGCGTGCCCCATGGCACACGGTCGAGCACGATGAGGCGGAGTGAATCGCCCGGCACATCCACGCCGTCGCGCACCGCATCCGTTCCCAGCAGGCACGCGTCGCGTTCGGCGCGGAACATGTCCACCAGTGTTCCGGTGTCCATCGGGTCCACATGCTGGGCGTAAAGCGGCAGGCCGGCATCCGCCAAGGGCTTCACCAGCCGCTTGTGCACGGCGCGAAGCCTCGAGATGGCGGTGAACAGGCCGAGCCCTCCGCCCCCTGCTGCGAGAAACAATTCACGATAGGCGGCCGCCACCTGGTCCATGTCCTCGCGGTTCACATCCGTCACCACGATGACGCTGCTGGCACCGGCATAATCGAAGGGCGACTCCCAGCTTTCGCGCTTTACGGGATAGGGCAGGTGAACCGCACCGGTGCGCATCTCGGCATTGGCCCAGTCATCGGGGACATCCGGTGGGCGGTCTTTCAGGGTAGCGGAGGTGATGACGATGCCATCAGCCTGTTTCAGCACCGCAAGTGCCATCGGCTCGGTCGGGTCGACCCAATGTGAATGGAGGCCCACGTCATGCTCCCGGCCGAAGCTTTGCGCGATGTCGAACCACTCGACGAACAGCGGATTTGTCTCTTCGAGAAGGCGTGAGAGCATGTCGATCCAGGAGCCCACCATCAGATCGCCGCGCCGCTTCAGCGAGCGCGATATGGCTTCGATGCGGCCGCGGTCATGGGTGGAGAGTTCCTCGGCCTCGGCATCGAGCTTCCTGGCCAGCGCATTGGCGAGCGCTGCCATGGGTTTCTTGAGGTCGATCAGCGTGCGCGCCAGTTCGCCCGCCGCTTCGCCCAGCCCGCCAATCAGCGGGTGGCAGTCGGCTTCCAGCGTGTGACCGGCGGCATTGTGTTCGGCTCGCGCCAGAACCTGCTGGCGCACCAGCGACAGGAACTGTTCGGCAGGGCCCTCGGGCTGGCCGGCCTGCACGCGCCTGGTCCAGCCCGGGCCGGGAAGGCTCAGTGCGGCGCGCAGCACCTGCTGGAGAAGCTTCTCGGCGGCTTCGTCTTCGCCCAGAAGATCACCGATGCGGTCGGCAAGCCCGCGGCCCCTGCGGCGTTCGGCTTCTGGCCCCCTGAGCCAGCGGCGAAGCTCGGCGGTTTCGAGTGCGGTGAGATGGCCGGAAAAAGCCGAGTCCGCCGCATCGAACAGATGGTGGCCCTCATCGAACACAATGCGGCGGATGCCGCCAGGAGCGGCCTCCTCTTCCTCCGTTTGGGCGATGCCGAGTGCATGATCGACAGCCGCCTGATGCAGCACGAGGGCATGGTTGGCAATCACGATGGAGGCGTTCCTGCCCGCCCGCACCGAGCGCTCGATGAAGCAGCGCCGGTAATGCGGACAGGCGGAATAGATGCACTCGCCACGCCTGTCCGTGAGGCCCAGCGACTGCGCCGTCACGCCCCGGCCCTCGCCATCATGGGAGAGGTCGCTGAACAACGACAGAACCCATGACGGGAAGTCGCCGCCCACCATATCGCCATCGCGCGTGAACCTGGCCCAGCGCGAGATGAGTGCAGCCAAAAGCGCGGTGCGCGGATTGGCGGAGGTAAGCCTGCCGAACACCTCCTGCATGTTGAGGAGGCAGACATAGTTCTCCCGGCCCTTGCGGATCACGATCCGGCCTTGCCGCTCCTCCGGGTTTTCGATGAGGCGCGATGTTTCCTGGTCGAGCTGGCGCTGCAGGTTCTTGGTGTAGGTCGATACCCAGACGGGGGCATTGTTCTTCCGCGCCCAGAGATAGGCGGGTGCCAGATAGCCCAGCGTCTTGCCCAGCCCCGTACCCGCCTCGGCGAGGAGGATATTGTTGATCTCCTTCGACTGGCGCGGCTGGAAGGCGAAGGTGGCAGCCCCGGCATAGGCCGATTGCGAGCTGCGCCGCTCCGCGTCCTCTCCCAGCACTTCGTGCAGGAAGGTCTGTGCTTCAACGGGCGTTACGGCGTCCTGCCGGCCGGGCGGCCGCCCACCATCTTCTTCCCATTCCTCGACCCTGTCCCAGGCGTTGAGGCCGGTGGCGAAGGAGCCGACGTCGAGCTTCGGATTGGCCAGGAGCAGGGCGGCAAGCACCTGCTTCGCCCAGGGCCAATTGGCGCGGGCGAGGAAGCTTGCGTTCTCCGCAGCCTCGCGGATCAGCGGGTAGTGCTTGTTCGACAGGCGGTTCAGAAGGTCTTCGGCGATGATGCGGACGGTGTGCTCGTCCGTCTCACCCGGCTCCAGCGCCAGGGAGCGGGCGAGGCCCGTGGGCGTGGGCGTCGCAAAGCGGGCTGGGCAGACGAAGGCGAAGAGTTCCGCCACATCATGATGGCGCTGTTCGCGCGCCGCCCGCACGGCCGCACTCGGTGCCTGTGCGGCAACACCCAGCCGCTCGATCAGGAAGGCCGAGTGGCAGACCAGGTGCGGGCTGGCGGCCAGCGCGGCCAGCGCCCGCGCAGGTTCGCAGTGTTCGCCATCTATAATGGCGCCCATGCCGGAGGCCACGGCGGTGCGGGGAAACGAATCCATTGTCATCCTGTTGAGCCGATCCCACGTTTAAAGAGGTGGACGGCCGAACGGAAGTGGAACAGGGCACAGAAGAGGAAAAGATGGATCAGAAGCTTATCGACCTTTTCGACCGCTACACCCATGGCGGGATGAGCCGCAGGGATTTCCTCGAGAGGCTGAGCCTTCTGGCGGGCTCGGCGGCGGCGGCGACGGCGCTTTTGCCTGTGCTCGAGAACAACTATGCCCATGCGGGTCTTGTGGCCGAGGATGATCCCGCGATCACGGCGGAGGATGCGGAGATCGCCCCCGGCATCAAGGGCTATCTGGTGCGGCCCTCTGCGTCCGGGACATATCCCGCCGTACTGGTGATCCACGAGAACCGTGGCCTCAA